>JBGSLA010000100.1:0-33392 GCA_041740935.1 Desulfobaccales bacterium | reverse complement strand
GGGTCTGGGGGGAGGGTGGGGGAGCCACCGCTCCCCCAGTCCTCCCCCCAGCGAATAATTTCGTGCTTTTCATCTTGCCGGCTCAGGCGCGGCTCTCCTCCCAAGCCCGCGGTAAAAAATGCACGCTGGGCCGTCCGGTGGCCGGGTGGGGCTGCACCAGCACCGGGGTTTCGTACACCGCCTCCAGCACCTCCGGGCGGCAGGCGGCGAAGGTGTCGCCGTCCCGGTAGATGCCCCGATTTTTCAAAAAAATCAGGCGCTGACAATATTGGGTGGCCAGGTTGATGTCGTGCATCACCGCCAGCACGGTGAGGCCCCGGCTGCGGTTGAGGTCGGTCAGGAGGTCAAAGACCTCGAGCTTGCGGCGGACATCCAGGGTGGCGGTGGCCTCATCCAGAAAGAGAATGGGCGTCTCCTGGGCCAGGGCCCGGGCCAGCATCACCAGTTGGCGTTCGCCGCCCGATACCTGGGTGATGAGGCGCTGGGCCAGGTCCTCGGTGCGGGTTTCCCGCAGGGCGAGGCGCACCGCGTCCAGGTCAGCGGGCGATTCCCCCTGAAAGCGCCGCCGGTAGGGGTAGCGCCCCATGAGCACGACTTCGTAGCAGGTGAAGGGAAAGCTGACCCAGGTGAACTGGGGCACCACTGCCACCTGGCGGGCCAGGGCCCGGGGCGGCCAGGATTCCAGGGGAGCGCCGTTATACCACACGGCGCCGGCGCGCCGGGGCACCAGGGCGGTGAGGGCGTTGAGCAGGGTGCTTTTGCCGGAGCCGTTGGGACCGAGCAGCCCGACAAATTCCCCGGCGGCCACCTGAAAATTCAGATTTTCCAGGATAACCCGGTCGCCGTAGGCTACGGTGAGGTTTTCCACCCGGATCATAAGAGGGTCTGCCCTTTGGTCACCTTAAGGAGATAGCAGAAAAAGGGGCCGCCCAGGAGCGCGGTGATGATGCCCACCGGGAGCTCCTGGCCGTAGGGCAGGATGACCCGGGCCAGGGTGTCGGCCGCGATGAGGAGCACCGCTCCGGCCAGGCCGGCGGTGGGCAAAAGCCTCCGGTGGTCCGGGCCCACCAACAGGCGCGCCAGGTGGGGGACGATGAGGCCCACAAAGCCGATGATGCCGGAGACCGCCACCGCGCCGGCGGTGATCAGGGAGGCAGCCAGCAGCAGAATGAGGCGCACCCGGCTGACCGAGAGGCCCAGCTGCTGGGCGGAGGCGTCCCCCAGGGTGAGGAGGTTCAGTTCCCGGGCATAGAGGAACAGGATCAGGCTGCCCACCGCTACATAGGGCAGCGCAAAGGCCACGTGGCCCCAGCCCCGGGCCGAGAGGCTCCCCATGATCCAGAAGACGATGCTGGACAGGCTGTCGGCGTAGAGAAATTTCACCAGGCTGATGAGGGACGACAGAAAGGCGCTGACAATGACCCCGGCCAGGATCAGGGTGCCGTGCTGGATGCCGCCGGCCATGGAGCCCAACGCCAAAACCAGGGCCAGGGCCGCGGCCGCGCCCAGCAAAGCCATGAGGGGCAATAGTCCGAGGGACCCCCAGAGGGCGCCGGCAAAGCCCAGGCTCAGGGCCAGGGAAGCCCCGAACGCGGCGCCCGCGGCCACCCCGAGGGTGAAGGGCTCGGCCAGGGGGTTGAGCAGTATGCCCTGAAAGGCCGCGCCCGCCAGGCTCAGCCCCATCCCCACCAGGCCGGCCAGAACGATGCGGGCGATGCGGATATGGAAGATAACCGCCAAAGCCGTGGCTTCGGCCGGGTTCAGGGCGTCCCCCGCGGCCCAGCGCTGGATCAGGCCGAAGAGCTGGCCATAACTCAGCTTATAGGGCCCCACCCCGGCGGCGAGGACCGCCATGACCACCAGGGCTATAGTCAGACCGAGCAGCAGCAGGGGATAGCCGAAGCCCCGCAGCAGCCAGGGCTGCGGGTCGTTGTGCTCACCGTGCGATTGAGCCTCACTGGTTGTCATACGAGGTTTTTATCCCGGGACACAACTCTGTTATAAGAAGTCCAAAGTCCAGGGTCCAAGGTCCAAAGTTTATTGTGTTCTGAAAAGTTCACGCCTCAATCTTGGCGCGTTGGCGTCTTGGCGTAAATCTCTCACAAAGGCGCCAACACGCTGAAGATATTAAAAAAACGGATTGCCTGTCCTGAAAAGTTTCCCGTAGGGCGCGTCTTACGCGCCGAAAATTGGTGCGTGAGACGCACCCTACAGAGCTTTGCTCCAAATCCGGCGATGTATTGAGCGGGCGAGACGCCCGCCCTATAATTTTTCAGGCTTTGCGGGTGGGCCGACGGCCCATGAGGATCTGTTTGAAAAAAATCGCCTCAGGCCCTGACGATGGACAGGGAGCGGCCTTTGCCCACTCCCAGCCGCAGGGCGGCGCTCCCCTGGTTGCAGGAGATCTCCAAAAACCCGTGGCTGCCCACCAGGGCCAGAAACTCTCCAGAGGGGATATCGCCATAGGTCCGCAGCAATCCGTGCAGGGTCAGGCTCCCCAGGATCACCATGGCGGGCTTTCCCCCCAGCCACTCCAGAAGGTCGTCGCCCTTGATATTGCTCACCAGATTGCCGAACCCGTCTACATGGACGATCTCCCCCCGGACCGCCTCAGGGGTGAAGGCGGGTTGAGGCCAGGGGAGGGCTACGGGTTCAGGGATCGGGGGTCCCAAGGCCGCCAGAGGGGCGCCCAGGGAGAGGTGCGCGGCCACCGGCGCGAAGATGTCCCGGCCATGGAAGGTGGGGGACACGGATTCCCGAAAATAGCGGGGGTTTTCCAGGGAGACTGCCTCCGGGGAGTCGCTTAGCTGAAAAATCAGGTGAAACAGGCCGTTATCCGGCCCCACCCAGAAGTGTCCTCCGGCGCTGGCCGCCAATCCCCGCCGGGAGGTGCCCACCCCGGGGTCCACCACGGCCAGATGAATGGTTCCGGGGGGGAAGAGGGGCGCGGCCTCGGACAGAAAAAAGGCGGCGGCGGTGATATCCTGCGGCGGAATCTGATGGGTCAAATCCACCAGGTTGGTCTCGGGGCTCAAGGACAGAATGACCCCTTTCATGACCGCCACGTAGGGGTCCCGTTTGCCAAAGTCGGTGAGCAAGGTGATGATGGGCCGGGTTGTCATAGGGTTTTCAGTTTTCAGTTTTCGGTTTTCAGTAAAAATAATGCGGAATATCAATATGATTGGCGCTTCATGGGTTTTATTTCAATTCAATGAGAGATTAGTATCATAAGATTCTTTTCATAGAGAGATATTTTCGGAGCATCTCCGAGTGAGCCGGCGCGCACCCGGAAAGTATGAAAAGTTCCGCCTCTGATTATGGCATTTAGATAGTTGGTGCTCATTCACAGAAAACAGAAAACTTTTCTTACAAGTGGGACCACACTGGGCCACTGCGCCGGCTGGGCTGCCGGGGTGGGGGGCCCGGGCTTCGGCGTCTTCACAGGCCCCTTTTTTCAAACCAATAAAACAGGCCCAGGGTGCCGGCGATGATCACCGGAATGACCAGCCAGTGATTCAGCCCCAAGACCTGGGGCAGGGTCAGCCTGCCTAAATCGCCCCAGGTGAGGACCGTCTGCTTCATCAGGGGATAGGCCTCGGCGTAAAGCGCGGCCCCGACGATCATGCCGGCAATGCCCCAGAGCGCGCCCCAGCGGCCTTCGCCCACCGCGCCCATGGCAGTGCCGGGGCAAAAGCCGAACAGGCCCCAGCCCACGCCGAACAAGAGGCCGCCGATGACCGTGCCTCCCAAAATGGTGGCCTTCACTGAAAGCTTGGCCAGTCCCAGGTCGTATAGAAGATAAAAGCCCACCATGGCCACCAGGATGCTGGAGAGCATGAATTTGACAATGGTCAGGTCCATGAGGCGCAGGGCCCCGAGCTGCTTGTCATAGCGCAGCACCTGACCCCTTTGCAGGAGAAACCCGAACAAAATGCCGGTGATAAAGCCATACAATAAAGTGGTCATGGCTGTTTCCCTCCGCCGTAGAGGAGGCGGGCCACCACCATGCCCCCCAGAAAAAAACAGACCAGGGCCACAAAACCGCTGATGGCGAGCTGGAGCAGACCGCTCAGCCCATGGCCGCTGGGTCAGCCGTCGGCCAGCCGGGCGCCGAACATGGCCACCACCCCGCCGGCGAAGGCCACCAGGCCGCGGCCAAGCTGATTAGCGCCGAAACGGGCCGCCCACATGGGAGGCACGGCCTCAAGGCGAAAATCCCGGTAAAGTTTGGCGGAGAGGTAAGCGCCCACCAGGATGCCCGCCACAAAGAGCCACTGCCAGTCAAAGACCGGGGCGTTTCTGATAAAATAGGGCATCGCGGCCACCCGCTCGGGGGACACCAGGCTCTCCAGCATGGCGGCGGTGCGCGCAAAGGTGGTGGAGGCCCCGAAGAACCTGCCGGTGAGCCCGATGGACAGGACCATCAGCAGGCCGGTCAGGGCGCCGGCCAGGTAAGGGTTCCAGCCTTTGCCGTATTTTTCGGGCATATACCCTCCTGTTATGAAAAGTCCAAAGTCCAAAGTCCAAAATCCAGGGTCCAGAGTCCAGGGTTATAGCGGCGGGCGGTGCCCTTGGCGGCTACTCCCCAAGACCGGTAGAACGGGCTTCCAGCCCGTTCGGGCACGGGCCGGATGCCCGTGCTACCGGGGTTTTGAGACCCCTCCCCCACGGCCCCTCCTCGAACCTGATAATTCGGGACCACAGGCTTCCAGCCCATAAGCGTTACCATAAGGCTTTATTGTCATGCTGAGCAAAGCTATGCATCTCTTATCTCATTGAGAAACCAAGATTTTTCACTCAGCGGCGCTCCGTTCAGAATGACAAATATGGGTTAGGTTAGCGCTCATAAGCTTCCAGCCGGTGCGACACAGGCAAGAGCCTCGGGCTCCCGATTCGCGGTGCTTGGGAGAGGGGTCCGGGGGAGGGTAGGGGAGCCACTTCCCCTTAACCCTCCCCCCAGAGCGCATTTTCATAATGTATTGGGCGGGCCGGACGCCTGCTCAGGCTGGCCCCCGCGCCAAGAGGCTCTGCACTTCCTCCCTTAGGCGCTCCACCGGCAGGGCCCCGGCGAAGCGGCCCCGGCCGTTCACATAGACCAGGGGCGTGGGATAGGTGAGGGAGCACAACAGCTTGGTCTGGGGCAGCCCCGGCCCCCGGGGGTCTTTCAGGACATTAATATATTCCACCCGGACCTTGCCGGGAAACTCTTTTTCCAGGGTCAGGGCCAGGGCCCGGGTCTGCATCTCCAGGCTGATTTTTTCGAAGGGGTCGGGGTGGTGGTGGCCGTGGCTCCCTTCCTGGCAATGGCCAGGCTCATGTCCATGGTCCTGGCCGTGATGGTCGCAGCCGCAGTCGCAGCTGCCCCGGCGGGTCGCGGCCGGCGCGTCGTACACCACAATCTCCACGTGCAATTCAGGGGGCATATTTCCTCCTGGTGAGAGGTAAAGGGACAAAAAAGCCCTTGGCCTTAGCTATTCAATAGTAAGTATTGTCGCGCCGGATGTGAACCACCCCAATAATTTTTCGGCACCAGACAATTTAGGCTGGCAAATTAATTGAATAATATCATAAAATATAAAATTCATTAGGGGACCATGATGAAACTCGATATTCTTCAGGCCATTGAGCTGGCCATTGCTCATGAATTGGAGGCGCGGCGCAGTTATCTGGCCCTGGCGGATGAAGCTGATGACGCGGAGCTGAAAAAGCTCCTCCAGGAGATCGCCCAGGAGGAGGCCGGTCACGAAGCCAGTCTCCGGAGCCGCCTGCGCCTGTATGAACAACGGGTGGTGCTCCGGGATACCCTGAGCCGCTACGTCAGCCCGGCCATGACCGAGGCCATCCTGAAAAATCCGGAGATGCTCCAATTGGGCGGCCAGCGGCGGCATGTGACCGCGCTGTTCGCCGATATCCAGGGGTTCACCAGCCTGTCCGAAAAAATGGACCCCGGCAAGGTCGTAGAACTGCTGAATCACTATTTCACCGAGATGGTGGACCTGGTGTTTGATCATCAGGGCACCCTGGACAAGTTTTTGGGAGACGGTCTGCTGGCTTGCTTCGGGGTTCCCCTGGAGATTCCCCAGGCCGCGGGCCAGGCGGTGGCCTGCGCCATTGCCATGCAGCAGCGCCTGGCGTCCCTGAAGCAGGCAGGCATGGCCGTTCAGGGGATGCGGGTGGGCATCAACACCGGAGAGGCCATTGTCGGCAACATCGGCTCCAGCAAACGCATGGACTTTACCATCATCGGCGACGTGGTCAACGTAGCTTCCCGCCTCCTGGAGGTGGCCCGGCAGGAGGACGCCCCCATTGTCATCGGGGAGGCCACCTACCGGGAGCTGGAAGACAAAATGACCATAAAACCAGGCCCCGCCGTGGTGTTGCGGGGCCGCCGGGAAACCACCGTCAGCTACCTGGTGGAGGTTCCTGATACCACTTGATCTTTAGAGTCTTTTCGGATACAAAATTTGTGAAAATTTTCTATTGACATTGCGGCGCTTCTAGCATAATTTCTTTCCTTGGTGTTATGTGAAAAAATTCACTTATTTTTTCACTAGTTAGAGAACCGACAAAAAAACTTAAGCCCTCCAGGAGGAAGGATATGGCTCTGGTAAATCCGCTTGGCAAAGAGAAAAAATTAAAACCCCTGCTCCTTTCCGCGGCCGAGATCGCCGAGGAGAAGAAGCGGGCTAAAGAACTCACCGTTGTCCAAATGACCTCCCGGGAAACGGCCGACCTCATTATGATGGGCATCGGCGGTTTCACTCCCCTGGACGGCTTTATGGGTCAGGCCGACTGGAAAGGCTCCGTCGGCGATATGAAGTTGACCGATGGCACCTTCTGGCCCATCCCCGTCACCATGTCCGTCAACAAAGGCAAAGCCGACTCCATCAAGATCGGCCAGGAAGTCCTGCTGGTGGACGAAGAGACCGAAGAGATGATGGGGACCATGAAGGTCACCGAGAAGTACGAGATCGACAAGGCCTGGGAATGCAAAGAGGTTTTCACCACCAACGATATGGAGCACCCGGGCGTACAGATGGTCATGAACCAGGAGGCCGTCAACCTGGGCGGGGTTTGTAAGGTATGGAGTGAAGGCCCCTTCCCGAAACAGTATCCCGGCCTGTACATGCGGCCCTGGGAAACCCGGAAGATGTTTGAGGACAAGGGTTGGAACACCATCGCGGCCCTGCAGCTCAGAAACCCCATGCACCGCTCCCACGAGTACCTGGCCAAGATCGCCATCGAAGTCTGCGACGGCCTGCTCATCCACCAGCTGCTGGGCAAACTGAAACCTGGCGACATTCCCGCCGAAGTCCGCACCGAGGCCATCAACGTCCTGACCCAGTACTACTTTGTGAAGGACACCTGCATCCAGTCCGGGTATCCGCTGGACATGCGCTATGCCGGTCCCCGGGAAGCGTTGTTCCATGCGGTGTTCCGCCAGAATTTCGGCTGCTCCCACCTGATCGTCGGCCGGGACCACGCCGGTGTGGGCGAATACTACGGCCCCTTTGACGCCCAGAAGATTTTCACCCAGATTCCCAAAGACGCCCTGGAACTCAAACCTCTCAACATCGACTGGACCTTCTTCTGCAACAAATGCCGGGGCATGGCCTCCATGCGCACCTGCCCCCACGGCAAGGAAGACCGTCTAATGCTCTCCGGCACCATGCTCCGCAAGATGCTCTCCGAAGGCGGCGAGGTGCCCGCGGACTTCAGCCGTCCGGAAGTCCTGGCGGTGCTGCGCAAATACTACGCCGGCCTCACCGAGAAGGTGGAGATCAAGGTGCACGGCTTTGCCACCGGGGATATCCCGGGCAAGAAATAGGGAATTGCCGCCCCGTGGCGGTTGACCATAGAATCACAGGGGATGGGCGCCTGGTGCCCTCCCAGCCACACGGCACCAACTACCAGTTACCTTTAAGTTCAGGAGGTTGTGGAAATGCCAAGTTTTGTCATTACGGAGAAATGTGACGGCTGCAAAGCCCTGGACAGGACCGCCTGCCAGTACATCTGCCCCAATGACCTGATGGTCCTGGATCATGAGAAGATGAAGGCCTTCAACCAGGAACCGGAACAGTGTTGGGAATGCTACAACTGTGTCAAGATCTGCCCCACCCAGGCCATTGAGGTCCGGCACTACGCCGACATCATGCCCCTGGGCTCCAGCACTATCCCCATGCGGGGCACTGATAACATCATGTGGACCATCAAATTCCGGGATCAGAAGACCATCAAGCGCTTCAAGTTCCCCACCCGCACCACCACGGAAGGCTCCATCGATGCCTTCAAGGGTTACACCAAGCCCAGCAATGCCGCGGATCTCAAGAAAACCGGTTTTTTCACCGGCGCGGCCCGGACCAAGTAAGTCGGTTTGACTGCGAAATCTCAAGGAGGATCTAAATAATGGAAAAAGAATTCTGTAAGTGGTCGTTCTGTGAAAAACCGCCGGTCGAGACCATCGAGACCGATCTCCTCCTGGTGGGCGGCGGCATGGCTTGCTGCGGCGCGGCGGTGGAAGCTGCGGCCTGGCGGGATGCCCTGGGCCTCAAAGTAACCCTGGTGGACAAGGCCGCCGTGGACCGTTCCGGCGCCGTGGCCATGGGGCTTTCGGCCATCAACACCTACATCGGCGAAAATACCGTTGACGATTATGTCAAATATGTGCGCACCGACCTTATGGGCATTGTCCGGGAAGACCTGATCCACTCCCTGGGTTGCCACGTGGACCAGTCCGTGCATGACTTCGAAGAGTGGGGCCTGCCCATCTGGAAAAAGGACAAGGAAGGCCACACCGTGGACGGCCAGGTGGCCAAGGACGAGGGTCTGCCCCTGCTGAAAGACGGCGGCAAGTGTTGCCGGTCCGGTAAATGGCAGTGCATGATCAACGGTGAGTCCTACAAGGTGATCGTCGGCGAAGCCGCCAAGAACGCCCTGGGCACCGACAACATTTACGAACGCGTTTTCGTCGTCAAGTTCCTGACCGATAAGAAAAACCCCAACCGGGTGTGCGGCGCCGTGGGTTTCTCGGTGCGCGAGCACAAGATCTTTGTATTCAAGGCTAAGGCCATCATTATTGCCTGCGGCGGTGTGGTCAACGTCTTCCGGCCCCGTTCCGTGGCGGAAGGCCAGGGCCGCGCCTGGTACCCCGTGTGGAACGCCGGTTCCACCTACGCCATGCCCGCCGAGATCGGCGCCAAGATGGTGCTCATGGAAAACCGTTTCGTCCCGGCCCGGTTTAAGGACGGTTACGGCCCGGTAGGCGCCTGGTTCTTGTTCTTCAAAGCCCAGGCCACCAACGCTTACAACGAAGAATACATGGCCAAAAACTGGGATCAGGTCAAAAAGGAATATCCGGGCTATGCCGATTCCCCCGGCACCTGCCTGCGGAACCACGCCATGATGATGGAGATGCGTGCAGGCCGCGGCCCCATCCTGATGCACACCGACAAGGCCATGCAGGAACTGGCCAAGGTCCTCTCCAAAAAAGAGCTCAAGCACCTGGAAGCTGAGGCCTGGGAAGACTTCCTGGATATGTCCATCTCCGCCGCCTGTCTGTGGGCCTCCATGAACATGGAACCCGACAAGGTGCCTTCCGAGATCATTCCCTCCGAGCCCTACCTGCTCGGCTCCCATGCCGGCTGCGCCGGTCTGTGGGTCTCCGGTCCGGAGAAGGGCTATCTCGGCGCCCCCGATGACTGGTTCTGGGGCTATGACCGGATGACCACCGTTGATGGTCTGTTCACCGCGGGTGACGGCGTCGGCGCCTCCGGGCACAAGTTCTCCTCCGGCTCCCACGCTGAGGGCCGCATGGCCGCCAAGGCTGCCCTGGCCTTCATCCTGGACCACAAGGCCGACAAACTCGAAGCCGCCCAGAACATCGACGAGCTCATTGCAGAGATTTATCTGCCCTTCGAGATCTTCGAGAAATATAAGAACTACACCACCGCGCCGGACATCAACCCCAATTACCTCCGGCCCAAGCATATCCAGTCCCGTCTGCAGAAGATCATGGACGAATACGTGGGCGGCTGCGCCACCATGTACATGACCAACCAGAAGATGCTGGAAATCGCCCTCGAGCGCCTCACCATGCTGAAGGAAGACGCCCAGCATATGGCCGCCAGCGACCTCCATGAGCTCATGCGGGCCTGGGAGCAGTATCACCGCATTCTGGCTGGTGAAGCCCATCTGCGGCACATCGAATTCCGGAAGGAATCCCGCTATCCGGGCTACTACTACCGCTCCGACTTCCTGGCCATCGATGACAAAAAGTGGAAGGTGTTCACCATCTCCCAGTACGACAAAGCCACCAATGAGTGGAAGTTCGAGACCAAGCCTTACAAGGAACTGGTTAAGTAAATCCTGACTATCCTCCCCGGGGCTTCCTGTGAAGCCCCGGGCTTCTGCTTTTGGCCGTGGTCTTGGAACCTCCCACGGCCAATTTTTTAAGATGGTCTGCGGTATTCGGTTGCGGATAAGATCAACGCCTAACTGACTTTTTCCTCAAAGCTCTTCCTGGTGACGGGGTGAAAACTCGCGACTTGCTTATCCGAAAACGAACGCCAAACACCTATTCCGGTAAGCTCCTAAAGGAGGACTAAGGTGAGCGCCGACAACAGCACAATCCTGGTTGTCGGGGGAGGCATGAGCGGTCTGACCACGGCCATTGAAGCGGCCGAGTCCGGGGCTCAGGCGATCATTGTCGAGAAAGGGCCCTACCTGGGCGGCCGGGTCGCTCAACTCCACCGATACTTCCCCAAGCTCTGCCCGCCTACCTGCGGTCTGGAGATTCAATTCCGCCGCATCCGGGAAAATCCCCGGATCACCTTCCACACCATGGCGGAAGTGACCCAGGTCTCTGGCAGCGCCGGCGAGTTTGAGGTGACCGTGCAGATCAAGCCCCGCCTGGTCAACGACCGCTGCGTGGCCTGCAACGCCTGTGCGGAAGCCTGTCCGTCTTGGCGGGTGAACGATTTTAATTACGGTTTGGACAAAACCAAAGCGGCCTATCTTCCCTTTGACATGGCCTTTCCCCAGAAATATGTCATCGACCAGGAGGCCTGCGCCGACAACTGCGGTCAGAAATGCCTGGAGGCCTGCCAGTATGAGGCCATTGACCTCAACATGCAGCCTCAGACCCTGACCTTCCAGGTGGGCGCCATCGTCCTGGCCGGCGGTTGGGACCTCTATGACGTCTCCAAGGTGGCAACCCTGGGCATGGGGCAGGTGAAAAACGTCATCACCAATATGCAGATGGAACGCCTGGCGGCCGCCAACGGCCCCACCGGCGGCAAGATTTTGCGCCCCAGTGACAGCCAGCCCCCCAAAAAGGTGGCCTTCGTGCAGTGCGCCGGCTCCCGGGATGAGAACCATCTGCCCTACTGCTCCTACATCTGCTGCATGGCCTCCCTGAAACAGACCACCTACCTGAGGGAGCAGGACCCTGAGTGTGAAGCCACGGTATTCTATATCGACCTGCGCACCCCGGGCCGCTACGAGCAGTTTATGTGGAAAGTGCGGGATGATGAGTTGGTCAAGCTCATCCGGGGCAAGGTGGCCAAAGTGGAGCAGCAGCCCGGCACCGACAAGGTGGTGGTCACTGTGGAAGACACCATCAGCGGCCGCAAACTGAAGGAAGTCTTCGATCTGGTGGTCCTGGCCGCCGGCATGGTGCCCACCACCAAAGACAAGCCCTTCCCGCTGCCCTTGTCTTACACCCCCGAGGGTTTCATCATTCCCGAGCTCTTGCCTGACGGGGTCAACGCCGTCGCCTCGATGAAAAGTCCGCTGGATGTCATGAAGTCCAACGAAGACGCCACCGGGGCCGCCCTGAAAAGTCTCATCAGCCTGAGCAGGAGGTAGCCATGGAAGAACGGAAATACGCGGCGTATTTGTGCAAGGGCTGTGGCATCGGGGAGGTCGTCAAGATGGCCGACCTGAGCAAGGTGGCGACCCGGGAGGCCAAAATCCCACTGGTCAAGGAGCACGACTGCCTGTGCAGTCCCGAAGGCCTGGAGATGATCAGGCAGGATATCGCCAATGAGGGGGTCAACTGCCTGCTCATCGCCGCCTGCTCCCCCCGGGTGAAATTCGAGGAGTTCGACTTCCCCGGCTGCATCATCGAACGGGCGGGTCTCCGGGAGCTGGTGGCCTGGACCCAGGACCCCGAACACAAGGAAACCCAGCCCCTGGCCGAAGACTATATCCGGATGTACGGGGCCAAGATCAAAAAGACCGACCTGCCTGAGCCCTTCAAACACGAAGAAGAACAAAGCAAGATCATCCTGGTGATCGGCGGCGGCGCCGCCGGCCTGTCCGCGGCCCTGTTCGCCGCCCGCAACAACTACGAGGTCATTCTGGTGGAAAAAGAGGCGCAGTTGGGCGGCTACGGCGCCAAATTGCACCGCGCCACCCCCACCAGCTATCCCTATACCCAGCTGCAGGAACCCCCGGTCCTGGCCAAGATCAAGGAAGTGGAAGCCGAGCCCGGCGTTCGGGTCCTGCTGAACAGCCAGGTGACCAAAATGGAGGGCCAGCCCGGCCTCCTGGATGTCACCATCAGCAGCAACGGCAACGAGGAAAGCATCCGCATCGGCTCCGTGGTCATGGCCGCCGGCTGGAAGCCTTATGACGCCACCAAGCTGGAAAAATTCAGCTACGGCGCTTCTCCGGACATCATCACCAGCCTGGAGATGGAGGAAATGGCCAAAAAGGGCAGGATCGCCCGCCCCTCGGACGGCAAAGTCCCCAACACCGTGGCCTTTGTCCTCTGCGCCGGCCAGCGCGACCCGGAGCATCTGCCGTACTGCTCCGACATCTGCTGCGCCTCGTCCCTGAAGCAGGCCCTGTATGTGCGGCAGGCCAATCCCGACGCCGCCGCCATGGTTTTATACAAAGACATCCGCATCCCCGGGCAGCTGGAGCTCTTTTACAAAGAGGCCCAGAGCGACCCGGGCGTCATGCTCACCAAGGCCGAAGTCACGGGCGTGACCCCGGCCCCCGGCGGCGTCCTGAGAATCGCCGCCAAGGACACCCTGCTGGGGGAAAACGTGGTCTTCGAGGCGGATATGGTGGTCCTGGCCACCGGCATGGTGCCGGTTACCGCGGAGGACCCGGTCCTCCAACTGGAGTACCGCCAGGGTCCGGGTCTGCCGGACCTGGATCTGTTCAACGGCTTTGCTGACTCCAACTTCATCTGCTTCCCCTATGAAACCCGCCGCACCGGCATCTACGCCGCCGGCGGCGTGCGCCAGGCCATGGGCATGGCCATGGCCATGGATGACGGCGTGGGCGCGGCGCTCAAGGCCATCCAGGCCATTGACCACGATCTGGCCGGCATGGCCCTCCACCCCCGGGCCTGGGACGAAACCTTCCCGGACCCCATCATGCAGCGCTGCACCCAGTGCAAACGCTGCACTGAGGAATGTCCCTTCGGGGCCATCGATGAAGACGAAAAAGGCACGCCCTTCTTCCGGATCAACCGCTGCCGTCGCTGCGGCACCTGCATGGGGGCCTGTCCCGAGCGCATCATCAACTTCAAGGACTTCAGCGTGGACATCATCGGCTCCATGCTCAAATCCCTGGACGTGCCCACCGAAGACGATATCGAAGACGACGAGGAAGTCCCCATGCGCATCCTCGGCCTGGTGTGCGAAAACGACGCCTACCCGGCCCTGGACGCCGTGGCGCTGCATAAACTGAACCTCAACCCGCAGGTGCGCTTTTTGCCCCTGCGCTGTATGGGTTCCTTCAACCTGGTGTGGGTCTCCGACGCCTTCTCCCGGGGCGTGGACGGCATGATTCTGTTGGGCTGCAAGTACGGCGACGATTACCAGTGCCACTTCGCCAAAGGCAGCGAACTGTGCGCCTACCGGATGACCAAGCTGTCGGAAACCCTGGATAAACTCGGTCTCGAATCCGACCGGGTGCAACTGTACCAGGTGGCCATCTCGGATTTCGACAAGCTGCCGAAAATTATCGATGACTTTGTGAAGCGGGTCGAAGAAGTCGGCCCCAACCCCTTTAAAGGCATGTAGGAGGTGTGATCCATGGCAGGCGAAACTCTCATTAAACCGGATCTGCAATTCGTCAAGCGGATCGTCGCCGCCGGGGGGGACACCGCCAAAAAGTGTTACCAGTGCGACACCTGCGACGTGGTGTGCAACCTGAGCCCTGACGAAAGACCCTTTCCCCGGAAAGAGATGCTCATGGCCCAGTGGGGCTTGAAAGATGTCCTGAAGGACCCGGACATCTGGCTGTGCCACCAATGCAGCGACTGCACGGTGCACTGCCCCCGGGGGGCCAGGCCCGGGGAGGTCCTCGGGGTCTTGCGGCAGATGTGTATCGAACAATACGCCTTTCCGTCCATCCTGGCCCGCCTGGTGGGGGACATCAAGTTCCTTCCGGCCCTCATCGCCATGCCGGTGGTGCTGCTCCTCGGCTGGCTCTATGTCCTGGGCATGATCGGGCTGAAGGTCAAGGAACATGTCGGCGGCGCGGTGAATACCTTCGCTCATAAAGGTATCGCTATACCGGCGGGGGAAAAGATTGTTTTCTCCAAACTCTTCCCCACCCTCTGGGCTGTTGACCTGATCTTTGTGCCCGCCTTCTTCTTCGCGGTGGGGGTCCTGGGCCTCGGGGTCATGCGCTACTGGAAGGACCTCAATGAGGCCAACCCCTGGAAGGTGAAGCTCCAGGGCGGTTGTGCGGGCAACCTGATCGCGGTCGTCAAGGACATCCTGTGGCACAACCGCTTCCGGGAATGCACCACCACCTTCGGCCGGGCCCTCAACCACCTGTTGTTGGTCTTTGGGTTCATCTTCCTGGGCATCGTCACTTCCTGGGGCTTCCTGCGGGAGTGGGTGATCCACTTTGACTCACCCTATACCCTGCTGTGGCCGCCCGATCCCCTGAAATGGCTGGCCCTGCTGGGCACCGGGCTGCTGATCTTCGGGATTTACCGGATCTATCAATCCCGGCTGGAGAATGCCGAAACGGCCGGCTACGGCTCTTACTTCGACTGGCAGCTCATTTATCTCATTGCCGCGGTGGGCCTCACCGGAGCCCTGTCCTGGTTCTTCCGGCTGCTGGGGTCGCCGACCCTGGCCTATCCCACCTACTTCCTGCACCTGGTGACGATCTTCTGCCTGTTTTTCTTTGCGCCCTACACCAAGATCGCCCACCTGGTGTACCGCACCACGGCCATGCTGTACGCCCGCATGTCGGACCGGGGCTTCTAAGACTCGGTGCGTTTTGTAGGGGCGGGCTTCAAACCCGCCCCTACAAGTAATTCACGAGGTTACCCGATAGATTCGGTTCATTTTCAAGGGAACCCGGAATAAAATCGAAGCGACCTGAACCCTGACATCCACCGGCCCCCTCGGGGGCCGGTTTTTTTTGGGGGGGGGGGGGATGGAAAAAGCGTGACCACGGGCATCCTGGGGGCAGCAACCGTGACCACAGGCATCTCGCCTGTGCCGGTGCAGGCTAAACCATCATGGCCGTATTGGCCACCCCCGGCTATGAAAAACTTTTGTAGGGGCGGGGTAACCCCGCCCCTACGGGTGGATTTTCACGGTAAAGCCTGCGGCTACAATTTGGCGGGCTTAAAGACCCATAGGGCGGGAAAGCGAAGCGCTTCCCGCCTTAGGTTCTGCTTGAACATGTGTCACGTAGGGTGCGTTATATCCGCCAAAAATGGTGCGTGAAACGCACCCTACGGGAACTTTGCTGTGGGGCGGCCATCCCGCCACGACCGGCCCTTAGCGCCCGAAGCGCACCGAGTCGATGATCCGCTGCATTTCAGCCCGGTGCTGCGAAAACTGTTGCGGATCCACCGCGGTCATGAAGGAATAATAATAATTCTGCCCGTCATAGCACTGCCATTGGATGCGCTGGAAGCCCCCCGAGCCCTTTTCCGCGGTTTCGATGGTTTCCCAGCCGATGACGTCCCCCTGATCGCGGCGCTTCACCGACAGGTATTTGCCGATGCTCTTTTCCTCCATGGCCTGCTTGTAGCCGGCGTCCGCCGCGGCTTTGCGGGGAAAGCTGGGCACCAGCTGGGTGAAGTGGAAATTAAAACTGGCGGTGGTGCCGGGGCGCATAAAGACCACGTTTTTACCGGTGGGATCACCCGATTCCTGGCGCCACCCCGCCGGAATGGTATAAGAAAAAGGCCTCTGGGTGTTTTTGAAGGTCATGGCTGAAGCCAAACCCGGGCCCGCCACCTTCTCATCCGCCACGTTGTGCGGGGTATGCTGCTCAGGCTCTTTCAATCCCTGGACCGGGGCCGGACGCGTTGCATCCAGGCCCCGTTTGATGGGACCCCACTGGGCCATGACCGCCAGGGGCGCGGCCAGCATCACCCCCAGGAATCCCACCAGCAGCCATAACCTGGTCATTTTTCCCATACTCTCCTCCTTGCTGGGCGAAATTCGGGGGAGAATCACTCCCCCCTCGTATTCATCGACTTTCCTAGCCCATACTAAATGGAAAATTTCCTTTGGCAAGCGTTTCCTAAAAGTGGCAAGTCTTTTTCTGACCGGGAAGTTTCGGAAATTTTTGATACAATATCACCAACGATCTGAGGCAAGGAGTTTTCTATGGTTGACCTGAATATGCAGGTGGTGCGCCCGGTGAAGCTCACTCCCGAGAGCCGCTTCCGCTTCCGCTGCCACCCGGGTGTTGCCTGCTTTACGGCCTGTTGCGGTAAAACTACAATCATCCTGACCCCTTATGACATTATTCGCCTGAAGCAGCGCCTGGGCCTCACCTCCACGGAATTCCTGGAGCGCTACACCTTCCGGGATGTCCACGACAAATCGGGGCTGCCCCTGGTCCTCATGGACATGCCCCGCTTCGGGGGCCTGTGCCCCTTTGTCCGGCCCGTGGAGGGCTGCCTGGTGTACACCGACCGCCCCGCCACCTGCCGCTATTATCCGGTGGGCCAGGGCACCATGATCACCGAACAGGGGGTGGAAGAATTCTATTTCCTGGTCATGGAGGAGCACTGCAAGGGCTTTGAAGATGAGACCGAATGGACCGTGGAGACCTGGAAGCGGGACCAGGGCGCGGATTACTACGACGACATCAACCGGGAGTGGAAGGCCATGATGCTGCGGCGCAGCTCGGTGGGCAAGCCGGACATCGACGACAAGACCGCCAACCTCTTCCAGATGGTAATGTACGACCTGGACCGGTTCCGGCGCTTCATCTTTACCAGCAATTTCCTGAACGTCTTCAAGGTGGACGAAGACACCCAGCAGCGCATCTACGACGACGACCTGGAGTTGTTAAAATTCGGCTATCAATACCTCAAGATGGTCCTTAAAATCGAAGACACCATGCAGCTGCACAAATCCCCGGAGCCGCCCCAGAAGTCCCCGCCGGCGTGAGGATTAAAAGGAAGTGGTTCATTTTTACCCTTGACCGGGAGCACAGGCATCTTGCCTGTGCAGCACAATGGGGACGCCTGGGTTCCTGAATAACGGGTTTAGGGGCAATGCTGTTCACTTAAATTCTAACTGATGAAGCGAATTCAGTTTTTCTGTCATTCTGAGGGAGCCGTAGGCGACCGAAGAATCTCAAAATACGAGATGCGGAGCTTTGCTCAGCATGACAGGGAAATGAGAAAATGGTATTCCGAGCACTGGCCGCCGATTCCTCCCTGCTTAAGTGAACCGTATTGGGTTTAGGGGAGGAGGTGTGGGGGACGGGACAGGGGTTGCAAGGCCCCGGTAGCACGGGCTTCCAGCCCGTGGGCACCCCCCATGGAACTTTTCAGGACAAGCTTAATAAATTACAGGGATTCATTTGTTGTCCTGCGAATGCGGCCTGGTAAATGGGAGAAGAAGACTATGACCGAAGTGACGGCAACTCCGGAGGAAATCAGGGACATCCTCCGGAAGTACAAGGTGGTGGCGGTGGTGGGCCTGTCTCCCAAACCGGAGCGGGCCAGCTTTCAGGTGGCCCACTACCTCAAGGAGCACGGCTACCGGATTGTGCCGGTGAACCCGGGCCAGCAGGAGATCCTGGGGGAGACCTGCTACCGCAGCCTGAAAGATATTCCCTTCCCGGTGGAGGTGGTGGACATCTTCCGGAATGTGGAGGCCATCCCGGCCATTGTGGATGAGGCCGTTGCGGTGGGGGCCAAGGCGGTCTGGATGCAGCAGGGTCTGGCCGAGCCGGTCTCCGCCCGGAAGGCTAAGGCAGCCGGCCTGCAGGTGGTCATGGACCGCTGTATGAAAGTGGAACATGCCCTCCAGGCCCAGGCTGAACCTCCCCCCAAAATCGCCTGAGCAACGCGCAAAACCGAACCCCGGGCGGGTTCGGACGCGGATTGACCACCTCTGACGCCAGGCTCCCCACATTAACCGGTAGCACGGGCATCCTGCCCGTGCCGGGACGGGCTGGAAGCCCGTTCTACCGGATATAAGTGCAGCTTGGCGCAGGGCGGGCACCGCCCGCCGCTATGAGCTATGAGCTATGAGCTATAAGCTATAAGCTTTAGGCTTTGGATTTTAAACCCTGGGCTTTGGACTTTTCCGGACAGCTCCTCATGGGCTGGCGGACCACCCGATAAGCATGAAAAGCCATTCCTGGTGTAGGGACAGCCGCCCCCGGCTGTCCATTGAGGTCAGGCGAGGGCGCTTGCCCCTACACGCTATAAACTAAAATCCCCAGCCTTTTCTTGTTCCAGGCCTGCGTCGCACTCTCACCCCAAAGGATGCGGCACGGTGTCATCCGCTGCGTCCGGCTCCCCTTCCCGCCAGGCCAGGAGGTAAATGGGCTCCGGGCCGGGGTTGCGCAGGGCGTGAGGCACCCCCGGCGGAATGCGGATGATCAGGCGGTGCCCCGACACCAGCCGTTCCCGCAGGTCGCCGGGGCGGGGCTCCCACACAAAAAAGCCCGTGCCGTGGAACGGGTAGAGCCATTCCCGGCGGCCGGGATGGAGATGGTTGCCCCGGGCCTGGCCGGGGGCGATGGACACCAGGTGAAAGGCGCCGGGGAGCCCGGCCGGGTTCGAGGCCCTCCCCAGCAGGGGATACAAACTAAACCCCCGGGCGTCTTCGGCCATCTCCTGGGACAGATCGATAAATTCCACGTTTTCCATAGCAGTCCTGATTTCTTGCCATTTTCTTGTGTTTTGATAGACTTAAGTCGCCTGATCCTGGGTTTGCAAGGGAAGGTCATGCTCACGATTAACGACCTGGTGCTGGTCCACCTGGACCGGCAGCCCGGTTTTTATGCCCGCATCAATGATATTAACCCGGATGTCAAGCGGGGTTGGCACCAGGTGGAGCTCTTGGTGCTGACCCTCCCGCCCCAGACCGTGGTCTGGATTCTGGATAACGACCACCTGCGGGGCGAGGAATTCACCATGGGGGGGCGGCCGGTGCAGCTGGTGCCGGTCCCCCCTAAACCTCTGCCGGAGCCTGAATCGCCGCCGGCCCCCGGCCGGGGCCCGGGCAAGGTGGTGGAATTGCGGCGCAAACCGGAAACCTGAGGAATTGCCATCAGATCGTCACGAGCCCCGGTTTTTCAAGACAGTTCCTCATGAGCCTGCGGCTCACCCGTAAAGCATGAAAAATGTGGCGCCGGCGCCCTCGCCGGCGAATGAACCGCCGGGGGCGGCGGTTCCACATAAAAACTTTTCAAGACAGTGAGGAAAAGGCCGATTTTATCCCGGTAATGACAAATTCGACCGCCAGGGCCGCCAGAATCAACCCCATGAGGCGGGTGAGCAGGCGCAGGCCGCTCTCTTTCAGATACCCCATGATCCCGGCGGCACACCGGAAAAAGAGGTAGGCCAGGAGCATGATGAGACCGGCGGCGGCCACCAGGAGGAGGTCCTCCAGGAGATTTTGGGAGCGGGCGGTGAGCACCAGCACCGTGGATATGGCCCCGGGTCCGGCCAGCAGCGGCATGGCCAGGGGGATCAGGGCCAGGTCCCGGTAGTCCTCCGGGGTGAGACTGGAAGAGGTGTCCAGCCGGTTGAAGTGGCCCCGGCCCTCCATCATGTCGAAGGCGATGCGGAAGAGCACCAGCCCCCCGGCGATCTGGAAGGCCGGCAGGCTGATGCCGAAAACCTGGAGCACCAGCCGTCCCAGGGCCACAAAGCCGGCCAGGATGATAAAACTGTACACACACGCCCGCCGGGCCAGGCCGCGGGCCACAGCCGGGGCGAGGCTGGCGGACAGGGCCAGAAAGGGGAAGATGTTCCCCGTGGGGTCGACGATGACAAACAGCGAAACGACACTGGTGACAAAAAAGGACAGGGTGGTGTCGAAAATGCCGGCAAACATCGTCTGACCCAGCGCTTATGAGGAAATCCCATGCCTACTTATCAGGTTAACAAGACTTTCCAGGAAATCAACGAAAAGATCAAAAAAGGCCGGGCCGTGGTGGTCACGGCCGAAGAGATCATCGATATTGTCCGCCACAAAGGGGAGGCGGCCGCGGCCCGTCAGGTTGATGTGGTGACCACCGGCACCTTCTCGGCCATGTGTTCCTCCGGGGCCTTCCTGAATTTCGGGCACTCCCAGCCGCCCATCAAGGCCTCCCGGGTGTGGCTCAACAATGTGCCGGCCTACGGCGGGGTGGCCGCGGTGGATGTTTATCTCGGGGCCACCGAACCCTCGGTGGATGATCCCTTAAATAAGGTTTATCCGGGGGAGTTCAAATATGGCGGCGGGCACGTCATCCATGACCTGGTGGCCGGGAAAACCATCACCCTGGTGGCCGAGGGCTACGGCACCGACTGCTACCCCAACAAGCGGCTGGAAAAGGACATTACCCTCAAGGAGATGGTGAACGCGGTCCTGTGCAATCCCCGCAACGCCTATCAGAACTACAACTGTGCGGTAAATCTCTCCAAACGCATTATTTATACCTATATGGGCCCGCTCAGGCCCCGGGCCGGCAATGCCAACTATTGTACTTCCGGGGCCCTGAGTCCCCTGATGAACGACCCCTATTTCCGGACCATCGGCATCGGTACCCGGATTTTTCTGGGGGGAGGGGTGGGCTACGTCTGTTTTCCGGGGACCCAGCATAACCCGGGGCGGCCCCGGAACGAAAACGGCATCCCCACCCGGCCGGCCGGCACGTTGATGGTCATCGGCGACCTGAAGCAGATGACCCCCCGATTTCTGGTGGGGTTGAGCCTCCTGGGCTACGGCTGCTCCCTGGCGGTGGGCCTGGGGGTGCCCATCCCTTTGTTGAACGAAGAAATGGCCCACTTCTGCGCGGTGCAAAACGAAGACATCATCACCCCGGTGGTGGATTACGGCCAGGACTACCCCACGGGTTCGGGCCAGGTCCTGGGTGAGGCCACCTACGCCCAGCTCATGAGCGGCAAGATCAGTCTGGATGGCCAGGAAGTGCCCACCGTGCCCCTGTCCAGCATGGTGCGGGCCCGGGAAGTGGCGAATATCCTGAAAGAATGGATAACCTCGGGGCGCTTCCTCCTGGGGGAGCCAGTGGAGCTCCTGCCCTCAGGGGAAACTCCTGCGGCGGACCCGGCAGAGGTCGGCCGGGAGAGTTGAGCGCCGTGGGGGAAGATTCTGGGCCGCGCCGCGCCGCCTCGGCGCACCTCTCCCGGATTATCCAACAACTGCAACGCCAGCCCCGGGTGCTGCTGCTGTTGTCGGGGGGGGTGGACTCCGGCCTGCTCCTGGCTTTGGGACGGCAGGCCCTGGGGGAGGGCCTCACGGCCCTGACCCTCATCGGGCCCCACACCGCGCCGGGGGAGGCCGCGGCCGCCTGGCGGCTGGCCCGGGCCTTCCGGGTGCCGCATCATGTGGCCGCGTTTGAGCCCTTCCTGCTCCCCGATTTCCGGGAAAACACCCTCAGGCGTTGTTATGTCTGCAAGCAGGCCATGCTGGTCCGGGCCCGGAACGCAGCCGCGGCGCTTGCGGCCCAGGCCATCTGGGACGGCGCCAACCTGGACGATTTGGCGGACTATCGGCCGGGGCTGCAGGCGGCCCGGGAAGCAGGGGTGGTGAGCCCCTGGCTCGATCTGGGTTTGGGGAAAAAGGAAATTCGGGAGATCAGCCGGGAGCTGGGGCTCCCCGCGGACAAACCGCCCCAGAGCTGCCTGGCCACCCGCTTCCCCTACAACACCAGCTTGTCCCGGGAAGACCTGGCCCGGGTGGGGCGGGGCGAGGCCTGGCTTAAGGCTCGGGGTTTTTCGAGGGTGCGCCTCAGGGTGCGGGGGAAGCTCGCCCGCCTGGAACTTGGAGCCGCGGAATGGCCGCGTTTTCTTGCCCAGGGATTAAGAGGTGCCTTCCTGGGGTTCCTCAACTCCCTTAACTTTGAGGGCCTGGAACTCGACCTGCCGGGCTGAGATGGTTTTCGGTGGGCGGTTATGGGTTTTCGGAAAGTATGAGGCTTTTGAAAAAGTGGTTCATGTTGTCATCCTGAAGGAAGTGAAGGATCTCAACCTTATGATAATACGAGATTTATCGCTTCGCCCAGCTGGGGATAAGAAGCGAGGGTATTTTTCGAGAAAGTCGCTTATGATCCCCTGGCGCTCTCAAAATCAGGGAAAGCCTGGTGGCACATCCCGGCCTAAAGGCCGGAACCAAACTGAAAGAATTGAAGTGATTTCTTAATAAGATTAACATGTTGCAAGCAAAATCTTTCTCAAAAAAATAAAAACTCGGATTCAGTAGCACAGGCGTCCCGCCTGTGCAGGCACAGGTTGAAAACCTGTGCCACCGGTTATTTGGAGGGCAGGATCATAGGGCGTGCCGTGCACGCCGGAACTCCGGGCGGCCAGAGACGGCCGCCCTCTCAATACACCCATAAGCCGTGTAGGGCGGGCTCCGCCCGCCGCTCTTTCGCGCCTGATTCGAAGCCAAGCAGAGCTTGGCGTGCAAGTGGGTTCCCAAGCGTGAGCTTGGGAACCAGAATATATGCGGAGCAGGCGCCCTCGCCTGCTCTTTTCAAGAACCGCCGAGGGCGGCGGTTCTACACAAAAACTTTTCAAGACAGAAAAATTTTTCCGCAGGCAAGCCCGGTTATGCCAAGTTCAGCTTGAGATGAAACCAAAGAACTATCTAACAACCTATTTTTCTTATTATTTTTTACCGAAAACTGAAAACGATCTTATTGCCCGGCCTGGAGCTGGGTTTTCATCTTGTTCAGCAGGGAATCGAAGGAGCGGGCCTGCATTTCCCGGGCGAACCCGGAGCGGTATTGCTCCAGGATGCTCACCCCGTCCACGCTCACGTCATACAACAGCCACCCCCCGCCCTGCTGATGGAGCAGATAATCCACCTGGATGGCGTCGTTTACGCGCTCAAGGGTGGTGTTCACCCGGGCCTGGCCGCCGCTCACGGTTTCCTTGCCGTATTTGACAGTCTCCTGCTTGAGAAATCTCAGGACCATATTGGTGTAGGACGTCTGGAACAGGGCGCTGAAGACATTGGCGAACTCCTGGCGCTGACCGGCGCTGAGTTTGCCGTAGGCGGCCCCCAGGGTGTTCTGGGCCATGTGGGGGAAGTCGAATTTTTTCTGGATGATGCGGCGGATGGCCTGGGCCCGCTCGGCTTCGCGGGCCGGGCCCTCCAGGGCCGGGTTATTTTGAATGGCCATCACCTCATCCAGGATGTTTTTCACAAACGCGGTGGGCGCGCCGGCCAGGGCGGGGACCACCGCCAGCCAGCAGGCCAGAAGCTGTAGGCCGACAACAGACCAAAATTTTTTCAAGATATTTCCTTTCCCACTAAATGAAAGAGCCAGCGCTTCACCGACAGCGCCGGGTTGACATAGGGGGCGGGGGCCGCGGCCTGCTTGTGCAGCAGCCGCAGGCAGGCCGGCAGGATGCTGAGCGAAGCCAAGAGCACACTGAGGCTCCCCACGGTGGCCAGGAGCCCCAGGCTGAAGGTGCCCTGGTGTCCGGAGATCATCAGGCTCCCGAAGCCGACGGTGGTGGTCAGGGCGCTCAGGAGCACGCCCTTGGCGGTGCTGGCCGGCAGGGTGATGACCCGGGCCGATTCCTCCATCTGCCAGCGCACCAGGATAATGATGCCGAAGGTGATCCCTTCCCCCAAAATCAGCGGCAAAAACAGGACGTTGGCCTGGTTGAAGGGGATGTCCAGGAGCCACATGAGGTTCAAGGTCCAGCCGGTGCCCACAAACAACGGCAACAGGGCCAACAGGCTCAACTTGAGGCTGCGAAACACCACCCAGAGCATCACGGTGATAAGCGCCAGGCCCACCCCGGCGGCCCAGACGCAGGCATTCCGGAAGGCGTGGGTGAAGACGTAGAGCAGCACCGGGTCGCCGGTGACGTCGGGGTCCACCCGGCGCAAGTCATTGACGAATTTCCCCAAAGGGGCCGGGTCCCAGATGTCTTCCGAGGAGAAGACCCGGATCAGAAAGGTCCCCTGGGGGCTGACAAAACGGTCCCGCACCTCGGGGGGCAGGTCGCTGAGATGGGGCAGGGGCGCAACCACCCCTTCCCGGAGAAGATTCCACTTGTCCCGCAGGTCCTTAAAAAATTTTTCCTGAAAATCCGCCAGCCGGCCGGGTATCTCCGGTCGGCCCGAGGTGAGCCGGGGGATAATCTCCGCCAACAGACCCTGGGCTTCCTTCACCTGGACCAAACCGGGTTCGCTTTCCAGGGCCCGGGCCAGTTTGAAATGAATGGGCCCCAACACCTGGGCCAAAGCCCGGGGGTCGGCCGCCGCCGCCGGGGCAGGGGGAAAGGCAATGGGCTCCACCAGGGGCGCCAAGTTTTCCAACTGCCCCCGCTTGGCCTCGGCCCGTTCAGGAAAAAACGACAGCACCGACTCCACGTGGGAGACGGTGGCCAGCTTTTTTAAGGCCGCGCTCTTGGCCTTCAGGTCCGCCAGACTGTCCGCGGTCAGGGCGCCATACGCGGTGGAATAGCGGGAGTCCTTCAGGAGCTTCATCTCCCAGACCACCGACTCAGTCTTTTTGTTTTGGAGATTCAAGGGGTTGAGATCAAATTTGACGAAGAACAGACTCACTCCCCCCAACGCGGTGAAGATCAGTCCCGCAGCCACGATCAGACCGGGACGCCGCCAATTCAAGCGGAGAAAGGACGGGGGCACCACCGCGCACTCCGGCGCGGGGGCAAGAGTGCGAAAGGGCTCGGTCACCAACACCAGGCTGGGGAGCAGGGTGAGGGTGGCCACCAGCATGATGAGCACCCCCAGGGCCAGGATGATCCCCAACTCCGCCAGGCCCTTAAAGCCGGTGAGGGTGAGCGGCGCAAAGGAGGCCGCGGCCGCCAGGGCCGCGTAAATAATGGCCGGGGCCGCCCGGCGCATGGTGCACACCACGGTGTTGCCGTTGGTTTTCCCCTGGAGGGCCTGCTCTTCCTCCAGGCGGCAGAACCAGTGAATGCCGTAGTCAATGGTGATCCCCAGCATGAGGGGCGCGAAGACGATGGACAAGAGGTTCAGGTGCCCCACCACCAGGGCGGCCATGGCAAAGGTCCAGCACAGACCCACCACCAGGACCAGCCCCTGCACCAGGGTGCGCCGCAGACTGCGGAAAAACAGGATGAGCAACAGCATCTGGCTGGCCAAGGACAGCCAGGTGGCCAGGGCGATATCGCCCATGGCGCTCTCCATTTCGTCCGCTTCCAGGGCCATGGGGCCGGTGACCCCGGCCTGTACTCCGGGAAAATCGACCTTAACCCGGGCGACGATGTCCCGGAGGAGTTGCACCGACTGGGCGGCCTGGGCAAACCCGTCTTTCCGGGGAGTCACCAGAAAGAGGAGATATTTGTCGTTTTCGGTGAGAAAATAGCCTTCCTGATCCAGGTCTGCCAGCCCCTCGGGGAAAAAGCCGGCCAGGGGCGAGGTGAATTCCCGGCTGCCGTCCAGGCCCTGCTTAAGCTGCCGGAGAGTGGCCAGGAGCAGGGTAAGGTCGGGGAGCTTGTGCCGTTCCTGATCTTCCTCCAAGAAGCCCACAAACAGCTCCCCCAGGAGCGAACCGGTGAATTCCCGGTTCACTTTCTGGAAAAACCGGCTCAGGCTGGGCTCGGCCGCCAGACCGGCAAGCAGGGTCTGATGCTCCGCCAGCTTTCCCCCAAGCTCTTGAAGCTGCTCGGGTTCCAGGTACAACAAGGCCCATTTTTGAAAGGCCTCGGGACGCAGGCGATAAAAAATTTCGGGGAATTCCTCGGGATGCCGGCGCAACTCCGCGGCCAGGGCCTCGGCAAAGGCCTTGGTGCGGGAGGGGTGGCCGTTTTCCACTACCACCACCAGGTCGTCCCGGGAGCCGAAATCCTGGTTGATTTTCTCCCCCAACAGGACGAGGCTCTGGTCGCCGGCCACCAGGTCGCT
Source organism: Desulfobaccales bacterium (assembly GCA_041740935.1). Lineage (GTDB taxonomy): Bacteria > Desulfobacterota > Desulfobaccia > Desulfobaccales > 0-14-0-80-60-11 > JBGSLA01. Next base: position 7,065 of record JBGSLA010000100.1, on the reverse strand, counting down.
GCGGTTGGTGCGGAAGCCCAGATGATGGTAGGCGTAGTAAACCGATAAAACGGCGAGAACCACCGAGACCAGAATGATCCCCCAGGCCCCCCGGTTCAGCGCCCCTACCACTCCCTGGCAGAAGCGGAAAAAATTATATCTGTTGGACACGATATACTCTTGGAAACAGTCCGCGTACAGCTAAGGCAGGAGCCGCGGGTCAGCGGCACGGCCATCCCCTCCCTGAGGCTGACACCTCCCCCTCAACGGTCTTTTCCAGTGACTTTCTATGGTTATTATCGGTAAATTTTCCTTCAAGGCGCAAAAAAATGCAAGAGAAACCGGACCGTTCTCTTGCCGGGGGGGCCAATCCGGATGACGATTAATGGTTAGACCGTCCTGACCGGGAAAAAATTAACGAAGGGGTCTTGATTTAATTTAAAAAGGAATTATTATCAAAAAGTATCAGTTATTTTAAGGAGGCCTCATGGCTCAAATCGTCAAATCTCCGGGCGGCTTCAGCGTCGACGGGTTGGAATTTCGCCGGGGCAAATGCGGCTGCAGCGGCATGGGGGGCGACTGCTGTTACACCTACTCCAAGGTAAAAAAAGACGGCAACACCCTCATTTACGAAGGCAAGGCCACGGCCCCTTCCACCAGCCATAATTATCTGTGGGGCTACCGGGTGCGCCAGGATGATGTGGTGGTGGACGTCAAGATGGAAGACACCCGGGATAACAAGGACTTTTTTTCGGGCTCCTACCCGCCGCCCCTGTCCGCTTTCAAGGAGCGGGGCTGGCAGGTGGAAGACGAATTTGAGAAAGATTTGCAGGAATAAGTTTAATAAGGCCATCGGGTCACATTCTTTTACATCCCAATAAGGAGGAAGTAATATGGGCGGATGCGGATGCAGTTGCCAACATGCGGCCAAGCCGGCCAAACCTGAGGATAACAAGACCTACGTGTGCATTCAGTGCAACACCTTCAAGTCTGTACCCTCGGGCGAACCGGCCCCGGATTGCTGCGGCAAAAAAATGAACGAAATGGACTAAACCCCAGGTTCATCCCCGGGGGGCAGGATTTCCTGCCCCCTTTTTTTATTGCCGGGCGTGGCCCGGGGAACGGGATGATGAGCGGCCAGCAGTCAGCAGCCATCAGCCATCAGCCATCAGCCATCAGCCATCAGCCATCAGTCAGCAGCCAGCAGTCAGCAGTCAGCAGTCAGCAGTCAGCGGTCGGCAGCCAGCAGTCAGCGGTCGGTAGTCAGAGGTCGGCGGTTGGCCGAGTTTCCAGGTCGCTGACTCCTAAATCCTAATTTTTTCCAAAGCCGGTAAATTTTTGGTGGGGCGGGCCTCCCGTCCCTGGTAGCACGGGCCTCCAGCCCGTGGGAACCCCCTCTCCCACAAAAAACTTTTCAGGTCAGCAAAGAACTCCAATTCTGCTATAATGGCGCCCATCTGGTAAATCTCAAATCCGGTGCCTCAACTTGCTTGCCGCTTCCCCTCTCCGCCGCAAGGCCGCCGCCGGGGCCCTCATCGCCCTGTTGGCCTACGGGCTGGCCCTGGTGTTGGCCTTGGCCGGCATTTTGGCCCCCTATTCCCTGAAAACCCTCGATATTCTCTTCCGGATCTCGCCGCTGCCCCCCGCCAGCCCCGACGTGGTGGTGGTCACGGTGGACCAGCCTGATCTCGACTTTCTCAAACAACAGGGGGTGTCCTGGCCCTGGCCCCGGCAGCTGTACGCCCCCATCATCGAGTTTTGCCGGCGGGGCGGGGCCCGGGCGGTGATCCTGGATATCCTCTACACCGAGGCCTCGGTGTACGGCGCCGACGACGACCAGCGTCTGGCCGAGGCTATGAAGGCCTCCGGCTTCGTGACCCTTCCTTTTGTGCTGACCCGGGATTCCAAGGCCGCCGCGCCGGAAACCGAGGCGGCCCTGGCCCGGGCCTCCCTGGCCGTCACCGGTTCCCCGCCCCCGAATCTCACGGTTTACCAGGGGGTGACGCCCCCCATCCCCCCCCTGCTCACCGCCGCCGCGGCGCTGGGCAACGTGGAATGCCGCCCCGATCCGGACGGCATTTTCCGGCGGCTTCCCCTGGTCGGGGTGTGGCAGGATCGCTTCCTGCCGCTGTTGTCCTTTGCGGCCTATTGCCGTTTTCAGGATAAAGGAAAATGGCGCTTTGAGCCCCAGGCCCTGGTGCAGGATGACTACCGGGTGCCCCTGGACCGGGAGGGCCGGGTGCTCCTCAAGTTCCGGGGGCCGGGCCGCAGCTTCAAACGCCTCAGCGCGGCCAACATCATCCAGTCGGAGCTGCGCCTGCAGCACGGCCAGGAGCCCTTTCACCGCTCCGAAGACCTGGCCGGCAAATGGGTCCTGGTGGGTTTGACTGCGCCGGGTCTGTTTGACCTCAAACCCACCCCCCTGGCCCCGGTCTTTCCCGGGGTGGAACTCCACGCCACCCTGCTGGACAACCTGTTGCACGGCGATTTTCTTAAGGAGGCGCCCCCGTGGTTCATCTGGCTCTGGGCCCTGACCCTGGCCTGTGGGGTTACCCTGGCGGTGTTGTTTTCAGTCCGCCTGTGGGCCACCCTGGCGGCCCTGGCGACCCTGCTGATGCTGCACGGGGGGGTGACCCTGCTGGCCTTCCGCCTCAATTGGTGGGCCGATCCGGTGGCCCCGGGCGCCGCCCTGGGGTTCGCCTTCGCCCTGGCCGCGGCCTACAGCTACGCCACCGAGGGCCGCCAGAAACTGGCCATCCGCCGCATGTTCGCCCAGTACATGTCAGAAAAGGTGATCAGCCATCTCATGGAACACCCGGAGCGCCTGAAGTTGGGGGGCGAGCGCCGGCGGGTCACCATGTTTTTCTCCGATCTGGCCGGGTTCACCGGTTTCTCCGAGCGCCTCACCCCCGAAGAAGTGGTAAGCCTTTTAAATGACTATCTTTCCTGCATGACCGACATCATCCTCGAGGAAGAGGGCACGGTGGACAAATTCGAGGGCGACGCCATCATGGCCTTCTGGGGCGCGCCCCTGGCCCAGGAGGATCAGGCGCGGCGGGCCTGCCGGGCGGCGTTGCGCCAGCAGGCGGCCCTCGGCGAGTTGAACCGGCACTTTGCCAAGATGCAGCTCCCCTCCTTGACCGTGCGCATCGGCCTGCACTCCGGGGACGCAGTGGTGGGGAACCTGGGCTCCCAGAAGCGCTTTGATTACACGGTCATCGGCGACACCGTCAACCTGGCCTCGCGTCTTGAGGGGTTAAACAAATTTTACCGCACCCACATCCTGGCCAGCGAGACCACCGCGGCGGAGTGCGGCCGCGAGGTCCTTTTCCGGGAGGTGGACCGGGTGGCGGTCAAGGGGCGGGCGGCCCCGGTGGGGGTTTATCAGCCTCTGGGGTTGACCGAAGACCTGGGCCCTGAAATGGCGGATTTGTGCCGGAAATTTGCCGAGGCCCTGGCGCTCTACCGCGGGGGAAAATTTTTCGAGGCCGGGGCCTTGTGGGAGGAAATTCTGGAAAAGCATCCCGAAGACGGGCCCTCCCGGGTGTTCTGGGAGCGCTGCCGGGCCTTTCAGGCCACCCCCCCGTCCCCGGAGTGGGACGCGGTGTTCCGCCCGGACCAGAAGTGAGGCGGAGGATTCGGGACCCGGGCCGACGCCGGTGACCAGTAACCAGTAATCAGTGACCAGTGATACCGATTTACCGGTAAAGATAGAGCTTCTATGGCTCATCCCGGCGGCGAAATGCCTTTGATGACAACAGCGCCGAAATGTAGCCGCAGGCTTCAGCCTGCGTTCATCTCTTCATCTCGTTCCCAAGCTCCTGCTTGGGAACGCCCTTGTCCGCCAAGCTCCTGCTTGGCTCGAAAAGGTTCCGGCCGACCCCACCCGGGACTTTCGGGAACCCCGCTCCTTTGCGCCATCTTCAAATCAAACTGTAAAATCTCCCACACCACACGCAAAAGGTTAGGAAAGAGATGTATTTTTTTTAAGGTTCTTCAAACTTCTTCCGACAACTAGAGAGAATTTGAAAAAAATTATGGAAGGAGGTCAAGTCGGGTTTCGGTGAGATGAAACAATCGGCAGGAACCCCGTCTGATTTTTTGTATTGAACTTATTGTTAACGGAAAAATGAAAACCGGAAACGATATCTTCCAGCGGCGGGTTTCCTGAAGGCCGGGAAAGTTTAGCGCCCTCGGTCTGCCTTCTGCGGAGGGACAGCCGGCAGGGCGCCCTTTGCCTGATGACTGCAGAGGCAGCCGGAACAAGCCCCGGGTCGGAGGAGCCCGGACCCCCGGATGGAGTGATGCGGGGTTCAGGCCTGGGGGAACCAAACCCTGGGGGGAAAAAATTTCTTTACAACCCTGACAATACCCTTTAGCATGGAAACGGATTGCCCTCAGGGGGAAATCTTTTCATCAATCAAGTAAAGATGTTAGGGTTCAGGCTGCCAGACGATCCGGAGCATCCGCCGGGGGTGAAGCGTTCACCCCAGACGCCCCTGACCTGGACGCAGAAAGTGCCATGGGGAGGTGAGGGGTTAGGGATTCGGGAGAGTTTCTTGAGGGGGAAGGAATCATGGGTGCAAAAAGAAAAATGCAAGGTGGCTCAAGAGGGGTGATGCTGCTCATCGGCCTGCTGACGCTGGCGGTTGTCTACCCTCAGGTGACGCCGGTATGGGGGGCCGATCCCCTGGGAAAGATTCGGGATCAGGAAATCACCCAAACCCTGCGGTTGAAGGTGGGGCAATCGAAGGTTTTGCGGATACCCTTTGCCATCACCCGCATTTCGGTGGGCAATCCGGAGGTTGCCGACATCATCCTCACCAGCCCCCAGGAGGTGTATGTCAACGGCATAGCCAGCGGGACCACCAACCTGAGCGTCTGGGGCCGGAGCCGCTTCTCTTCGGCCCGGGTGACGGTGGAAGCCGACATCGGTCTGCTCAAGGAAAACCTGGCCCAGGTGCTGCCCAAGGAGAAGATCGGGGTGATGGCCGCGGATGAAGCCATCGTCCTGAGCGGCGAGGTCTCCGGGCCGGTGGCTCAGCAGACCGCAGTCAATCTGGCGGCCTCTTATGTGGGGGGCAAAAAGGAGCGGGTGATCAACCTGCTGAATATCGGCGGGGTGCAGCAGGTGATGTGCGAGGTGCGCCTGGCGGAAATCAGCCGCAGCGTGGGCCGGCGCATGGGGGTGAACTTCAACATCCTCGACCGGGCCGGCCAGGCCTTTGGGGTGAGTTTTTTAAACAATCTCACCGGCGTCCAGGATTTTGTGCGCAACTTCCTGGGCACCTCCTTCACCTATAACATCAGCCAGAACGTCAACGCCATCGGCGGCTTCCGCACCGGTTCGGTCCTGTGGACCATGTTTTTCGACGCGCTCAAGCAGCAGGGCCTGGGGCGCATCCTGGCGGAGCCCAATCTGGTGACCACCAGCGGCCAGCAGGCCAGCTTTTTGGCGGGCGGCGAATTTCCCATTCCGGTGCCCCAGCAGTTCCAGACCATCACCATTGAATTCAAAAAGTTCGGGGTGGGGCTCAACTTCACCCCCACGGTGCTGGACAACGACATGATGGCCATCAAGGTGGAACCGGAGGTCTCGGAGCTGGACTTCACCCAGGGCATCGCCTTCACCGCCGCGGGCTATGTGGTGCCGGGCCTCAGGGTGCGGCGCCTGTCCACCCACGTGGAGGTCAAAGACGGGCAAACCTTCGCTCTGGCGGGGTTGTTGAACGAAAGCCACCGCAATCTGGTCAACAAATTCCCCTTGCTGGGGTCCATCCCGGTTCTGGGGACCTTGTTCCGCTCCAGTGAATTCCAGAAACAGGAAACGGAGCTGGTGGTGCTGATGACGCCCCACCTGGTGAAGCCCATGGCCCAGGGGACGGCCCGGCTGCCCACCGATGTGTATGTGGAACCCAACGAAGTGGAGTTTTACCTGTTGGGCTGTCTGGAGGGCAAGAAGAATAGGAAGAAATTCCCGGAAGCACCGGCGGGCAATGTGCCGGCGGGGAAGGTGCCGGAAGACTTCGGCCGCCAGCCGGTGAAATAAAGGAGGCCTGAGATGTACAGCAAGATATGCCGGATGACAACCTGGGTCCTGGCCCTGGGCCTGGCGGGATGGCTCCTGGCGGGCCTCCTGGGCTGCTGCGGCAAACATACCAAAAAAGACTACGGCCGCTCGGTGACTCACAACCTCGCCAGCCAGCTGGTGAACCCCGAGGCCGGGACCGAGGTCGTGGTGAGCCGGGGACAGACGCCGGATGCCGCGGTCAACGCCTATGACAAGTACAACAAAAGCTTTAAACCCGAGGAGAAAAAGCCCCTGTTGAGACTCACCACCGATGATAAATAGGGGGGCCCCGGAGAAATCCGTTTACCCCGGCGCCCGGGCGGCAGGGAGTGTCGTTTGGGTCCCGGGGACGCAATATGGTTCTGTCGTGGTGGCAGTTTAACGGCGGTCAGGGATATCGCCGTCCCCGTTCTTTCGAACCTGACCCGATGTGAGGTGATTAAGGACGGGAAGGCTGGGGGGGATGATATGGGCCGTAAGGACTGTGTTGCGAGCTTTTTCGGCCTTACTGCGGCGGCTGCTCTGGGACTGGGGGCGCTGCTGCTGGGCTTCCTGGGGGGGTGCACTTCCCAGGCCGGGGCGCCGCGCTGGGGTGACCAGCAGATGCGCCCGGCTGCCGATACCGGCCGGTTGGTGCAAAACGCGGCGTATCTCAAGAGGACCGGCCGGCTGGAACTGGCCCTGAAGGAACTGGAGGAAGCCCGGCTCCGGGAGCCTGACAACCTGGAACTCCTGGACCTCCTGATCCAAACCTACGAGGATCTGGGGGATTTCGACCGGGCGGGGGAACTGTATCAACAGGCCCTGGCCCGGGGCGGTCCTAATCCGGCCCTGGAAAACAACCGCTGCTTTTCCCTGTACCTCCAGGGCCGCCTGGAGCAATCCGAAGCCTGCTTCCGGAAAATCCTGAGCCGCCAGCCGGACAACCACAAGGCCCGAAACAACCTGGGCCTGGTGTTGTGCCGCCAGGGCCGGGACACCGAGGCCCTGGCCCTGTGGCGGGAGGCCTTGAGCGA
>JBGSLA010000099.1:0-7842 GCA_041740935.1 Desulfobaccales bacterium | reverse complement strand
GGGTCTGGGGGGAGGGTGGGGGAGCCGCCGCTCCCCCACCCTCCCCCCAGAAAATCAAGACACACAAAGGAAACGTCGTTGCATCAAATTTCTGACATTCTGGTATTAGGCTCGGGGTTGGCGGGCTTGAGTTATGCCCTGAAAGTGGCCGATTTCGCCACGGTTAACCTGGTCACCAAGCGGGACATTATGGAGACTTCCACCCGTAAGGCCCAGGGGGGCATCGCCGCGGTCCTGGGGCCGGACGACCGCTTTGAGTATCACATAGAGGACACCCTGACCACGGGGGAGGGGTTGAGCCATACGGACATTGTGGACCTGGTGGTCCGCCAGGGGCCGGAGCGCATCCACGAACTGGTGTCGCTCGGGGCCCACTTCGACGCCGGCGACTCCAACGGCTTCGACTTGGGAAGGGAAGGCGGCCACTCCCGCCGGCGCATCATCCACGCCCATGACATGACCGGGGCCGAAATTGAGCGCATCCTGGTGGAAAAGGCCCAGGCCCACTCCAACATCCAGATTTTCGAATACCACATGGGAGTGGATCTGGTCACCCGGGAAAAGCAGGTGCGCCGGGGCGGGGTGGTGGCCAACGTGGAGGAATCCTGCCTGGGGGCTTACGTCCTCAACACCAAAACCGGCAAGGTGGACACCTTTCTCGCCCCCATTACCCTTTTGGCCACCGGGGGCGCGGGCAAAGTGTACCTCTACACCAGCAACCCGGACGTGGCCACCGGGGACGGGGTGGCCATGGCCTACCGGGCCGGGGCCTGGATCGGCAACATGGAATTCGTCCAGTTCCACCCCACCTGCCTCTATCATCCGGAGGCCAAGAATTTCCTGATTTCCGAGGCCCTGCGGGGCGAAGGCGCCATTCTCCTGGACCACCAGGGCCGGGCCTTCATGGAGAAATACCATCCTCTCAAGGATCTGGCCCCCCGGGACAGCGTGGCCCAGGCCATCGACCGCGAGCTCAAGACCAGCGGGGCCGAATGCGTTTTTCTGGACATCAGCCACAAGGACGCTGAGTTCGTCAAAACCCGATTTCCCAACATCTATCAGGAATGCCTCAAATTCGGCTTTGATATGACCACCCAGCCCCTGCCGGTGGTGCCCGCGGCCCATTACATGTGCGGCGGCGTGGTCACCGACGCCTCGGGCCGCACCACCCACGACAACCTCTACGCCGTGGGGGAGGTGAGCATGACCGGGCTCCACGGGGCCAACCGCCTGGCCAGCAACTCCCTCTTGGAGGCCCTGGTGTTCAGCCACGAGGCCGCCCGGGCCGCCCGGGAGACCCTGCCCCAGCTCCGGGAGCCCACGCCCTCCCTGGTCCCCGAGTGGAACCCCGGGGGGGCCACCAACAGCGACGAAGCCGTGGTGGTGTCCCACAACTGGGATGAAATCCGGCGGATGATGTGGAACTATGTGGGCATCGTGCGCTCCGACCGGCGGCTCCACCGGGCCCAGCATCGCATCGACCTCATCCGTCAGGAAATCAACGACTATTACTGGAACTTTCTCATCACCAGCGATCTGTTGGAACTGCGCAACATCGCCACCGTGGCCGAGCTCATCATCCGCATGGCCGAGCGCCGCAAGGAGAGCCGGGGCCTGCACTACACCCTGGACTATCCCCGACGGGATGATGAGACTTTCCAGAAGGATACCCTGCTGTCGTCGGGAGGCTGGCATTAATGGCGGGGGAAACCATTCTCCTGGTGGATGATGACCCCACCGTTTTAAGCACCCTCGGCCGTTTCCTGAAGGCTCAGGGATACAGCGTCAAGGCCGCGGCCAACGGCCGGGAGGCCAGAACCGCCCTCCAGACCGAAGACATTTCCCTGGCCATCCTGGACTTGATGCTGCCGGACATCTCGGGTCTCGAGCTTCTGGCCCATGTGCGGGAACATTTCCCCGACACCGAGGTGATCCTGTTCACCGGCCTGGGAGGCATGGACAGCGCCATTCAGGCCCTGCGCCTGGGCGCCCACGACTACCTGGTGAAAGCCACCCTGCGCCTGCCGGAGCTCCAGAGCGTGGTGGATCGGGCCCTGGAGCGACGGCGCCTGGCCCTGGCCAACCGCAAACTCCTGAAGGACCTCCAGCAGGCCCAGGAGGAATTGGCCCTCACCCGGGCCCGGGAGCTGACCCAGATCCGCCGCATCGGCGAGACCCTGTCCGGGCCCCTCACCACCCAGGAACTGGTGAGCGGCCTGTTGGAGCTGATCTGGGAAAGTCTGCCCCTGTCCCTGTTGGCCATCAGGCTCGGCGATCTGGACAGCAGCGAAGCCACCTCCGCTTCCCGCGTCAGCGCCAACCTGCCCCCTGCCGCCCAAGGCCGATTCGATCAATGGTTAATGAGGGAGCTCGAGAAGGAAATCTCCAGCGGCCAGGACGACCCCGGGGCTGAGCCACCTCCCTCCCCCCCCTGTCCGGTGGTGTTGCAGGAAAAGCTGGCTGCCGGGAATACAAGGGGGCTGGTGGCCGCGGGACGGGAAGCGCCTTTCACCCTCGAGGAAGCCGAACTCTTTCGCATCTTCGCGCTCCAGGGGGAGGCGGCCCTGCGCAATGTGCTGCTGTTTGAGGAAGTCAAAAGCCTGGCTGTCCGGGACGGCCTCACCGGGCTCTATAATTACCGCCACTTTCGGGAAGTCCTGGACCACCAGATCGAGGTCAGCCGGCGCTACGGCTGGCCCCTGTCCCTGTTGTTCGTGGACATCGACGACTTTAAAGTGGTCAACGACACCTGGGGCCACCCGGAAGGGGACCTGGTCCTCAAGGCCCTGACCCATTTCCTGGAGGCTCATGTGCGCCACGCCGACGTCATCAGCCGCTACGGCGGCGAGGAATTCGTGGTGCTCCTGCCCCAGACCTCCTACCAGCAGGCCTACCGCCTGGCCGAACGCCTGCGGGCGGGGATGGCCGCCACCCCCATCGCCCTGAGCCACGGGGAGATCTTCATCACCGTGTCCATCGGCGTGGCCAGCCTGGAATCCGAGATGAACGGCGAAGAGCTGCTGAAAGTCGCGGACGCCGGCCTCTATCGAGCCAAACAGACCGGCAAGAACCGGGTCTGCGGCCCGGAGGAGGGCTGATTCGGTTTTCTGTTTTTTGCGAAAAATATTGTTAAATAACAATTGGTTGGGCATTTCATTTGTTTCATTTCAATGAGAAATTAGTATGAGGGGGGGATTTGGGGAGAGGGGGCCGGGGATTGCTAAGGCAGTTGCCCAGGAGCCTTCGGATATCCCAAAACAAAGAAATATTCGGTGGGGCGGGCCTCGGCGCCCGCCAAAACTATGGGCGGCCAGAGACGGCCGCCCTACCGGGATATGGCTGCTTCAAGGCGTCGGGCGGGCGTCTCGCCCGCCTCAGCCCGTTGGATGTAGGGCGGGAAAGCAGAGCGCCTCCCGCCTTTTTAACAGCCGAATGGCTAAGGCGCCCCTCAGGCGATGAAATCCATCACCTGATAGCCCTGGTTCTTCAAGGTGTTGATGATGGGGGCCAGGGGGCATTTTTCCAGGCGAAAAAAGTAGCAGCGTTTGCCGTTCTTGGTGGGGCCCAGCGCGATGTTGATGATCTTGCCGCCCTGGGTCTGAATGAGGCGGGACACTTCCTCCAGGGTCTCGGCGCCGCTGTCCAGCAGGAGGTCCAGGCGGGAGCTGCTGCGCAGCAGGCCCAGCATAACGATGAAGGCGGACAAGAGGTCGTTGACGGTGATCACCCCCACCAGCTTTTCGCCGTCCAGAACGGGCATCCCCCCGATGCGGTGCTCGTGCACCAGCCGGGCCGCCTCCTCCACGCTGGTCTCCGGGGTCACCAAAATGGGGGCCTCCACCATGACGTCCCCCACGGTGATGACCTCCAGCATGGAGGCCAACAGCACCTCCCGCAGGGTGCGGGCGCTGACCCAGCCCACCATGAAATCGTCCTCGATCACCGGGAGATGGCGGATGTTGTACTGCTGCATGAGCTTCAAGGCCTGGCCCACCTGGGCCTCGGGGGAGATGGTGATGGGCTCCTTGTTCATGATTTCGCCGACCCGCATGGCTCGCCTCCTGTCGCGAATAGGCCCACCTTAAAACAAACCCCATAAAATTTCAAGGGAATAGCAATCGGGGAAGAAATGCTGCGGGGAAGGATTCATGCCAAGTTGCCTTCAAAGAGGCAAGAATTGGCGGCCCAGGCGTCTCGCCGGCGCAAGCGCAGGCTAAAGCATCATGGCCGTATTGGCCACCCCCGGCAATGAAAATCTTCTCGTGGGGCGGGTTTAAAACCCGCCCCTACAGCCTGGGGATTTTCACGGAAAAGCCTGGGGCTGCAAAAAATTACCTGTCTGAGCGCCTCTTGGTATCATGCCAAGTCGCAGGCCAAGGAAAAACCGGCGGGGTGGGCCTCCGCGCCCGCCAAAACAAGGAGCGGCCAGGGACGGCCCGCCCTGCCAGAATATGGCTGCCTACATAACTTTTCCAAAAAGGAAAAAGGCGGGATGCGCTTCGCTTTCCCGCCCTACAGCCCTGCAGCCCTGGGCATGATGGCGCAAGGAACCGGGAGCACGAGGCTCTTGCCTGTGACGCACAGGCAGGACCCTGTGGTCCCGACCCTTGGGGTTGGGGGAGGGGGCAGGGGACCACCGGCCCCGGTAGCACGGGCATCCTGCCCGTGCCGGAACGGGCTGGAAGCCCGTTCTACCGGTTATCGGTGCGGTCAGGGGATAAGAAATGAGGAAACTTTTCAGGACAGTCGCTCATGAGCCCCCGGGCTTACCCGTAAAGCATGAAAAATCGGTGGGGCGGGCCTTAAGTGCCCGCCGGAACAATAGGCGGCCGGGGACGGCCGCCCTACCGGAATATGGTCGGCTGCAGTCGCGTAGGCGGGCTCCACCCGCCGCTATAACCTTGAACCTTGAACTTTGAACTTTTCGGGACAGAATAAACTCTGGACCTTGGACCTTGGACCTTGGACTTTTCCACTTAGGCGGCCCTAATTGGTGGCCATCACGGTCTGCAGGGTGGACACCACGTGTTCGGCTTCGCCGATGAAGGTGGACATGTTGGCCCGGTGGTTGGCCAAAATGCCGTCCTTGCCGCCGTTGGTGATGAGCCAGGGGCTGAGGTGGGAGGCCTCATGGAGGGCGTGAATGGCGTCCTCCAGCAGCTTGTGGGTGTTCTTTTTTTGGAGCTCCTGATGAAAATCCTCTTTGACCGCCTCCAGCATCTCGGCCAGGGCCACGGCCACCCCTTTGGAAAAATAAAAATAATCGTCCGCCTTCCACCAGGACACGGGGCTGCCGTCGGCCTCCACGTCCTTCACCAGGTTGTAATAGCACGAGCCCAGGATGTCCCGGTAATTGTTGAACAAGGTGATGAGGTTGTCCACCCGGGTGTAGAAGCGGCTCTGGCCATGCCCCAACTTTTCGATGTAGATTTCCAGGTCCTGGATAGCCTCCCGGTATTTGCCGGACGCGGAGGGGAACCAGTATTTATCGGGGCTCACCATGAGGAAGTTCATGGCCTCGTTCACCTGGGGATTATGGGACTCGGTGACCGCAAAGCGGGTCATGTTTTCATTGAGCACGATGACGGTGCGCCGGGCCACCTCCAGCACCCCGAGCTGCAGGTTGTTGACGTTGTCGGTGAGCCCGGTTTTGCCGAAGATAATGGTGTTGGGGCGCCAGCCGAACAGGGTGCGGTTCACCTGGTCGTCCATGATCTTGATCAGGGCCTGGGTGAAGGCCACTCCTTTGACTTTCGGGGCCAGCGCGGCCTTGGGGGGCGGCGGCGGGGCCGGGGCCAGGGAAGGCAGCTCTTTGGGGGCCGGCTCCGGCTTGGACGGATGGACCGCCTCGGGGCCGGGAGCGGGCTTGTCCGGATGGGCGGGTCCCGGAGAAACGGCCGGGCGCGGCTCCGGGGCCTTGGCCTCAGGTGGGGGCGGCGGAGGTGCGGCTTCCGGGGGTTTGACCGCCACGTGGGTCTCTTTGGGGCTCGGGGCCATGGCCGTCCCGGTTTTCCAGAAGAGTCCCCGGCCGAACAGCAGGCCGAAAAAGAGCAGGACCGCCAAAATCATCAACAGAAAGCGGTAGCGCCGGAAGGTCTTCATGCCTTTGGAAGGCTCCGGTTCCGGGGGCAGGGGCTGGGGCAGATCGTCCGGGGTCATGGGGCTAAGGGGTCCTATTTTTTCGGGGTCTCATGGAGGATGTCGGCGCTGAACACATAAATCCGGGTGGCCGGGTCCTGCCAGGCGTTTTGGGGCAAGCCCGCCTTGGCGCAGGTTTGCTGCAGGAAAGTGGTGCGGTCCCAGCCGTATTCCGTGGCCACCTGGGGCAGCAGCAGCCCCCGGCGCGGCCCTTGTTCCAGAAGCAGGCCATGGCGTCCCACCTGGATTTCTTCCACATTTTTGATCTGGCGCATGGGGGTCAGGATGGAAATTTCCAGGTCCAGGTCGGCCAACTCCTCTTCCCTCAAGGGCGGGAAGCGTGGATCGCTGAAGGCCGCGGCCACCGCCATTTCCTGCACCGCGGCCAGCAGAGGTTTGGCGGCCTCCAGATAGCCGATGCAGCCCCTTAAGCGCCCGTGGCGCTGCAGGGTGACAAAAACCCCCCGGGGCTCATTGAGAACCGGGGACGCGGCCGGGGGCAGGGCCGCCTTTTCCCCCTTCAGGTGGGCCTGGATGCTGCTCCGGGCCGCCTTAAAGAGCAATGCCTGGTCAGCGGCGGTCAACTCCATGGATTTTTCCCCTGCGCGAGTGGGCAAGGCAGGCCCAGCCAGCAGAAATACGAGCAAGAACGCCAGACAACCTTTGAACCGGGACGAGGTCATGGGCAATACGGTTTTGGGCAATTACAACCTGAATCCATATAATCAGGAAACCCCGGCCCTGTCAATGCCAAACACGGGGCGGGGCCCTGGCCTATTCCGGGTCACAGCTTGCATCCGGCGGCCGGCCTTGATACAGTGAAAAATTAAAAAAACTTAGCAGCTTCCGCCATGAAAACCTATCCCCTCTTTGCCCTTCTGGAAGACCGCGCCTGCCTCGTGGTGGGGGGCGGCGCGGTGGGGGAGCGCAAAGTCCAGGACCTGCTCATGGCCGGGGCCCGGGTGACGGTGGTCAGCCGGGAGATCACCCCGGGCCTCGCCGACCTGGCCGCGGCCGGGCGCCTGGTGTTTATCCGGGGCGACTTTGACCCCCGGCAGCTGGAGGGCATGACCCTGGTCATCGGGGCCACCGACGACCAGGAGGTGAACCGGCAGGTGAGCGCCGCCGCCCAGGCCCGGGGGCTGTTCGTCAATATTGTGGATGCGCCGGAGTTGTGCACCTTCATCGTCCCGGCCCAGGTGCGCCGGGGGCCGCTGACCATCGCGGTGAGCACCGGCGGGGCCTCTCCGGCCCTGGCCCGGCAATTGCGGGAGAAGCTGGAAGAGCGTTTCGGGGATGATTACGGCCGTTATCTCCGGGTGCTGCAGAATGTGCGGGACCGGGTCCTGGCCCGGCGGCGGGGCCATCCGGAGAACCTCGGGCTTTTCCAGGCCCTGGTGTCCGGAGCGCTGCACGAGGGCGTCGCCCGGGGGGACCGGCTCCGGGCCCTGGCCATTCTGGAGGGGGTCCTGGGCGAGGTCCTGGCTTCCGAAGAGCTGGCCGAGGCCCTGGACCAGGCCTGGCAGGAGGAGGAAGTTCCTCCAGAGGGAGGGGTGTGACACGGGGCTGGAAGCCCGTGCTACCGGGGCCGGGGGCCCCCCTACCCCCTCCCTCTGACTCCCTCCCCACCCCTTAAAGAGGGTTGGGAGAGGAGTTTGAGGGGAGGGCGGGGGCGGTCGCTCCCCCGGTCCTCCCCTCAATAAA
>JBGSLA010000098.1:0-13833 GCA_041740935.1 Desulfobaccales bacterium | reverse complement strand
TACGCGGCTGTCCTGAAAAGTTCTTCCTTATCCCCCTCTCCCCCCGCTCGCGGGGGGAGAGGGCTGGGGTGAGGGGGGTAATCTTTTCAGGCTTTGCGGGTGAGTCATCGGTTCATGAGCAACTGTCCAGAAAAGTTCGCTTTGTGTAGGGAGGCGCCCTCGCCTGCCCGGTTTGGACAGCCGGGAGCGGTTGTCCCTGCACCATGACGGCTTTTATTCCGGTTCCCAGGCTTCTGCCTGGGAACCCCAGTGCGTGCCAAGCTCTGCTTGGCTCCGCATCAGATGATAGGCTGCATTCTGCACCCCCATCACCCGGTAGCACAGGTTTGCAACCTGGGCCTGCACAGGCGTCCTGCCTGTGCTCCCGCGGCGGATAGCAATGGGAGCCTGGAGTGAGGCGGGGCAGCCTCTGCCCCCCGGCCCTCCCCCCACTGACCCTAAAATTCTCCCCGGCTTTCCCGGGCCTCCTCCAGGAAGGCGTCCAGGGTGATGGTCAGCGAGGCGGCCAGGTCGGTCCGGGGCTCCCAGCCCAGCAGGCGCCGGGCCTTCTCAATGGAAGGCTTCCGGGTCAAAATGTCCTGATAGCCCTTGCCGTAATAGGACTCCGCCGAGGTCTCGACAATTTCCGAAAAGGCCTCGTCGCTAGCATGGTCCGGATGCTGCCGGAACAGGTCCCTTAAAAGATGCGCCAGTTCCTTCACCGAGGCTTCATTGTCCGGATTGCCGATGTTGAAAATCTGGCCGTCCGCCACGCCGCCGGGGTTTTCGATGATGGCCATCAGGCAGTCGATGCCGTCTTCCACATAGGTAAAGCAGCGCTTCTGAAAACCCCCGTCCACCAATTTAATGGGCTCCCGCTGGATGAGGTTGAGGATGAACTGGGTCACCACCCGGGAGCTCCCCTCCTTGGCGGCGTAGAGGTCGTCCAGCTTGGGGCCGATCCAGTTGAAGGGGCGGAACAGGGTGGCCTGGAGGCTGCCTTCCTGGCTGTAGGCCCAGATGACCCGGTCCAGCAATTGCTTGCTGCACGAATAAATCCAGCGCTGCTTGTGGATGGGGCCCAGAATAAGGGGGCTGTCATCCTCGGAAAACTCCGGGTCGGTGCACATGCCGTACACTTCGGAGGTGGACGGGAAGATGATGCGGCTGCCGTATTTGACGCACTGGCGCACCACCCGCAGGTTTTCCTCGAAGTCCAGTTCAAAGACCGCCAGGGGCTTTTTCACATAGGTCATGGGGGTGGCGATGGCCACCAGGGGCAGGACCACGTCGCATTTCTTGACGTGGTATTCGATCCATTCCTTGTTGATGGCAATGTCCCCCTCCAGGTAATGAAAGCGGGGATTGTCCAGACATTCGGCGATCTTGTTGGCATGGAGATCCATGCCGAAGACTTCCCAGTCCCGGGTGGAGAGAATCCGCCTTACTAAGGCATTGCCGATGAAGCCGTTGACGCCTAAGATGAGGATTTTCATAATGTTCTTTGTAGGCGCAGGCTTCAGCCTGCGTTGGCCTATAAATAGCCAAGTTGGGCATTCCCGCACCAGGTTTCAGATTTGTATGGTGCATTTCACGCACCGTGTTTGGCGACACAGACAAATTCTTCACGTAACATTTCCAGACAAAAAAATAAACCCAAAGGCGGGAGGCGCTGCGCTATTCCGTTCTATAGTCCTTACCATTCAACCCCGGTGGCACAGGCGTCCCGCCTGTGCGTTTTTAGAAATCGGGGACCGGGTATTGATGGTGGGCGGAGCCCACCCTACGTTCCCAAAGCGCAGGCTGAAGCCTGCGGCTACAGAAAATATCACTTTGCCCGCGATTCGGTATTCCTGGTCATACCGAGCATTGCTAGGCATCTCGTATTTTGAGGCTCTTCGGTCGCCTATGGCTCCCTCAGAATGACAAAGAAATTACCTTTTTCTGGTTACACAAACGAACCTTTTCGGCTTCAGCCCAACCGCCGTCCCACCATATCCGTCCAAGTGGCCAGCACCGGCCCCAGAAACTCCGGCTCGCCCTCGAATTGGGCCCGCTCCACCAGGAAATAACCTTCGCCCGCGGCCACCAACAGCCCCTCCCCCGGCAGGGCCGCGGCCACTACGCCGGGCGGGGTCCGTCCCAGGGAGGAAGGCCTCGCCAGCGGCCGGCCCCACCAAATGAACAGTTTGCGCCCGTCCAGAAAGGTAAAGGCCCCCGGATAGGGGTGGGTCACGGCCCGCACCAGATTATAAATCTCCTGGGCCGGTTTGGTCCAGTCGATGCGGCCGTCTGCGGGGCCGCGGCCGCCGAAATAGGAGGCCCGGGCGTGGTCCTGGGGGATCCTGGGAGCCTGGCCGGCGCGCAATAACGGGTAGGTATCCCGAATCAATTCCTCGGCCGCTGCGGTCATTTTGGCGAACAGGGTAAAGGCCGTGTCCTCCAACGTAATAGGGACCGGTTTTTGGGCCACGATGTCGCCCCGGTCGGCCTTTTCCTCCATGTAATGCAGGGTCACTCCGGTTTCGGTTTCGCCGTGCACCAACACCCAATTCACCGGCACCCGGCCCCGGTATTTTGGAAGCAGGCTGCCGTGCAGGTTCAAGGCTCCCCGTGTCGGGATGTCCAGCAAAGGCTGCTTCAGCATGTGCCGATAATACACCGAAAAGAGAAAATCGGGCTGCAACCGCCGCATGGTGTCCACAAAGGCCGGATCGTTGGGGTCCTCCGGCTGATAGACCGGCAGGTAGTGCTCGAAGGCCAGGTCCCGGACCTGTGCGAACCAGATATTCTCCCTGGGATTGTCCGCATGGGTCACCACCGCGGCGATCTCGTCCCCCAGGTCCCGGCACATGTCGATTAAGGCCTTGAGACAGACATAGCCGACGTTGTGATAGCCCATGAATATCAGTCGCATAAATAATTTTCCAAAAAAATTAAGGTATGGCCTTTGATTTCAGACTGTAGCCCGCCGCCCTTGCAAAAATGGGTTATTTTGTCATCCTGAACGAAGTGAAGGATCTCAAGCTTTTGGAATTAAGAGATTCTTCGCTTCGCTCAGAATGACAATCTCTCCAACAGGTGTATTTTCCAGAGGCTCTGTGCCCCGATAAAAATTATTCTGGTTTCCCGTTATCCAGCCGCTGCCGAATAATATAGCGCGGCCGGCCCCGGACTTCCTTGTAGATGCGGCCCACGTAGGCGCCGATCAGGGCCAGGCCGAAGGTGTTGAGCCCCACAAAGACAAAAAGGATGGCGAACAGGGTGAAGACCCCCTCCACTTCAGGGCCCACGAACAACCGGCGCCCAAAAAGATATAAGCCGAAGAAAAATCCTATCAGGGCGATGCCGACTCCCAGGGCGCCCAGGGCGTGGATGGGCAGATGGGAAAAGCCGGTGACCAGGTCGAAGTTGAGGCGCAACAGTTTGAAGAGATTGTATTTGGAGGCGCCCCGCTCCCGCTCGGCGTGGCCCACCGGAATCTCCGCCACCCGCCGGGAAAAAAGGTTGGCGAGCGCCGGGATGAAGCTCGAGGATTCCCGGCACTGGTTGATGCTGTCCACCACCTCCCGGCGATAGGCCCGGAGCATACAGCCGTAATCCCGGAGTTTGACCCCGGTGACCCAGGACATGGTCAGGTTCATGAAGTAGGACGGCAGGCGCCTAAGCCAGGAATCCAGGCGGTTCTCCCGCCAGCCCCCCACGGTGTCGTAGCCTTCCTCGAGTTTGGCCACCAGCTTGGGGATGTCCTCCGGCAGGTTCTGGAGGTCGGCGTCCAGGGTGACCACCACCCGGCCCCGGACGGCCTGAAAACCGGCGAAAATGGCCTGATGCTGGCCGAAGTTGCGGAAAAGCTGAATGGCCCGGACCTGATCGGGGTGGGCCTCATGCAACTCCGTGAGGATCTCCCAGGAGCGGTCGCTGGAGCCGTCGTCCACCCAGATGATCTCGAAGGGACGGCCGCTGGCTTTCAGGGTGGCCAGCAGGCGCCGGCCCAGTTCGGGCAGGTTTTCTTCTTCGTTAAAAACCGGGATGACCACGGAAAGGTAGGGGGCGGGTGATGATATATTCAAAGGCAAAACCTGGTTGGCCATCAATAACTTCCAAGTTAGATTATATTATAAAATACTTTTCTAACTATCGAGTATGCTCAAGTCCGATCAGGGACGGGAAAGGCGCCACCCGGAGCATTTCATTAAGTGTCGATAGAGTGAAAACGCGACCATCCGTGTCCCGCACCACCTGCCCCAAGGCATCGTTGACCCGCGCCCAGCCGATGCCGCCCAACACCGCGATTAAGGGGATTCCTCCCAGTCGATTCGATTCTCTTCGAAGTGTGGCGAAACGTCCTGCTTTGTCGCGAGCCGTACCCCCGTCATTTGTTAGTTTGCATTCAAGGATGGCGCGAAGTGTTTCGGAATTATCAAATACCACGAAATCTGGCGATGGAGTAACCCGGACCTCAAACCGAGCGGCAAGGTCTGCCTGGTTATGACTGCTGGTTCGAATATAAGGGATACCATTATTCCTGAATAGCGCCTCAACCGCATCCTCGATCAAATCCCCTCGCTTTTTGGACGTGGCATCCAATATCTGTCGAAACGACCCACCATAATGACGTTGGTGCAAAAATAGTGAATAAGGCACCCCGACGTCGGCGAAGCGGCGCACATTCGGCCAACCGTTTTCAGTGTCTGGTTTTGCTTGTTTGCTGACAAGATCGCCAGGAGGAACACCAAAGAGAGAACCATCAATGATCCGGGAAATAGTGGCAGCCGCGACCCTGGCTTGGTCATATGTGGTTGCGGTCCCTCTCCGTTCCATGCCGTCCACTTTGCTCTCGGTCAAGGGATTCAGGCCAATACTCTCCCCAACCATAATAGTGGCGTGGGCGAATTCGTTTTTTCTGAGACCGGTGATCGTACGAAACACCAGCAGTGTTCTGGGATTGTTCTCCAAAACCGATGTCAGACCTTCTTCGGTAATTCTGGTAAATTCCGCAGTTGCGGAATGGGCATCATCGTAAACTTGATTGAAATACTCGGCACCGTAAAAATAATTCTCATGAATATAAGCGAAATCAGAGGCAAGGTGAGGCACATACAATAATCGGGCTATTTCAGCGTAAATAGTTGGATGCTCGTTCGTTCCATGGTGATGAGGGATCAAGCGGATTTGGGCAATTCTCTGATCCCAACTGTTCGCTTCGACAACCCTTGTAACCGTCTCCTGGATATTCGACACCGCTTACCCGATCTTGAATAAGTATCCGGGAATACTGGCCGCAGAATCCTCGGCCAGGCGGCGACGGGCCTCGTCAATAAAGTGCTCGTGAATTTCAAATCCCGCCGCTTTTCGTCCCAGGCGCCGGGCCACCACAATGGTGGTGCCACCACCGGCAAACGGGTCTATCACAATGCCACCCAGGGGGCTGGCCATTTTAATAAAGAACTCGGCCAGTCCCTCCGGCATTACCGCTGTATGGGCAACGCCTCGATATTGGTTATACGTCTGTGGCACAGACACCACGTTGCCCGGATCTGCTCCCCCTCGGAGATACGTCTTCGTTCGATCACGGCCGAAACCGGCTTCTGTGTTTCTCCTTCCGAGCCTATCCAATTTCCTCCTGGCGATTTCTGAGAAGTCTGCTTTATATGGAACTCTTACCGCGTCCAAGTCAAAATATGGTTTGACGCCCCGGGCAAAATGATAAACATACTCAAAACTATCCTTGGTCCGTGGTCCGAATTTACCTGGAACTGCATTTGTCTTAGCCCAGATATACGTCTCAATCCAACGCCAACCCATCCGTTGCAGGGCCAGGACCAACTCATAGACGTATGGATGCCTTTGACCTTTTAAGGGTCCCTGTTTGGCGACGCGATTTTTGATATTCAGCACAAGACTGCCACTCTTGCTGGTGGCATGAAACATTGCCTGGGCAAAAGGGAGGAACCACTCGACATAATGATCCGGGTGTATCCGACTATAAGCCCTGGCATCGGCATACGGGGGACTGGTGAAGAAAAGGTCTATGCTGCTTTGAGGGAGGAGAGGCAACAACTCCAAGGCATCGCCATGTATTATGCCGTCATCGAGAAATTGGGATAGCGCTACAGGGTCACCTTTGCTCAGCACTCTAAGTCCCCGCGATTGCAAGGCTTAACTTATTTGCATAACTTTTTTATCATCAAGACAAACCACCGCCACATATGGTGGTAGCGGTCATAAAAAAGCGGAGCAGGCCGTAAGCCGGGTTCTGTGCCGGCCCGGGGGCCGGTGGTGATCATTCCTCTGGGACCCCGGTCACCCGGGGCCTCGCGCGACCTACCCGGGAGCTTGGGCGGGCCACCCTTGGCGCTCCCCTATTTGGTCTTGCTCCAGGCGGGGTTTTCCTAGCCGCCGGCGTCGCCGCCGACGCTGGTGAGCTCTTACCTCACCTTTTCACCCTTACCGTGGCCGTACCACGGCGGTCTGGTCTCTGTGGCACTTTCCGTGGGGTCGCCCCCCCTGGGCGTTACCCAGCGCCTTGCCCTGTGGAGCCCGGACTTTCCTCCAGCCGCGCCTGGCGCGGCCAGCGATCACCTGGCCTGCTCCTAAATCTGCCGATTTTTCTCAGGAAAAATCCTACTTAATCCATCTTACCCTTTTCGCCGCTGCCGGTCAATGGCCTGCCGGGCCAGACGATCGGCCTCGGTATTGAACGATCGGTCCATGTGCGTAAGAGTATACGATTGAAATTTTTGCAAGGTCTGAAGCGCCTGGCGCCAGAGAGGCAGAAGATGGGGCTTTTTTACCTGGTAGGCGCCTTTGAGCTGCCGCACCATCAATTCGGAATCGGAAACAATGGAGAGGTTCTTGACTTCGTGCTTGAGGGCCAGTTCCAGACCCAGAAGCAGGGCCTGATATTCCGCCACGTTATTGGTGGCCTCCCCCAAATAGCGGCTCTCCTCAGCCCGCAAATCTCCTTTGGGGCCATAGAGCACGGCCCCGGCCCCGGCCGGCCCCGGGTTGCCCCGGCAGGCGCCGTCCACGTAAAGGGCCCACGGACCGGAGTGGTCGATATGAATAATCTTGGCAGAATCCCGTAAAACCCGGGCCAGATCCTCCCGGCTGAGGTCGAAGCGGCGCTTGACCCCTTCCACATCAAGGTCCTCGGCCAGGGCCTCCAGGACCTGGGAGAAGTCCAGTTTGTCGGACCCCATGAGCTCAGGAGACCTTCCGGGCCGCGGCGGTCGTCCCCTCTTCCTCGTCCTCCTCGCCCAGCCAATAAAGAATGCGCTGGCAATGGGGACACTGGATGATCTCCTCCCCCTTCTGCAAGTCAATGTACTGCTGGGGGAGAATATTCAGGTGGCATCCCTGGCAGACCCCCGCCCGGACCTCGGAGATGGCGCTGCCGTTGCGCCGGGTCAGGATGAATTCGTAGCGCTTCAACAGGGGGGCCGGCAAGCCGCCCCGCAGGGCCTCCCGCCTGGCCACCAGGGCCTGGCGCTGCTGTTCCAGTTTCTCCATCTGGGCGGCAATCTCGGCGGACCGGAGGTCATAGACCTGTTTGATGGCGGCCAGGGCCTCCTGCTTTTCGGTGATGACCCGGTTTTTGGCCTCCACCTGGTCCAGGAGATCCAGGACCCGGGTCTCTTTCTGGTCCCGCTGATCCTCCCGGAAGGCGATTTCCTTGAGCATGGCCTTCATTTCCAGCTCTTTGGTGATGTCCATCAGGCGGCCGCGGCTGGCCTTGATGGCTTCCTCCAGGTCGGTCACCTCGGCTTCCATCTCCCGCAGTTGGCCCCTGAGCGTCTCCAGTTCCTGGGTCTGGGAGGCTCGCTCCGCCTCCAGGGTTGCCATCTCTTGATCCTTATCCCGGAGCTCCTGGGGCAATCTATCTAAATTCTGAGTGATCTCATGGAGTTCCTTGTCCAACTCGTGCAAATCCAGAAGTTTATGCAATTCCGCTAGCAAAGCCTGGTCCTCCATCCTTCTTGGGTGGTTTTGTAGTAAATTCGGTTATCATCATCCCCATGCCTCCTGAACCTTGAATAAGAGGGGTATATCCCTCAGAAAATGTGAAACGGCGGCGTTTCCTGGGCCGCGGCCAGCACCTGCGCCTCCAGGCCCCGCTCCAGGAGAGCGCGGGAAACCTGTTCCGCCCAGGCCGGCATGAACACCACTTCGCTGGCAAAGTGGCCCACTTCGAGGATGGCGAAATCAGCCCCAGATCCCGGCACCGCCTGGTGATGCCTGACTTCGCCGGTGACATAGACCTGGGCGCCGCTTTCCTGCGCCCGGGCGATGAGGTCGCCGCCGCTGCCGCCGCATACCGCCACCCGGGAGACCTCAACCGGGGGCCGGCCCCAGACCCGCAGCCGCTCCACCCCAAAGACCCCTTTCACCCGCGCCAGCGCCTCTTCCCAGGACAAACTCCCAGGCCAGCGCCCCACCCGGCCGAACCCCAGGGGCAGGCCCGGGTTGGCCAGGGGGTACAGATCACAGGCCACTTCCTCATAGGGGTGGGCGGCCCGCAGGCGGGCCAGGGCCGCGGGCACCCGGCTTTCGGGGGCCAGCACCTCCAGACGGGATTCCTGGGTCCGCGCCAGGGCCCCGGCTTCGCCCCGGAAGGGTTGGGCTCCTGTAAGGGGGAAATACGTCCCCTGGCCCCGACCGGCAAAGGAGCACTGGGCGTAGCGGCCGATGACCCCCACCCGGTCGTCCATCAGGGCCTCCCGCACCCGGTCTTCATACCCCAGCGGCACAAAAACCGTCAGCTTGACCAGGGGGTCCCGGCGCACCGGCAGGAGGACCTCCAGGTCCTCCAGCCCCAGGCTCTTTCCCAGATATTCATTCAGGCCCTCCGGCGCCATATCCAGGTTGGTGTGACAGGAGGCCACCGCCAGCCCGGCCCGCACCACCCGGGCCAACAGGCTTCCCTGGGCCCGGTCCTCCCGGATGTCGGCCGCGGCCTGATAAAGCAGGGGATGGTGGGTAAGGAGCACCTGGGCCTTGCGGGCCGCGGCCTCGGCCACCACGGCCTCCGACACCTCCAGGGCCACCAGGACCGTGGCCGCGGACCACCCCGGGTCCCCCACCTGGAGTCCCACCCGGTCCTCGGCCAGGGCCCAGGCCGAGGGGCACATCTCTTCCACACAGGCCAGAAAGTCTTTTATGGTCGGCGTCATCGGACGTAAAACGGGGGTGCGCACACAGCACCCCCGGATTGGTACATGAGAAAATTCAGGATCAAATATCGTTCTCGAAAGATGATGCCCATCTCCTGCCAACAAGTGGGCCCACCTGGATTCGAACCAGGGACCAACCGGTTATGAGCCGGATGCTCTCACCACTGAGCTATGGGCCCGGCTTAATGTTCAAAATAATTCCTTTTTCCGCCGAAAACAAGGGGCTTATCCAGGTTCGAGGTCCATGCCCCCCTGGGCCTCTTGCCTTTACCCCCTGGCGCCACGGCGCCTTGGCGAGAACCTCTATTCTTGTTCAGGAATCCATAAAACTCTTCAGCCGGGTGCTCCGGGAAGGATGCCGGAGCTTGCGCAGGGCCTTGGCCTCGATCTGGCGGATGCGCTCCCGGGTCACCTCGAAATCCCGCCCCACCTCTTCCAGGGTGTGGTCGGTTTTTTCGCCGATGCCGAAGCGTTTGCGCAGCACCCTTTCTTCCCGGGGAGTCAGGGTGGACAGCATCTTGGTAGTCTGCTCCGCCAGGTTGAGACTGATCACCGCGTCCACCGGAGTGGCGATTTTTTTGTCTTCGATGAAATCCCCCAAATGACTGTCTTCTTCGTCGCCGATGGGCGTTTCCAGGGACAAGGGCTCTTTGGCGATCTTGAGCACCTTGCGCACCTTTTCCAGGGGAAACTCCATTTTTTCGGCAATCTCCTCCGGGGTGGGCTCCCGGCCGATTTCCTGGACCAGATAGCGGGAGGTGCGGATCAGTTTGTTAATGGTTTCGATCATATGCACCGGAATGCGGATGGTGCGAGCCTGGTCGGCGATGGCCCGGGTAATGGCCTGGCGGATCCACCAGGTGGCGTAGGTGCTGAACTTATACCCTCTTTCATATTCGAACTTTTCCACCGCTTTCATTAAGCCGATATTGCCTTCCTGGATGAGGTCCAGAAACTGGAGGCCCCGGTTGGTGTATTTCTTGGCAATGGAGACCACCAGGCGCAGGTTAGCCTCCACCAACTCCCGCTTGGCCTTTTCGGCTTGATATTCCCCCTTGCGAATCCGTTCCAGGACCTTGAGGGTGCGATGGGGGGTCAGGCCCAGCTCCTGCTCCAGCTTTTTCAGGATTTTTTCTTTGCCGGTCCACATTTCCTCCAATTTCTTGAGGCGCCCCAGGTTGAGGCCGTTGGGCGTGGTCACCGGCATACCCTTGCGCAGCTCCCGCAGCAGGGACCGGAACTTCTTGCTGGCCATACCCGCTTCCCGCAGAATCCCCTGGAGGTCCCGGTGACCATCCCGGATGGTCCGGTGGTGGCAGTGGAGCCGGTAAAGAATGTTTTCCAAATGCTGGGATTCGAGGCCCAGCCCCACCAGACAGTCCACCATGCGGCTGTGAGCGGCGGCCAGTTTTTGTTCCAACTGGCCTTTGACTTCGGCGTCGCCCTTGGACTGTGCCAGTTCTTTTCTTATTTCCCCCAGGCGTTCTTCCTGGGCCCTGAGCTTGTGCACCAGCTTATGAAAGGTGGATTTGGGGGAGGCCTGATTGAGTTCCGGGTCCTTGTCTCCGAAGTTGTCCAGGGAGTTGTCGGGAGCCAGTTTTTCCTGTTCCAGCCGGGTCACCACCGCCATAATCTCCCGGAGGGCCCAGGGCACCTCCAGGATCGCCTGCAACACCTCTTTTTCCCCCTCCTCGATGCGCTTGGCGATCTCCACCTCCCCTTCCCGGGTCAGCAGCGACACCATGCCCATCTCCTTGAGATACAGGCGCACGGGGTCGTCCAGCTTGACAGCGGTCTCCGGCTCCAGGGCCAGATCCACGTCCCCCTCATCCAGATTCAGGGTGTGGGAGACTTCCCCCGAGGACAGGGGCAGGTCGTCAAGGATGAGGACATCTTTGGTGGACTCATTCAGAAAACTGTCGGCAATGAGGGAGTCGTTGAACTCTTCCACCGTGATGAGACCGTCTTCGTCAGTCATCGGTATGATGTCCGAAAGGCCTTCGACGCCTCGTTTACTCATCCTCTTTCTCCTCTCGTTGTGGGCGGCGCTTTCAACGCCTCAAGTTGCCGGTCGATTTCCTGCCTCTGGGTGAGCAAGGCCAGGAGGTTGTCATGGTCCGGTTCCTGGGCGGCCCGGGCCAGCTTGCCCTTCAGGACCTCCCGGGTCCGTTGCAGCCGCCGGCGCGTCAAAGCCCGGCGCCAATCTTCAGCTACAACATCCTGAGAAATTTGGGAAAATTCTCCCTCACACAACATGAGGGCGCAGAGTTCCTTTTTCTGGTCTTCTTGTTCCAGGTGGTCAAGCACAAAACTGACATTCAGGGTCTGGTGATCGAGGCAGTGGGCCGCGATGAGGCGGAGGAGCTCCTGGATCTCCGGATCCTCCATCTCCTCGGCCCATTCCGCCAACTCCTGGGCGGGGATCGACTCCGGGTGCTGCAACACCCAGCGCAGGAGGCCCTTTTCCAAATTGATGGCCACGCCCTTCCCCTGTTCCCGGGAAAACCTGGGGCCCGTGTCGATGCGGGTCAGGCTCAGGCGCAGGTCCGCTTCCGGCAGGCTCAGGCGTTCGGCCGCCAGTTTGAGCCACAAACCCTGTTCCACCGGGTCCTGCACGGCCTGGAAATAGGGCCTCAGCCCCTCGGTGACCTTTACCCGGCCTTCGATGGAGTCGCCGTGGGTCTCCACCAGCACGTCCAGCAAAAAGGCCAGCCAGGATTGGGCCGCGTCCCAGGGGGAGGCGAAGAGCTCCGGCCCCTGGGCCTGGACGTAGGTGTCCGGGTCCATGCCGGCCGGGAGAGCGATCACCCGGACGGGCAGCCCCTCCTCGATAAACAAAGGAAAGGCCCGGCACATGGCCCGGGCCCCCGCTTGGTCGCCGTCAAACACCAGGACCACCTGGGATACCAGGCTTTTCAAGAGGCGCACCTGCTCCCGGGTGAGGGCCGTGCCCAGGGTGGCGGCCACCGGGCCCACACCGTGCACCCTGAGGGCCAAAAGATCGAGGTAGCCTTCCACCACCAGGGCCAGGTCCTGGGCCCGCAGGGCCTCCCGGGCCTGGGGCAGGCCGTAGAGCAGGCGGCCCTTGGAATAAAGCGGGCTTTCCGGGGAGTTGAGATATTTGGGCTCGCCCTCATTGATAATGCGGCCGCCGAAGGCCACGGCCCGGTCCTGCCGGTCGAAAATCGGAAACATCACCCGGTCCCGGAAGCGGTCGTAATAGCCCCCCGAGGGCCGGGGCACGAGCAGCCCCACTTCCGCCGCGGCTTCGAGCGACAGGCCCCGGCTGGCCAAGTGGCGCCTTAAGCCGTCCCATTCCGGCGGCGCGTAGCCCAGGCGATAGCTTTTAATGATGTCCGGGGAAAGGCCCCGTTTGGCCAGATAGTCCCGGCCGGGTTTGCCGGCCTTGCCTTCGAGAGTGGCCGCATAAAAGGCCAGGGCCTCTGTATAGAGATCATGAAAAAGCTGGCGCTTCTTGGTCCGGCGGCCCTCCTCGGGCCCCATGTCCTTAAGCGACAGGCGGATGCCGTAGCGCCGGGCCAGCTCGCTCACCGCCTCCATGAAGCCCAGCTTGTGGTACTGCATGACAAAGGAAATGACGTTCCCCCCCGCCTGGCAGCCGAAACAGTAAAAAATGCCCTTGTCCGGCGACACCGTGAACGAGGGCTTGGTGTCGCTGTGGAAGGGGCACAGGCCCGTGAGGTTCCGACCCCGGCGCTCCAGCTTGACGTATTGCCCCACCACCTCCTCGATGGGGGCGGCGTCCCTGATTTCCTGGAGCTTGTCGTCGGGGATATAGGCCATTGTCAGCTTTGAGCTTTGAGCTTTGGGCTATAAGGCTTAAGCCTTAAGCTTTTACCTCTCGTTCCCAAGCTCCCGCTTGGGAACGAGAAAATATATAGACTTATTTATTTTATAAATATTAATATCAACAAATATATTACTGCAGCAGCCAGCGAGACTCCGCCAGTAACTTCAAAAATTTTTTGTAATCTAAAATATTTCTTGCCTTCTTCTGTTTTGCTGAATTCCAGATAATATTTAAGTACTTTACCCTGTACCACTGACATTTCCTTATTATGATCCAGGCCACCAAAACCCCTATCGCCGAATTCTCCCGCTCTTTCAGATAGCGCTTTTAACCACAACTTATTTCTAACTCTTTTTGTACGAAGATAAGATGAAGCAAATGATACAATGGAGATGCCTACAATTATTAAAAGCCAAGGATTTAATAATAATTTCAAAATTGATTCCTCTTTTCTCCTCTCGTTCCCAAGCTCCTGCTTGGGAACGCCCTTGCCCGCCAAGCTCCTGCTTGGCACCTCTTTCCCTGGTCCCTGCCCCCTAATCCTTCAAATCCACCAACGTCACCCCCGGGTTCACATCCCCGTGCACCGCCTTGACCATGGTGTGCTGCCGCAGGTGCTCCCGCACCGCCTGCCTGAGGCGGCCGGTGCCGGTGCCGTGGATTATATCCACCCGCTCGGCCCCCTGCAAGATGGCCTGGTCCAGGAGCCGGTCCACCAGGGGCAGGGCCTCCTCCACCCGCAGGCCCACCAGGTTCACCGAGGGGAGCGTGTCCGGCGGCCGGTGGTAGGTGACCACGCCGGCCCGGGCCTGGGCCTCGCCGAAGCCGCTGTCATCGTCCTCCACGGGTCCTCGGAAGAGCGCTTGT
>JBGSLA010000097.1:0-5216 GCA_041740935.1 Desulfobaccales bacterium | reverse complement strand
CTGCGCCGACAGGAGGGGCCGGCTGCTCGCGTCGGTGGCGGCCTCGGCGCTGATGACTTCTTGGGCGCCGAGCCCCAAGAGATACTCCCGGGTTTCGGCGCGGCCGCTGACCGCACTCACCTGAAACCCCTCCCCGGCCAGGATGGACACCGCCACGCTGCCCACGCCCCCGGTGGCCCCCGACACCAGAACTTTGCCCTGGTCGGGGCGGACGCCCCCGGCCATCATGCTATGCACCGACAAGGCCGCGGTGAAGCCCGCGGTGCCGTAAATCATGCTCTCCCGCAAAGACAGCCCCTCGGGGCGCTTCACCACCCAGGCCGCGGGCACCCGGATGTATTGCCCAAAGCCCCCGGGGGTGTTCATCCCCAGATCATAGCTGGTGACGATGACCTCGTCTCCGGGCCGAAACTCCGGGCTGGCGCTTTCGGCCACCACCCCCGCGGCATCGATGCCCGGGGTGTGGGGGTAGCGTTTGGTCACCCCCTTGTTGCCGGTGGCCGACAGGACATCTTTGTAATTGAGGGACGAATACCTGACCCGGACCAGCACCTCGCCATCGGGCAGGTCCGCCAGGGTCCTCTCCTTGATTTCCCGGATATAGCGATTATCCGCGGTTTCGCTGACCACCAGGGCCTTGAAGGTGTTTGCCGCCATGCCGATTCCCCCTGTTTCCCCAAAAGACTGGAACGTTTTTTGCAAAAAGTTTCGATAGAAATTTCTATTACCTAATAGGCATAATTTCTAGACAGAATTACGCTAAGAGGTTTACAAATCCGGCCCGCGTCTTAATTTATTAAATACCTTACCACGCTGAAAAGCAAGGAAGCAGGAAGTCATGTTCCGGAAGAGCATGGTGGTCGCCGCAGTGGTTCTCGGGCTGGCGCTGTTGTCCCTGAAGGCCTGGGGGATGTTTTCCCTGGCCGGGAGGTCGGCCCCGCCTTTTGTGGTGGAGTCGGGGGACAACCGCACCCTGACCCGGGATATGGTCATCGGCAAGGTGGTGGTGCTGTTCTATGAATCCCGCCGGGCGATTGAAAAAAACGATGAACTGAAAGAGGAATTGAAAAGTCTGTATCGCTGCCAGCCGGAAGGCATCAAAAAAGAGATCTTCCGCCTGGTGGTGATTGACTGTTCCGAAGCCTCCCAACCCACCAGGTTCATCTGGAAGAGCAAGCTCTCCAGCCATTCCCGGCAGCAAGGGTTCACCATCTACGGGGATTGGACCCGAAAAATGCTCAAGGATTACCGGATGCAAGGCAATGACAGCAATTTCCTGATCATCGACAAACAGGGCATTATCAGGTATTCCGCCAGCGGCCGCATCGAAAACGGCCAAATCCAGACCATCAAAAATTTATTGGCCTCCCTGGTGCAGGAGGGCTGATAAAGGTCCTCCCCTCCCCTCCCCTCCCCCCCAACAAACTTTTCATAACAGCTCCTCATGGTCCGGCGGCCCACCCGTAAAGCCTGAAAAGTCGCGTAGTGGCGGTCGTCCCCGCCCGCCGCTATGACCTTGGACTTTGGACCTTGGACTTTGGACTTTTCAGTACAAAAAACCGCGTCGGCCCTCTGATATATCGAACTCCGATTGATTGATCATTTGCCCTAAACATCTTATGATCAGCCAGGTGGAGTCAAACCAGCACATCCTGCCGTGATCCGGAGAGCGCCGATGCCAGATGAGAATCTTCCTGCGGAAAACGACCTGCAAAGTCTCCTGACCGAAAACTTTTTCTATTTTTTCCTCAGGTTGCGCAAGGGACATGTCCGGAAAACGGTGGAGACCATGAACCTGCGGTTTCCCGAAGAAACCCTGGAGCAGCGGGCCCGGCGCCTGATCGCGGCCCAGAGTTCCCTGTCTTTTCTGGGGGGCGCGCTCATGCAGGTGCCCATGCTGATCCCCGGGCTGGGCCAGGCCCTGGCGTTTTTGGGCTTGGTGGGGGGCGCCTCGGCCCTCACCCGCATGCACCTGTACCTTATTCTGGAAATCGCCCTGCTCTACGGCCAGGACATCGACGACCAGGCCCGGGTGCCGGAAATGGCGTCGGTGGTCCTGGCCACCGGGCTGGCCGCGGGCGCGCCTCTATTGACCCAGGTCCTGAACCTCAATCCCCTGTTCGCCCTGCCGGCCGGGGGGCTGACCTGCGCCGGTGCGGCGCACCTCATCGGGGAGAGCGCCATCCGCCACTACAGCCGGGAGCTTATTGAGGTTGAGGCTCCGGCCCCGGTTTGGGAAAAGGGCCGTTTTTAACAGGTTCCACTTACTTGACACCGGAGCTATCGGCTCCCTTCCCCTTATGTTCCCTCCCAATCCCCCTCATATCAGGTTGCAGGCAAAGGGGGGCGCAAGACGCCACCTTGTGAAGGCGCCGGCTTGAGTCAGTCGGATACCGGCAACAGCATGTTGAAAGCAACTTGGCATCAGTCGGACGGCCAGCGGGGGAGCGAGATTTCAACGGCCGTGCTGACTCCCGGAGTCGAGGAGATGCATAGTTCACCTTTATGTTCCGAGATGATTCGATGGGCAATGGTCAATCCCATGCCTAGTCCCTGGGGCTTGGTGGAAAAAAACGGGTCGAACACCAGGGCCAGGACTTCGGCCGGAATGCCCGTCCCCGTATCCTGGAGGGTTATTTTTATTGCCTGCGCTTCGAGGCCCACGGTCAGGGACAGGGTGCCCCCCGAGGGCATGGCCTCCAGGGCGTTGTTGATGAGATGCTGGAAAACCTGGCTCATCAGATGAGCATCCAGGGGGATGGGAGGGAGGTCCGGAGGAGCCTTGATTTCCAGGGAGACTCCCCGTGAAGCGAGCTGATCCCCAAGGGTGTACAGGGTAGTTTGAATCAACCCGAGGATATCCGTGGACACGGGGCAGGGTTGGGGCATCCTGGCAAAGAATTCCACCTCCTTTACCATCCGTTCCAACTTTGACAAGGCTGAAATGATTTCTTGCAGATACTCCTGGCCGGGATCAGATGCCGGGATTTTCTTGCTCAAAAGATGAGCCATCCCGCCGATGATGATTATGGGGTTGCGGACTTCATGGGCCACCCCCTGGGCCAGCTTGCCCAGGGCCGCCAGGCGCTCATTCTGGAAAAGCTTGCTCTGGGTAAATTTTAACTCTTCCACGGTCACCACCAGTTTTTCCTGTAATTTCTGGTACAACCGGGCGTTTTCCAGGGCAATGCCGATCTGGTTGGCCAAAATGCTGACGATGTCCAGATCCTCATCGTTGAAACTGGTGCCGTCCTTTTTGTTCAGGAGCTCCATCACCCCAACCAGTCTATATTTAGCCATCAGAGGAACACAAAGCACGGCTTTGGTGGTGAAACCCGAAATGTGATCGAATAATCTGAAAAACCTCGGATCGCGCTGAACATCCGCAATAATCACCGGCCGTTCGGTCTGGGCCACATACCCCGCAATCCCTTCGCCGATTTTTAACCTCATTCCTTGAATTTTCTCTGCCCCTGTTCCCCGGGCGCAGGAAAAATAAAGCTCGCCGCAGGAAGAATCCAGCTCAAAAATAGAGCTGGTCTCCACTTTGATGAATTGCTCCACTGCGGCCAGGGCATTATTGAGGACCTCCCGGATATCCAAAGACGAATTTATCAGAGAGGATATCTCGGAAATCGTTCTGATCTTGCTGCGTAAGCTCTCGTTAAGGGATGTCATGGTGATAAGACCTTTTTCTCCTTGAGCATTCAGGACCCCCGAAAGGCCATCAGGGCCACCCCGCTTACCATGAGGGCCGCAGCCGCCAGACGCGGCACAATGGGCCGCTCCTGGAGGAACACGCCCCCCAGGATGACGGCAAACAGGATGCTCAGGCGCTTTACCCCGATGAGGTAGGCCGCGGGAGCCATGGCCATGCCGAAGACATGGCAGAAGATTTCCCCGGCCGCGGCCACCCCCAGCACCAGGCCGGCAAGCCAGCGCGATCTTAATATTCTGCCCTGGCGCACCGGGCTCAGGGGATAGGCCGCCAGCATGACGCCCCCCACCAGGGCGGGATAGACCACCCCGAAAAAGGCCGGGGTCGAATGGAGGATGGCCAGTTTCCCCAGGGCCGAGGTGATGGCATAGATGGCCGCCACGATGAGCATGAGGCGGGCGCCCTCCTGCCGGGCCAGGGCCGCCAGGGGCTCCCACCAGGCCCCCCGGAGGCCCCCCAGACCCAGAAAGTAGCTTCCCGCGGCCACCAGGGCGATGCCCGCCAGGCCCGCGGCATTAAGGGCCTCGCCCAAAAACAGCCAGCCGGTGAGGATGAGAAAAACCGGGGTGAAGGCCAGCAGGGGAATGCACAGGGACAGGTGGCATACTTTCAAGACCTGCATGTAGAGGAACGCGGCCAACAGCTCCAGAGGCAGGGCCGCGGCCGCCGCTATCCAGAAAGTGCTGTCCAGGGCGGGCCGGGTCAGGAACAGGCCCACCAGGGCCAAAAACGGCAGGACGAACAGCCAGCGGGCCAGGCACATGGTGTAGGGGGCGAGGTCGCCGAAAAAGCGCTTGACCGCCAAATCCGCCAGGGCCGCGCCCAGGGCCAGGGGCAGCCAGAGCAGATTTTCCAAGGTTTTTCCTTTAGCCGCCATCGGCGTGCATGGCACGCCCTATGGGTCTCCCGGTGGGGCGGCCGTCCCTGTCCGGCCATGGTCCTGGTGGGCACGGAGGCCCGCCCCACCGAATTTTGCCTGGTTTTGAGAAAGCCAAGGTTCTATAGAGCGGCCCGTGGCCGCCACCTGGTAGGACGGGCTTCCAGCCCGTCCCGGAACAGGCGGGACGCCTGTGCCACCGGGCTTTTTCTGGTTTTGAAGGCATATGGGGCTCATGAGCGGCTGTCCTGAAAAGTCCTGGTTTGGAACCGCCGCCCTCGGAGGTTCTTTAAAAAAGCAGGCGAGGGCGCCTGCTCTACATATATTCCGGTTCCCAAGCTCCCGCTTGGGAACCGGCTTGCCAGCCAAGCTCTGCTTGGCTATCCAGGTCATGCTGCACGGGCAAGATGCCCGTGCTACCATTTTAAGGGGCTAGGAGGGGAGCTTTGGGGGAGGGCTGAGGAGCCACCCCACCCCGGGGCCCTCGGTCTAATTGAAAAACCTCTACCGCCGGGTCAAAAGGTCGTTGCTCAGGAGCACGAACTGGGCGACGCTTAAGGTCTCACCCCGCCGGCCGGGGTCGATGTCCAGGGCCGCCAGGGCCGCCAGGATCTCCTCGGC
>JBGSLA010000096.1:0-8148 GCA_041740935.1 Desulfobaccales bacterium | reverse complement strand
GCTGCCGGTTTGGGGGCCTCCGCCGCGGGAGCCGCAGGCGGAATGGCGGGTTTGGGGGCTTCCGTGGCCGGGGCGGCGGCCGGAGCCTGGGGTTTGGCGGCTTCCTGGCTCTGAGCCATGAGCGCGCCGGCTGACCAGCATAAGGCCACGGATACCAGGACCAGCATCATGAGTAGTTTGTTGCGCATGTAAACCTCCAAATCGTAAATAATTTCTGTGCTAAGCCGGCGGAGCGACTCTTAGCAGGGCCTTGGTGGAAAAGGCGTCTTTTTCCGGGAACCGGGAGCCGATTGCCGGGTGCACCACCCTCGCCCCATTCCCCCTAAAACCGGGAATGGTCCTGCATCTGTCTTTCAGGGCGGTGCGGGGGCTTTGGGCTGCTGAGAACCGGAAAAAAACTTTGTGAATAAGTTAAGGCTCAGGTTTTTTTTAGCAAGAAGCGTGCCGGAAAAAAATCGCCAACCGAATCAACAAGAAACGAAAATCATTCGTTAAAAAGGGCAAATTTCGGTTGACCATCTATGTTAATTAAATATAATTAATATAGTTAACGTTAACTCCTCATGATAAGTTAACAATATTCGGGGAAACACCGCCTCTGCCTGGAAAGTTCAATGCACTTAGAAGGTTATGAAAAATTTTGGGAACAGGTGTTGAACACCATCATGGAAGGGGTGGTGGTGGTGGACCCCCGGGGCATCATCCTGTCCGTCAACCAGGCCATGGAGGAGATTACCGGCTATCACCGCCAGGAACTTGTGGGCAAGCCCTGCGCCCTGATTAAGTCCGACACCTGTTTTGCCTCCTTGAGTTCCGGGAAGCCCTGCCAGCTTTTCCAGGATGGCATGATCAGGCGCAGCAAGTGTTCCCTGGCCCGGAAAGACGGCAGCCTGGCGCATGTGGTGAAAAACGCCGCGCTGTTCAAGGACCAGGGCGGCCAGGTGCTGGGGGGGGTGGAGACCTTCACCGACGTCAGCGAAATGATGGCTAAAGAGCGGGTCATCTCCCGGCTGCGGCGGGAATTGAGCCAGGAGGACGGCTTCCAGGGGATCATCGGCAAAAGTCCGGTCATGGTGCAATTGTTCTCCCTGATTTCCAGCGCCGCCCAGTCGGAGGCGCCGGTGATCATTTACGGGGAAAGCGGCACCGGCAAAGAATTGGTGGCCGGGGCCATTCACCGGCTGAGTCCCCGGAGCCAGGGACCCTTCATCAAGGTGAACAGCGCCGCGCTCAATGAATCCCTGCTGGAAAGCGAACTTTTCGGCCATGTCAAAGGCGCCTTCACCGGCGCCGACCGCACCCGGGTGGGGCGTTTCGAGGCCGCCCACACCGGGGACATTTTCCTGGATGAAGTGGGAGATTTGCCGCCCTCCACCCAGGCCAAGCTCCTCCGGGTGCTCCAGGAAAAAGTCATCGAAAAGGTGGGGGACCATCGGCCCCTGGCCGTGGATGTGCGGGTGATCAGCGCCACCAATCAGGATCTGGCGCAGCTCATGGCCGCGGGCCGCTTCCGGGAGGACCTGTTTTATCGCATCAACGTCATCCCCATTCACATCCCCCCCCTCAAGGAACGACGGGAAGATATCCCTCTGTTGGTGGAGACCTTCATTGAGCGGGCCCGGCTGAAGAGCTGCAAGCCCATCGGCAAACTCAGCAAACCCGCGCTGGAGTTGTTGATGAGGTATGACTGGCCGGGCAATGTCCGGGAACTGATCAACGCGGTGGAGTACGCCATGGTGCTGTGCCCGGAGGGCAATATTTTGCCGGAGCATCTGCCGGTCATCATCACCCAGAAAGGCGCCGCGGCTTTGCGGGGGAGCCCCCGGGTTCACAGCAACGGCAGACCCCGGGACAAGGAGTCTCTCCTGCAGGCCTTAAAAGAGGCCGGCGGCCACCGGGGAGAGGCCGCCAAAATTCTGGGAGTCAGCCGGGTGACCTTGTGGAAGTGGCTGAAACAGAATAAGATTGAAGGTGATGAGGCGCGGTTGGGTGCCTGAGGACACCGGCCGGCGTTGCCCCAGGCATTGTTGAGGAGGAAGGAACATGACTGCCCCACTCATAGCCCTCCTGGTTTGCGCCGGCCTTCTCCTGGGCGGCTGCGGGGAGGGGGAGCAGGAAAAGACCGTTGACCTGTCGGAACGGGAGGACGTCACGGTTTATCGGCCGGAAAACGCCATCACTTACGCCTATCTCCCCCAATACGCCCACACGGTTTCCTATGAGCGGCACCATCTGGTGATCGAATATTTAAGCCGCACCACCGGGCTGACCATCCGCCAGGTTTTCCCGGACACCTTTGATGAGCACATGCACATGGTGGGCCGGGGGCTCATCGATCTCACCTTCAGCAATCCCTTTATTTACGTGAAAATCGCCGACCGCTACGGGGCCCGGGCCTTCGCCCGGATTGTGGAGCCCCAGGGCAAGGAGAATTTTCGGGGCCAGATTATCTGCCGGGCCGATAACCCCGAAATCAAAACCCTGGCGGATTTGAAGGGCAAGCGCCTGATTGCCACGGATCCCACCTCCGCCGGGGGGTATTTGTATCCCTGGGGTTGGCTTTTGGAAAACGGTTTGCGCAAGGAGGACTTCGCCGAAATCACCTTTTCCCCGGGGCCGGGAGGCAAACAGGAGAAGGTGGTCATGGCGGTGTATTCCGGAAAATACGATGTGGGCTTGATCCGGGAAGGCACCCTCGATATCCTGGCGGACAAAATTGATCTCAAGCAGATCCGGGTACTGGCCTATTCCCGGTGGTATCCGGGCTGGGTCTATGCCGCCCGCCGGGGGCTGGACCCCGTCAGCCTGGAGAAAATCAAAAAAGCCTTGCTGGCTTTGAACATCAAGACCCCGGAGCACAAGGCCATTTTGGAGAAAGCGGGTTTTGTGGCGGTCATCCCCGCTCAGGACGCTGATTTTAACGCGGTGCGGCGGCTGGCCGAAACCTTGGAATCGGGAGGACCGAATTGACCCCGAACTCCGGCCGCTCCGGAGGGTCCCCCGCCGCCTCAAAGGGTGAGAGAATCATGGGGTTCATAAACAGGCTGTCGTTTCGCAGCAAGATCATGTTGGGGATCACCGCGGTGGTCCTGACCTTTGGCCTGCTGTCGGCCATTCTGGTGAGCCGTATGGCCACCCAGGCCATGCTGGGGGAAATCAAAAAGCGGGGTCTGAGTCTGGGCATCTCCCTGGGGGCCCGGACCGCGGATCCCCTGTTGGCCCTGGACTTTCTCCGGCTGAAAAATATGGTGGATGAAGTCAAAGAGTCAAGCGATGACATGGTCTATGCCTTTGTCCAGGAAAAAAGCGGTCAGGTGCTGTCCCACACCTTTAAAGGGGGCTTTCCGGTCAATCTGAAAGACGCCAATCAGGTGCCCACGGGGGAGCGCCAACGTATTCAACTTCTGGATATCGGGGAGGAGCGGGTTTACGATTTCGCCATACCCGTGACCATCAGCAACGAGCGCCTGGGAACGGTGCGGGTGGGTCTGTCCCAGGTAAAGGCCCAGGCCGCGGTGCAGCGGCTCCTGTTGATCATCTTCGGGGTGTCGGCCGGGGCCGGACTGGTGGCGGTGGTGCTGGGCACCCTGTTTGCCGGCACCGTCACCCGCCGCCTGAACATTTTGCGGGAATCCGCCGAGGAGATTGTCAAAGGGAACCTGGACCTGCAGACCGGCCCGCAGCTCAGACGTAATTGCTGGGATATCAAAGACTGCCAGCAGCCCCAATGTCCGGCCTACGGCGACACCCGCCGGCGCTGCTGGTATCTGGTGGGCACCATGTGCCCGGAGTGCGCCGCCGGGGGCTTCGAACAAAAAATCGAGGCCTGCCGGGAGTGCCAGGTTTATCAGGAACTGCGGGGGGATGAAATCCAGAGCCTGGCCGAGGCCTTCGATTTCATGGCTCTCAACCTGCATGCCTATATCGAAAACATCAAGGAGGCCGAGCGCACCCTCACCCGACAGCAGCAGCTGTTTAAAACCATCCTGGACGTGACCCCGGATCTGGTGAGCCTCCAGGATGAAAATCTGATTTACCGGGCGGTCAACCCGGCTTTTTGCCAATTTTTCAAAATGAAGGAGGAAAATATCCTGGGCAAGGCGGATGGCGATATTTTCCCCCAGGTGGCCGAGCGCCACCGGCAGGAGGACCTGCAGATTATCACCACCGGCATCCCCATGTGCAAGGAGTTGCCCATCGGCCGCAATCACCGCCGCCATTGGCTCCATATGGTCAAGATGCCCGTGTATGACGAAGACCGCATCGCCGGATTGCTGCTAACCGCCCGGGATATCACGGAAATCAAGCAATATCAGGACAAGTTGGTCCAATCGGTGAAAATGGAGCAACTGGGCAAACTGGCCGGCGGCGTGGCCCATGAAATCAACACCCCCCTGTGCATCATCCTGGGCTATGCCCAGATGCTGCTGGAAGACATACCACCCGAGGTTGAGGGCTACGAATATCTGACCATTATCGAAAAACAGGCCCAGATCTGCCGGCGCATCGTCGGCGATCTGTTGGGTTTCTCCCGGCAGATCGAGAGCAAAATGGCGGAAATGGACCTGAACCAGTCCATTGAAGAGGTTTTGCATCTGGTGCGCCACACCTTCAAGCAGCACTGGGTGGACCTCGAGGCCGACCTGGAAGCGGTTTTGCCGCTGATCATCGGCGACCGGGAGAAACTCAAGCAGGTGTGGATCAACCTGTTGAACAACGCCTTTGATGCCATCGGCGAAGACGGCACCATCTGGGTGAAGACCAGGTTGTGTCCCCAGGGCCGGCGGGTGCTGGTCACCGTGGCCGACAGCGGCGCCGGCATCGAGGACGAAGCCAAATCCAAGATCTTTGATCCGTTTTTCACCACCAAGGCGCCGGGCGCGGGCACCGGCTTGGGATTGGCCGTCTCCTTCGGCATCATCCAGGATCATCACGGGGCCATCTCAGCCCTTAGCCCCGTGGGGCCGGCTTTCCGGGGGGCCATCGGACCGGGGAAAAAAGAGCCGGGGCCGGGTTCGGTGTTTTTGGTGGAATTGCCGGTGTCGCCGGATCTTCCAGAGGCCGATTCCTGTGAAGACCTGGTGGCCGGGATGAGGCTGGGCAGCGACCAAAAAGCCATCAAGGGAGCGAGTTATGGGTGAAATTTTGGTGCTTGACGATGTCCTGGACGCCGGCGTCATGATCAAACGCATCCTGGAACGCAAAGGTCATCGGGTGGCGGTGTTCACCGACGAGGAAGCAGCCCTGGAGCATGTCCGCTCCCAGCCGGTGGACGTGGCGATTTTGGACATCCGGCTTAAAAAATTAAGCGGCGTGGATATGTTGGAGGAAGTGAAACGAATCTCCCCCCGCACCCGGGTCATTATGCTCACCGGCTATCCCACCCTGGAAACGGCCCGCCAGGCCCAGGAACTGGGCGCCTTTGATTACTGCATCAAGCCCATCGACAAAGACGAATTGGAAGATAAGGTGGCCAGCGCCCTGGAAGCCAAAACTTAGGGCACCCCGGCATGTACCTCCGCAAGCTTTTCAGGCACTGGACGCTGCAGTTTTTCACCCCTGGCAAGCTCCTGCGCCTGAAATACGAGGCCTTCAAGGAGCTGTTGCGCCACGACAAGAAAAGCCTGGAGCTCATCACCGATCTCGAGGAAATTCTGCACGAGGGCCTGCCGGTGGATTGGGCCCGGGTGGAATCTCTGGTGCGGGCCCTGCGCTGGTCGGTGGAGTCGTTGATCAGGTCCCTGATCGCCATGCATCCCGCGGCCTATGGGGAACTGGAAGACCGGTTTCACCGGCTGGAATCGGCCATTCTCCATGCGGCTTACCTGCCTGAGGAAGATTTCTCCCCCCCTTATAGCCTGACGCTGACCGAGGCCGCGGACGCCCCCGATCTGGCCGGGGGCAAGGCCCATAGTTTGGGGCGCCTGCACCGGGAGGCGGGGGTGCCCGTTCCCGTGGGCTTCGTGGTCACCACCCGCAGCTTTCACCTTTTCCTGAAACACAATAACCTGCGCCACCGGCTCGATGAAATGCTGGCCCAGGCCAGGCTGAACCAGGGCGAACGCCTGGAGGAGCTTTGCCGCTGCCTGAAGGCCATGATCCTGGAAGGGGAGGTGCCGCCGGAGGTGCAGGAGGACATCCGCCGGCGGCTGAAAGACCTTCAAACTCAGGGCTTTCAGGGGCCCTGGGTGGCCCGCAGCAGCGCGGTGAGCGAAGACGGGGAAGTTTCCTTTGCCGGCCAATACGACAGCATCCTCAACGTGGCCGCGCCTGAGGCCTTCTCGGCCTACAAGCAGGTCCTGGCCAGTAAATATTCCCCCCGGGCGGTGACCTACCGCCTGCGCTGCGGCCTGGCCGACCCGGAAACCCCCATGGCGGTCCTTTTTCTGGCCATGATTGACGCCCGGGTGAGCGGGGTGGTGTACACCCGGGAATCGGGCGCCGCGGCGGGGCAAAATGACTGCCTGGTCATTTACGCCATCCCCGGTCTGGGCCAGCATCTGGTGGACGGCAGCACCATCCCTGAAAGCCATTTTCTCACCAGGGAGACCCCCCCCAAACTCCTTAAGACCACCAGCAGCCCTTTTTGTCCCCTGGATCCGGGGGGAGCGGCCCGGGTCTGCCTGCCGGCGGACACCGCGGTCCGATTGGCCGAGTGGGGCATGACCCTGGAACGCTTGGGCGGGGGACCGCAGGATATGGAATGGTGCCAGGATAAACAGGGGGAGTTGTTTCTGTTGCAATCCCGGCCCTTGAGGGTCGGCCCGGAATTCGGCGAGGAAGCCCCCGAACCTGAAGCACCGCCGGACATCGCCAACCCGATCCTCCTGGCCGGCGGGGTGACCGCCAGTCCCGGGGTGGGCATGGGGACCGTGTGGCTGGTAAAAAATGAACACAACCTGGGAGAGGTCCCCGAGGAAGCGGTGTTGGTGTCGCCGACCCTGCCGCCGACCTTTGCCGCCATTATCGAACGGCTGCGCGCCGTGGTGGCGGATGGCGGCAGCCGGGCCAGTCATTTTGCCGCCGTGGCCCGGGAGTGCGGTCTGCCGGTGCTGGTGGGGGCCCTCGAGGCCACCCGGCGGCTCGCCCCCGGTCAGGTGGTCACCGTGGATGCCGGCCATGGCCGGGTGTATGAGGGAGAGGTGGAAAGCCTCAAGGCCGGCGCGGCTCACCCCCGGACCCGGCCGGAAACCCCGTCCGCGGCCCGCCTGCGGGCCCTGATGAAATTCATCTCCCCCTTGCGTCTCACTGATCCCGCGTCTGCTGAATTTTCCCCGAGCCATTGCCAAAGTTTCCATGATGTGGTGCGCTTTGCCCACGAGAAGGGCATGGCCGAGATGTTTTCCCTGGTGGGGCGCAGCGGCCGGGGGCTGGCCCAGGCCCGGCGCCTGGACACGGACCTGCCGCTGGTCATGTATGTCCTGGATTTGGAAGGGGCCATTTCACCCACCGCGCCCAAAGGCAAAACCATCAAGCCCGACTACATCACCTCTCTCCCCATGCGGGCCTGCTGGGAGGGCCTGAGCCATCCGGATGTGGTCTGGCACCAGGGGCTGCTGCATGTGGACTGGGAGGAACTGGATCGCCTGAGCGGCGGCCTCATCAGCCTCACCTCCAAGGCCCTGGCCAGCTATGCGGTCATGTCCAGGAATTATTTGCACCTGATTCTGCGTTTCGGCTATCATTTCGCGGTGCTGGATACCCTGTGCAGCGAGGACCCGGAGGCCAATTACATCTCCTTTCGCTTCAAGGGGGGCGGGGGAGATTTTGACAATCGCTTGTGGCGGGTGGAGTTTATCAAGAGGATCCTGGAGTGGGCCGGCTTCCGGGTGAAAACCCGGGGGGATCTTCTGGATGCCCGCTTCGACCGGCGGGAGGATCGCCAGATTCTCTCCCGCCTGATGATCCTGGGCATTCTCCAAGGGAAGACGCGCCTTTTGGATATGGCCTTGACCGGTGAAGACCAGGTCAGCGAGATGACGGAGGCTTTTCAGGAGAGGTATGTTGGCTATCTTTATTCCTGAGAAGTTCAAGGTTTAAGGTTCAAAGTTTATCCTGTTCATGGGCTTCTACCCTGAAAAGTTTACGCCTCAATCTTTGCGCCTTGGCGCCTTGGCGTAAATCTCTCGCAAAGGCACAACGACGCAA
>JBGSLA010000095.1:0-22259 GCA_041740935.1 Desulfobaccales bacterium | reverse complement strand
CCCAGGCCCCCCTCCCAACCCCCTTTAATGGGGGCAGGCGAGGCGGGGTTTTCGCCCCGACTTGCCTGCCCTGGAAAGAGCGTTAAGGGGTTGGGGGAGAGGGTGTTGGGGAGGGGGCAGGGGTCTGCGACCCCCGGTAGCACGGGCTTCCAGCCCGTGAGTACCCCCCTCCCCAACATCAAATTTTTCAGGACAGCCTAACAGAATTCCTGGTAAACTTTTACCGTGAAAATCCCCTGGGCAATGTAGAGCAGGCGCCCTCGCCTGCTTCGTTAAAGAACAGCCGGGGGCGGCTGTTCTAAATTTTTCATCCTCGGGTGTGGCCAATTGCGGCCATGAATGTTTCAAGAAAAGCTTGCCCGCGGTTGCGGCCCGAAAGTCCGGCTCAGGGGACATCCCCCCGGAAAATGCAGCCCCCCGGCCGGATGAGGGGCATTATATACCAAGTTTTGTCGGGGCGGGTTTCAAACCCGCCCCGACAGGTGGACTTAATGGGTTAGTCGATAGATTTGTTTCATCTAAAAGGAATGTATTACCATACCAAGTCGCGGGCAAAGATAAAAATTTGTGGGGGTTCGATTCAGCGAGCCCTTGAAGGGGACAATCAGGGGCTCACATAAGAGAAATGCCGCGTTGGGGGCGTGTGGGTATTATCATCAAATTCTCACACGAATCAGACAAATCTTTGCGATCTTCTGATAATTTTGCACCGGGTGAGGGCAGACTCCATGATAAAAGGGTGGCAGCAGAAATTTTTCAGTCTCGTGCACGGCAACCGGCTGATTTACAACACCTGCTGGGAAGACCCCCGGATTGACCGGAAGCTCCTGAACTTGGGGCCGGAGAGTTCGGTGGTGGTCATCACCAGCGCCGGCTGCAACGTGCTGGACTATCTCCTGGACGGCCCCGGGGCCATCCACGCCATCGATGTGAATTTCCGCCAGAACGCCCTGTTGTGCCTGAAACTGGCCTTGATCCGGGACGGCGACCACTCGCGGCTGTTTTCCCTGTTTGGCAAAGGCGCCGCCCCGGCGCATCGGGAAATCTACGCCCGGGTGCGGGGGAGCCTGCCCCCCTGGGCCAGGGATTATTGGGACGCCAAAATCGACTATTTCAGGCCGGGGGGGATTCGCCAATCCTTCTACTGGCGGGGCGCGGCCGGGGACTTCGCCTGGGTCTTCCACACCCTGCTGGTGAGGTTCAACGGCCTGGAGCGCACCCTGGAGGCCATGCTGACGGCCGGCAGTCTGGAGGAGCAGACCCGCGTTTATGACCGGATAGAGCCGCACCTGTTCCGGCCGGGACTCGCCTGGCTGCTGCGCCAGCCTGCGGCCCTGGCCTTCATCGGGGTCCCCACCCCGCAGATCGGCCTCATTGAGGACCATTATCCGGGGGGGCTGGTGCAATTTGTCCAGGAAAATTTGCGACGGGTCTTTACCACCGCGCCCCTTGGGGACAATTATTTCTGGTGGGTGTATCTCACCGGTTCCTACACCCCGGAGTGCTGCCCGGGGTATCTGGCCGCACAAAATCTCGCCGTTTTGCAGGAGCGCCTCCACCGGGTGAGGGTCCACACTGCCACGATCACCCGGTTTTTGCAGGAAAACCCCGGGGAATACAGCCACTTCGTCCTTTTGGACCATCAGGACTGGCTCGCCTGGCACGACACCCACCAGTTGGTGGAGGAGTGGCGGGAGATTTTCCGCCACAGCCGGCCGGGGGCCAAAATATTGCTGCGTTCGGCCGGGCCGGATGTGCGCTTCCTGCCGGAGACGGTGACTTCCAGGCTGCGCTTTTTTCCGGAACTGACCCTCCCCCTCCACGCCCGGGACCGGGTGGGCACCTACGGCAGCCTGCATCTGGCCGAGGTCCTATGAACCGCCCCTTGCCGCCTACGGCCCCGGAACAGACGCATCGGGCCCTGGAGCGCTATTACCGGCTGCATTCCGGGGTCTATGATCTTACCCGCTGGAGTTTTCTCCTGGGCCGGGAAGCCCTGGTGCGGTGGGTGGCGGCCCGCTTTTCCCCTGCCGCCATCCTGGAGGTGGGCTGCGGCACCGGCAGAAACCTCGGGCAGTTGGGCCGCCTTTTTCCCCGGGCCCGCCTGTGCGGGGTGGACCTGTCCGCGGACATGCTGGCGGTGGCCGCCAAAAAACTTCAGGATATGGCCCCCCGGCTCACCCTGATCCGGGCTGCGTATGACCGCCCGGTCAAGCCGGTCCCCTCTTTTGACCTGGTGGTCTTTTCCTACGCCCTGTCCATGTTCAATCCGGGGTGGGAAGAGGCCCTGGCCGCGGCCGGCCGCGACCTTATCCCCGGCGGCGCCCTGGCGGCGGTGGATTTCCACGACTCGGGCTGGCCGCGGTTCAAACGCTGGATGGGCTTAAACCACGTCCGCCTGGACGGGCACCTCCTGCCGGGCCTCAAGGCCCGTTTCCCTCTCCACGAATCGGCCGTCCGCCCCGCGTACGGCGGGGTCTGGTCCTATTTTCTGTTCATCGGCCGGGCGGGCTGAAGCCGTTCTGTCCTCGGGGGGCGCGGTCCTGGGAAAGGTTGGGCCGGGAAGGCGCTCTTATAAAAAAATGTGGAACCGCCGCCCCCGGCGGTTCTTTAAAAGAGCAGGCGAGGGCGCCTGCTCTACATTGCCAAGAGGATTTTCACGGTAAAGCCTGCGGCTACATTTTGCCCTGGGTTTTTCAGCTCAGTGCTGAATGTATAAGATAATCAGGCAGATAAACGGTATTCGAAAAACTTGACGTATAAACCGGGCTAGTCCTGCTCCAGGTCCCGCCCCAGGTGGGGCACCGCGGCCAGGATCAGG
The DNA here is from genome assembly GCA_041740935.1 of Desulfobaccales bacterium. Taxonomy (GTDB): domain Bacteria; phylum Desulfobacterota; class Desulfobaccia; order Desulfobaccales; family 0-14-0-80-60-11; genus JBGSLA01. The sequence continues at coordinate 19,438 of JBGSLA010000095.1, read as the reverse complement.
ACCGCGGCCAGGGCCAGGGCCACCAGCGTCAGGGCCACCCCCCAGGTGAGGCCGAAATGGTCGGCGGTCCAGCCGATGAGCACGGTGGAAGGCGCGTCCCCCACCAGGTGAATGATAATGATGTTGAGGGCCACGGCCTGGGCTCTAAGCCCTGCTCCGGCCACGCTGACGATGACCGCGGTAATCAGGCCGGGATGCAGGAACAACAGAAAAATCGCGCCCACCAGCGCGGGGATGTACAGGGCCGGCAGGGGCGAAAAAATGGTCAGGGCCGCCAGGGGCCAGGCCAGGACGATCCCTATACCGCTCACCCAGAGGGGTGCTGCGGGGGTGAGGCGGTGCAGGCGGGACCCCAGGATCCCCCCCGCCAGGGTCCCCAGGGTGCCCGCCACGGCGATGGCCCCGAACAGGAGATAATTGGCCTGGGCCATGCTCAAGCCCTTGACCTTCTCCAGATATTGGGGCATCCAGAAGGCGAGCCCCCCCAGGGTGAAGGTGAGCATGCCGTAGCCCAGGGTCACCAGACGCAGGGTGGGGATGGACCACAGGGCCCGAACCGCGGCCAGCGGGGAGGAATATGGCTGAGCGGGCTTCGGTTCAGCCGCGGGGAGGGCTTGGACGGCAGGCGGCAGGCGGCGGATGGCCAGGGCCAGGAGCAGACCCGGGAGCCCCGCCAACAGAAAGGCCGGGCGCCAGCCCAGGTGTTTGCCGATGAGGCCGCCCGCCAGGTAGGCCAGGGCCGCGCCCAGGGGGATGGCCAGGTAAAAGAAGCCCAGGGCCCGGGGACGGCGGGCCAGGGGAAGGACATCCGCCAGGTAGGCCGGAGCCAGGGTGCCGAAGGAGGCCTCCCCCACCCCTACCAGGCCGCGGGTGAAGACCAGGGCGGGGTAGGAGGTCACCCAAAAGGTCAGGCTGGTGGCCAGGCTCCAGAGCACCGCGCCCCCGGCCATGAGGAGGTGGCGGCCGTAGCGGTCCCCCAGGTAGCCGAAAACCGGCGAGGTGACAAAATAAACCAGTAAAAACGCGGTGTTGAGAAAGCCGAAGGCCTTGCCGCTGAGATCAAATTCCGCCTTGATGGGGCTTCCCAGCGCGGCCACCAGATACCGGTCCAGGTAGTCCAGGAGGTTGAGGCTGGTGAGGATGAGGAGGATGCGGGTTTCCAAGATCAAGGGGTAGGCGAAACGTGAATTTTTGTGTTACATAGGCTGTTATCTTTGTGTGATTTCATTATTTTTGTTTATTATTGCCATCCGGGTTCGGTTGTTCGCCCAGAAGCCAGATCTTCTCCGCCCGGGACCCGAGAAACCAGAAAGAGACCCCTAAAATGCCGAAGAAGATCGCCTTATGGAGATGATCCCAGAGGTATTCAAAATACTTGGTGTACAGGTTGATGAACAGAAAAGTGATGCCAAACCCTCTGGATATGGCGTCATCGTATTTTAACCCCAGGAATATGGTTGCCAGCGCCGCCGCGCCGAACAAAAAAGACCAATAGAACAACTCGAATTTGCCGGCCTTGCTCCATCTTGCCACATCATCATAATTGCCGAAAATGGAAAGTATCCATAACGCAATAAATAGATACAGCAATCCCATGATATAGGTTACTTTAAAAAATTCCTTAAAGCGTGCGGACATCTTCAGGACAAGACTGAGCCCGATGACCGCCGGGCCGAAGATGACAAAGCGCAAGGGGTAGTTCATGCCCAGCCAATAGGCCCCCCAGCCGGACACATACCCTGTTTCGGCGCCGAACCAACTTCCCAGTGATATCAGAGCAAACAACCACACCAGCCTGGAGGGCAGCCACAGGCCCAGGGCCGCATAGACCAAAGCGGCCAGCAGGATCAGGAGGGAGACGTGGCGACTGCCCGAGCCGATGGCCTTGCCTAAAAAGGTAATGGCGCCGGCCACCGCCAGGACGCCGAGAAAGAACACGGCTTCGTTGCTGAAGATTTTTTCGGGATGCCGCGACCGTCTGGTCAACCCCCAGAAAAACAGGGCCGCCGAGACCACAAGACAAAAGGCAAAGCCGATAAGCGGCCTATCCCAGATAACTTTTAACAGTTTTTCCAGGTCTACCAGTAAGGCCTGAACCGCGATGATGATGCAAACGATGGCGATCCAGAAGGAGTATTTGGCCAACAGACGCCAATCAAAGGGGGTTACTTCAAGTGACTGGAGTAATCTTTGAGAATCTTCCGGGGATAGTTGGGAATGCTCTACCCACTCTTTAAGAGCTGAGGTGATGATTTTGGCTTTTTTTCTGCCGACTTTCATGGAAGGCAAAGATATGGCCGTTTCGCTGGTTAATTTTGTGGAGATTATACCGACCGGGGATCAGGTGTAAAGTTTTTCCAGATATTCCCAGAAATTCGGGAAGGATTTGGCCACGCAGTCGGGGTCCCGGATGACCACCCCTTTGGCCTTAAGGCCGGCCACCGCGAAGCTCATGGCGATGCGGTGGTCGTTATAGGTGTCGATTTCGGCGCCCTGGGGCGTGCCGCCGATAATGCGCAGGCCGTCCGGGGTCTCTTCGGCGGTGAGGCCCATTTTGCGAAGTTCGGTCACCACCGCGGCCAGGCGGTTGGACTCCTTGTGGCGCAGGTGGGCCACGCCGTTCACCAGAGTCTCCCCTTCGGCGAACGCGGCCAGGACCGCCAGGGTGGGGACCAGATCCGGCATGGTCGACATATTCATGTGAATGCCCTTAAGGGGCCCGCCCTCCACGGTGAGCCCGGCCGGCGAGGAATTGAGGTGGCAGCCCATGCGGGCCAGCACCGACAGAAAGTCAATGTCCCCCTGGACCGACTCCAGGTCCAGGTTGGCAATGGTGACCCGGCCGCCGGTCAGGGCCGCCGCGGCCCAAAAATACGAGGCGCTGGAGGCGTCGGCTTCGATGTCGTACTGGCGGCTCCGGTAGCTCTGGCCGCCGGGCAGGACAAAGCGCCGGTAGGCCTCCCGGGAACAGGTGACGCCGAAGGCGTTGAGCACCGCCAGGGTGATATCCACATAGGGCCGGGACACCAACTCCCCGGTGATGTCTATCTCCAGGCCCAGGGGGGCCAGAGGGCCGATGAGCAGGAGGGCGGAAAGATACTGACTGCTCACCGCGCCCGAAAGAGCGGTTTTGCCGCCCTGGAGGCCGCCGCCCTGCACCGTGACCGGCGGGCAGTTGTCGCCCTTCTCGGAGGTGACCTGGACCCCCAGGGACTTCAGGGCCTCCAGCAGTTCTCCCATGGGGCGCTCGCACAGGCGGGGCGTGCCGGTGAGGCGATAGGTCCACTGGCCCAGGGCCGCCACCGCGGTGAGAAAGCGCATGGAGGTGCCGGAGTTGCCCAGAAAGATGGGCTCATACACCGGATCGAAGCGCCCGCCAGTGCCCCGGACCCGGACGGTGTGCCCCTGCCAGTCAAGGCCGGCGCCCAATTTGGCCAGGGCCCGGGCGGTTAGTTCCGTATCCTCGGCCTTAAGCACATTGGCCAACACACTTTCCCCCGGGGCCAGGGCCGCGGCGATCAGGGCCCGGTGGGTGTAGCTTTTGGAGCCGGGCAGACTGAGAGTGGTCTCGACTCTGGCACGGCATTTGATATGGCGGGATTTCATGCCGGTTTTGTCTTCATCTTGCTGCACATTCATGTTCAAACCTTCGTGTTTATAAGGACTTGTACGCGGCCCGGGCCATGACCTGGCGGGGCGCGGGCCGGCCGGTCCAGAGCTCGAACTGGGCCGCGCCCTGATGGATGAGCATCTGCAAACCGTCGATCACCCGGCAGCCCCGGAGCCGGGCCTCCCGCAGGAGCCTGGTATTAAGCGGTTTATAGACGATGTCCATGACCACCCGATAGCGGGACAGGATTTCCGGGTCAAGGGGAAGGTTGTCGGTGTGAGGCTCCATGCCCACCGGGGTGGCGTTGATCAGGACCTCGGCGGGATATTCCACCAGAGAATCGGGGGCCACCACTTCCACCCACATCTGGCGGGACAGGGCCAGGGCCTTGTCCCGGTCCAGGTCGGACACGGCCGCCTGGCCGCCCTGTTCCAGGAGGGCGAAGGCAATGGCCCGGGCGGCCCCGCCGGCCCCGAGGATGAGAACGCGTTTCCCGGCGATGGCGGTTTCGGCCTCCAGAGCCGCCAGCGCGCCCTGCCAGTCAGTGTTGTAGCCCGCCAGGCGGCCGTCCCGGTTCACCACGGTGTTGACCGCGCCGATTCTGGCGGCCTGGGGATCGATCTCATCGAGCAGGGGAATAATTTCTTCTTTAAAGGGGATGGTGACGCTCGCTCCGCCGATCTGGAGGCCCCGCAGGCCCGCCACCGCCTGGGCCAGGTCCGCCACCGGAAAGGCCACATAGACGGCGTTGAGGCCCAGTTCCCGGAACGCCGCGTTGTGCATGGCCGGGGACAGGGAATGGGCCACCGGCCGGCCCAGGAGGCCGTAGACCCGGGTGGCGCCGTCGATGAGGGGAGAGCAGTCAGCAGTCAGCATTTAGCAGTCAGTTTTTATTTTTTTGCTTAAAGCTTATAGCTTACAGCTTACAGCTTACAGCCTCTTCACCTTCTCAACATTCTCCACATCCGCCGCATTTCGTTTACCGTCACCTGCCCCGGGGCCGAGGCCTGCTTGCCGCTGAAGGGGGCAAAGGTGAGAAAGCCGCCCAGAAAAACCGTGGCCAGCCTGGACCACTTTCCCAGGGGGCCCATGCAAAAGGCGATGATGTCCTTGCCGGCAGAGCGGGCCCGGGGAATGAGGGCCAGGACCCGGAGATTGTCCTCCGGGGTTTGGGCGGTGGTCACCAGCTTTAAGATGTCGGCCTCCTGGGCCAGCATGGCCGAGAAGGTCTCATCTAATTGGGCCGGCTCCGGGGTGCCGGTGAAGTCGTGCCAGGAGAGAATGAGCCGGGTCGGCCCCCGCCGGGCGAACAGGTCCCGGCGCCAGGCCGCCTCGGTGCTCAATTCCACGTCGAGGGCTTGCACCCCAAAGGTGAGGGCCTCCTCCAATAAGGCGCGCCGGTCCGCCTCGCTGCCGGTCCAGCGCCCCCCTTCATTCTTAAGCCGGTTGGTGGCGATCACCGGCCCCGGCAAGGTGCGAAACAGCCGCTTCAGGTCCGGCTTTGCCACATAATCCAACCGCACCTCCGCCCAAAACCCCTTGCGCGCCGCCCGCACATAGCGGCTCCGGGCCCGGGCCGAACTGGCCTCGACAATGGGCACGCAGAGGCGTAAAAGGGTTTCGGGGTTCGGCGTTCGGCGTTCGGCGTTCATCTTAACTTGCCAACTTTATGTGAAAAACATTTCTGCTGGAGGGACAACCTCCCCCGGCTGTCCAACAAGGGCAGGCGAGGGCGCCTGCCCCTACACCAAGCGACCTTTTCAAAACAGTTCTTCATGAGCGTTCAGCTCACCTGGAAAGCATGAAAAATGTGGCGCCGGCGCCTCGCCGGCGCATGAACCGCCGAGGCGGCGGTTCCACACAAGAACTTTTCTGAACCTGATAAACTTTGGACTTTGGACCCTGGACTTTGGACTTATCAGGACAGGCAATCCAGCTTTCTTAAATTTCATTGCGTATTAGCTTTTTTGCGTCTTGGCGTCTTAGCGTGATTTCCACGCCAAATCGCCAAACGAAAAATTCCTGAAAAAATTTCCAGGACCGAAAGCCGAAAACCATCTTTCCTCAACTCAAACTCTCCGTGCCCGCGGCTTTGGGGAAGGAGCCCAGGAGCTTGAAGTGAGCGCTGATGGTCTGGATTTCGTCCAACGCGTCATGCACCTCCGGTTCGGCCTGATGGCCGTCCAGATCCACATAGAACAGATAGCGCCAGGCTTCATTGGGCACCGGCCGGGAAACGATGCGGGTCATGTTGAGGGAGCGCTCCGCCAGGGGCCGCAGGGTGATGTACAGGGCCCCCGGAATATTGTCCACCGCGAACATGATGGCGGTTTTGTCATGGCCGGTGGGGCCGGGGGCGTCCGGGCCGATGACAAAGAAATGGGTGACGTTGCCGGAGTGGTCTTCGATCCTGGGTTCCACCACCCGGAGGTCGTACAGGGGCGCGGCAAAAGCGCTGGCAATGGCGGCCGAGTTGGGGTTTTTGGCGGCCTTCTGGGCGGCCACCCCGGTGGAGGCCACTTCCAGGACGGGGATTTCCGGCAGATGGGTGGCCAGCCAGCGACGGCACTGGCCGTAGGCCTGAGGGTGGGTGTAGATCACCTCGATGTCCAGTTTTTGCCCGGATTTGGACACCAGGTCGTGGGAGACCTCCAGGTAAATTTCCCCGCAAATCCGCAGGGTGGTCTCGGCAAACAGGTCCAGGGTGGCGTTCACCACGCCCTCGGTGGAGTTCTCGATGGGCACCACCCCATAGTGATATTTGCCCTTCTCCACTTCGCCGAAGACCTCCTGAATGGTGGCCATGGGGCCGAAGCGGGAGGCGTAGCCGAATTTTTTCAAGGCCGCCAGGTGGGAAAAGGTGGCCTCCGGACCCAGAAAGGCCACTCCCAGGGGGGCTTGAATCTCCCGGGCGGCGGAGATGACTTCCCGGAAGATGTTGCGCAGCGCGGTGTGGCTCAGGGGCCCGGGATTCTCATGGATGAGGTTGGCCACCACTTCCTCTTCCCGCCGGAAGTCCAGGGTGCGGGCGCCCTCCTGGTTTTTGATTCTGCCGATGGTTTGGGCCAGGGACTGGCGCCGATTCAGGAGGGCCAGCAGTTCCTTGTCCAGGGCGTCGATCTGTCGCCGGAGATCGTCTTTTTCAGTCACGGGCTACTTCTCCACGATGGTTTCCTGAATTTTATGGCCGAAATGGCGGGCCCCGGCCTCCAGGGCCACCAGCACTTCATCCCCCGGCTTGAGCGCCACAATGGACACGGCTTCGCCGCCGGGCCGGGTGAGCCTGATGGTCTCGGCATTCTGGAGGATGGTGGTGATTTCCCGGCCCCCGGCTTGGGCGGCCACCAGCATCAGGGGGCGGCTCTCCACCTTGGCCCGGCCCACCACCGCAGCCCGGGAGCGGCCGTCGTGTCCCACCACCAAGACCTCGTCGCCCGCGGTCAATTCCCCCAGGTATTTGGTCTTGTGGCTCGACACCCGGATGTAGGCGTGCACCGGTCCGGCGTTCACCCGGAAGGGGCGGGGGGCCACATAGGGGTTCTCCAGGGACTCGGCGTGCACCAAAAACAGGGCCCCCGAGGCGTTGCCCACCAGCATCCCTTCGCCCAGCGCTAAGTTGCTGCAGGTGTCCACACAGACCCGGTCGCCCATGCCCAGGGGCTTGAGCGTGGTGATGCGGGCCACCTCCAGGTCTACCTTCGGCGAGGCCTCCTTCACCAGGCGGGCGATGGCCTTGATCACCGAGGGGTCGTCGGTCACCACCACCAGGCCGTCCACCCCTTTTTCCAGGACCCCCAGAAAGGTGCGGGCCGAGTCCGGGTCGCTTACCTCGACAAACAGATTGTCGCACTGGGCCACCAGGTTTTCGAGCGGAATGACGGTCCAGTCGGGGGTGCGCACCACCACCGGGCCGGTTCGGGCCAGGCGCACCACCTCGGCTTCCTGGTCGGTGGCGGTCACGGTGACCTCCTGAACGTCTTGTCCCGGCACCAGGTCGCCGTCCGGGGCCACCACCCGGATGAGCCCCAGGGACTTCACCTCGTCGGCCCGCCCGGCGGGCACCCAGACTGCGTCGGCGCCGCTTTCGAGCGCGGTGGTCACCAGCTTTTTTTTGTAGGGGTCAACCTTGACCCAGAGTTGTTTCATGGCTTTTTCCTAAAGTTTCGAAACCCAGAACCATCACTGCCCCAGGAAACCCAAGGCCTCATCCACCCCGGCGTTTTCGTGCACAATCAGGCTGATGGCCCCCACCATGCGGCTGGGCTGCCGGTGCTGGAAGATGTTGCGGCCCATGGACACCCCGGAGCCGCCGGCTTCCACCGCGCCCTTGACCATTTCCAGGATGTCCCGGTCCGAGTTCATCTTGGGGCCGCCGGCAATGACCACCGGCACCGGGCAGCCCAGCACCACCTCCCGGAAGGACTCCACCGAGCCGGTGTAGGACACTTTGACGATGTCGGCGCCCAGCTCGGCCCCCAGGCGGGCCACGTGTTTGATGGCCTTGACGTCATATTCGTCGGTGATTTTTTCCCCCCGGGGGTACATCATGGCCAGGACCGGCATGCCCCACTCGGAGGCTTCCCGGCATACCCTGCCCAGGTCGGCCAGCATTTCCCGCTCCATGCCGTTGCCGATGTTGATGTGCACCGATACTGCGTCCGCTCCTATCTTTACGGCCTCGGTGACGGTGCACACCAGGGTTTTGGCGTTGGGAAAAGGCGACAGCGCGGTGGACCCTGACAGGTGGATAATCAGGCCCACGTCTTTCCCCCGGCGGCGGTGGCCGCCCTCCACCAGGCCTTTGTGGATGACAATGGCGTTGGCCCCGCCCGAGGCCACCTGGTTGACCGTGGTCTTCATGTCGATGAGGCCCTCGATGGGACCCACCGTGACGCCGTGATCCATGGGGACGATCACCATGCGGCCGGTCTCCCGGTTCATGATGCGTTCCAGGCGGATAAGTTTGCCGATCATGCTTCCTCCCTCCCGCGGCCAGGGGTCTTCTCTTGGGCGACCCCGAGGCAATAAAAAAAGCCGTGGTCGCCCCGCCTGCGCCACGGCTTTTAAAAGATCTGGTTGTTGGGTTATGGTCTTTTAAAAGTCGAGGCGCAGCTCAAGCCCCAAAAATAATAGTAGCTAAAATAATTGGCGCGAAGCTGACCAAGCTGCATATACAGGCGTCCTCGACTTTGCTATGGGCCTTCTTAAAATAATTCCGGGGGCCTGTCAAGGAAAAATTTCGGCTCCGGAGGGAATGGCCGCTTGTGATGTTGGGGGAATTTTCACCAAGCCGCCGACCACAGGTTCCCTTGAGCCCTGGATACCTTCCCCTCAGTTGTCAAAACCTTTTGATAATGCTAAATTTAAAAACTTGCAGGGTGGCAAGGGCTATTCCTTTTTTGTCCTGAAAAGTTCCATCCCTTCTGGTTCCCAAGCTCCCGCTGGGGAACCCATCTGCCCGCCAAGCTCTGCTTGGCAATAGGCGATCAGGTGGCATTATTTTTTTCGCTAAGCATATTCCTGGCGAAGTGCCCAAGCAGAGCTTGGGCCACAATCTCGTTCCCAAGCAGGAGCTTGGGAACGAGAAAAGAATAGATCAAAACCATTTTCAAGGAGAAGGCAATGATTACTTGCTCCCGTTGCGGAAAGCTTATTGATAAAGCAGAGGATGGTTATTTATATTGCAATAGTTTTGTCCATGCGAACAACCAAGAAAATGTCTGTCTTATATGTTATAATGTAAGGTCTAAAGACTGCCCAAAATGTGGATTACAAATGAAATGGATACCTCCTACTAATAGGTGATTTTCCTTCTGGTTCCCAAGCTCCCGCTTGGGAACCCCATTGACTGCAAAGCTCTGCTTTGCTCCGAAACAGACGGTTGCTGGAGGTGGACGAGATAGACGCCCAACAATTTTTCATGCCTTCTGGGTGGGTCAAGCACCCAAAAGGAACCGGTTGGGGAAATTCCACCTGCCCAGGCCAAAGGAAAAACCATGAATCAGGATGCGGTAATGCTTTATGCCCTGTCCACCTGCGGGCATTGCAAGGACATGAAAGCCTTTTTGGGACAATGCGGGATCGGTTATGACTGTGTTGATGTGGACAAATTGGATGAAGCGGAACGGCAGCAGGTCATCGAAAAACTTATAAAAATAAGTAAAGAATGCGCCTTTCCCACCCTCATCGTCGGGGATAAAGTGATTGTCGGCTTCCGCAAAGAAGAGGTCAAGGAGTTATTGGGCATCTCATGAATGTTGAAAAACTCTATGAATTTCTGAAAAGTTCCCAGGAGCCCAAGGGATATTTTTTTAATAAGGACAAGAAGAAAGTCTTCGAGCTCCTGGAAGGACTTCTGGTCAACAAAGAACGCTACGGTTACATGGCCTGTCCCTGTCGCCTGGCCGCCGATGATGCCGCCTGGGATCAGGATATCATCTGCCCCTGCGCCTACCGGGAGGCGGATGTGGCCGAGTTCGGCAGTTGTTACTGCAATCTCTACGTTTCATCTGCCTGGAACGAGGCAAAAATCCCCCATGCCTATGTGCCGGAGCGGCGGCCTTTGGAAAAGCGAATGCGGTTTTGAGGTTACAGGGCGGACAGATGCCTCTGCCTAAGTTGAAATTGTTGCACATACTATTGGGAAGAGGGGGCCGGAGGTTGCGGACCCCTGCCCCCCTAACCCCGCAACTCGGGAGCACGAGGCTCTTGCCTGTGTAACACAGGCTGGAAGGCTGTGCTCCCGGTTTCTTCCCCAATCCATTGTAGGACCGCAATTCATGGGGCCCTCAGGGCTCGATGACTCGAGCCCCTGCAGGTAGTTGGCAAGGTACCGGAGGAAGAGTGGGCCAGCCGCCGCTCTCCCAGTCCGCTGTTCAGGGAACATTTTCAAGGAGACCATATGCCACGCATTGACGACTATATAACGGCCCGGGCCCTGGCGGTGGAGGAGCTTACCGGGCGGAACCCCAAGGGGGTGGCCTCCCGGAGCCGCTCCCAATATTTTTTCGAGGACGGGCGGGAGGGCCTGGTGGTGCCCTATTTCGGCCAGCCCCGCCGGGTGGTCTGGCCTGAGGTCACGGTCACCCCGGCGGCGGGCGAGGGCGAGTTGCCGTTGACCGAGCAGATTCTCATTCTTCATTACCTGCAAACCACTCAGGGAGAGGAGCCGGAGGGCGTTGACATCGACTTCAAGCAGGTGCCCCAGGGGGGCTTCTACTGGTCGGCTTTCGTGTCCCGGGCCTTAAAACCCCTGCTCATGAGCTTTGGGGCTCATCCGGAACTGTACCTCCAGGTGGCCGGGGCGATGGGGGGCGTTCCCCAGCCGCTGGGGGATGCCGCGGCCCGCTTTTTGGCCTTCCCCCTGGTGCCCGTGACCCACGTGCTCTGGCGGGGTGATGAGGAATTCGACCCCGAGGCCGGCATTTTGTTTGACGTCACCATTCCCGGGCACCTGTCCACTGAAGACATCGCGGCTCTGGCCGGTGCCTCGGTGTACCGCCTGATGGCCGCAGCCCGGCAAATGAAAGGGAAGAAATAAGGGGCTCAATGCGCCCGCCAGGGCGAACATGTTAAATTAGTCCCCCCCTCCCAACCCCCTTTAACGGTGGCTGGCAAGGCGGGGCCTCCACCCCGACTTGCCAGCCCATGAAAGAGCTTTAAGGGGGAGGGGGCCCACCGGCCCCGGTAGCACGGGCTTCCAGCCCGTGGGAACCCCCTCCCCCATAAAAACCTTTTCAGGACAGTCGCTCTGAGCCGTTGGCTCTCTCAAAAACAGGAAAAATCCGGCAGTGCGGGCCTTAAGTGGACGCCAGCACCATGGGCGGCCAGGGACGGCCGCCCCACCAGAATATGGCCGCCTGTGGAACTTTTCAGGACAGCTCCTCATGGTCCGGCGGCCCACCCGCAAAGCATGAAAAGCCTTTCTGGTGTAGGGACGGCCGCCCCCGGCTGTCCATTGAGGGCAGGCGAGGGCGCCTGCCCTTACACGATACAAACTTATCAGGACAGACCCTGAAAGAAGATATCAAGGGATGGAGCCCGCCAACCGATAAGATAAGTGCCGGATGTACCGGCTGGCCTTGCAAATTCCTAAAAAATCATTAATATATAAAGAAGGGGGCGAAACGGCTTCGACGTAGATAGAAAACTTTAAGTGGCATGCCGAGGTCCTGTCCGCTCGTAAAACGGGTAGGGAACCTATAAATGCCGACAACTACGGCTACGCTCTAGCTGCCTAAAGCTAGCGCCTGGGGTCTCTCGCCAGGAGGAGTCCCAGGCGACGGAATTCTGGCAAAGCCGTCATTTTTGTCTGCGGTTTGACGGTCGAAAATCGCAGCAGACTAGTTCCCAGGCATTCCGCCGGTGGAAGTCCCAGGGGGCGAACGTAATACGCCGGCTAAGCATGTAGAAGCTTAAAGGGACTGTTTGCGGACGCGGGTTCGACTCCCGCCGCCTCCACCAATTTTTGCCAGGAATTTTTAGGAAGATAGGGGCCAGGAGAGCCCCTATTTTTGTTGGCGCCGCTGCCCCTCCAGCCATTTGGGGGAATAATCAAGGCAGTTGCTCATGAGCCTTCGGCTCACCCGTAAAGCATGAAAACTGCAGCGCCGGCGCCTTGGCCTTCGCACGAACCGCCGAGGGCGGCGGTTCAACACAAGAACTTTTCGGGACCGAATAAACTTTGGACCTTGGACCCTGGACCTTGGACTTTTCAGGACAGTCGGTTGGCTGACACTCGGTGTTGGTCGGTTGACAGCAATCCCCCAAAACACCAAGGTGGGCTCCCGAACCTCGGCTTTGAACCGGGGTGCGGCCTTAGTTACGGGAAAACCGGGTTGGGGGACCATCTTGCGGCGCGGGTTCTCAAGCCAAGTGGCAGTCAAACGGCGGCAAAGGGATTCCAGTCTCTGTAAGCGCAGGCTTGAGCCTCGCGGCTACAGAAAATCGCCCTTTGAACATTCCTTGGCATAAGACCGGGACTTCCGGCTTCATGCAACGCCCGTCTCAAAGACCCCTGGGTTTGCCTGCGGCCCACCGCCCAGGCTTAGAGCCGGTCAAAATCCTGGTGTGACTGCGGTCCGCGTCTATTGATGTCGGCGCCGGCGCCGGCAGCGCCATAACAGCCCTCCCAGCGCCGGCCCCAGGAGCAGCAGGGTGGAAGGGAGAGGGGCGCTCACCCGGGCGACCTCGATGATGCCCGTCACCCCCCCGTCGAAGTCTTGAGAAAACCAGGGCCCTTTATTGGGGACGTCATTCCAATAGGCCACCTCCCCGATGATCCAGTTCATGATGGCATAGTCTTCCCCGGCGTCGGTATAATATTTTTCCCAATCTTTCCCCACCACCGCGGGATTCAGATTGTTGGGTTCGTCGTCAGCCCAATGAGCGTAGGTCACCGCCTCGCCGCTGGCCCAAAGCCACGCGCCTTCCTGGGCGCGGTCCGTAAAGCCGATCCAATAAGTATAGTCTTTATCAAAAGTTTGGCGCAGCCAGGCCTCTTCAGCCGCGTTATTGATGGTCACCAGGTGCCCGCCGGCCCCCTGCGCTTCTAATTCCGCGTCCTCCCAACTGCGGTTGTCGGAGGTGACGGCATACCAATGGGTCGTGTCCGGATTGTAAGACCAACTGTAAGCCCAGGCCCCGCCGGGGGCCAGCACGTATGCCAAAACAAAGGCGATCATGATCAGCCATCGAACTTTGAGCACAAAAATATCCTCCATTCATTGCTTACAGAGGATAATGCATATTCCATGCCATTTAAATGTCCCCTTGGATAGTGACTGTCTTCGGACTATCGTCTGAGATTTTTTTTCATTTTTTAGAATTGATGGTTCAAAAAATTGACACATATGCCCTCCCTGAATCCAAAAAACTGGACGGATGAGTGCGGCCTCGCCGCCATCCAATTCCTGGGGTTGTCCCTAAAAAGGAAAGGCGAGGGCGCTAGATCTATTCGGGGTGGGTTTTGTCCTCAGAGGTGAGGCCGGCCGGTGAGGCCGCGGCAGAACCTGCAGGCCGCCGCCATTCGCTCAGGCGCTGGGTGAGCACGTAGAACACCGGCACAAAGGGGATGGCGAGGAGGGTGGAGGCCAGCATGCCCCCGAAGACCACGGTGCCGATGGCCTGCTGGCTGGCGGCGCCGGCGCCCCCGGCCTTCATCAGGGGCACCACCCCCAGGATGAAGGCAAACGAGGTCATGACAATGGGGCGGAAGCGACGGCGGGTGGCCTCCACCGCGGCCTCGGTGATGGACAGGCCTTCGCCGCGCAATTCCCGGGCGAATTCCACCACCAGGATGGCGTTCTTGCTGGCCAGGGCGATCATCAGCACCAGGCCCACCTGGGTGTAGAGGTTGTTGTCCAGACCCCGGGCGATGAGGGCCAGGATAACCCCCACCAGGGCGATGGGCACCACCAGGATGACCGCCGCCGGGCTGGTCCAGCTTTCGTATTGGGCCGCCAGCACCAGAAACACCAGGATGATGGCCAGGGCATAGATGAGATAGGCCTGGCTCCCCACCTGCTTTTCCTGATACGCGGTGGCGGTCCAGTCAAAGGAGATGCCCTGGGTCAGGTTGTCTTTGGCCGCCTGCTCCATGAGCCGGATGGCCTGGCCGGAGCTGAACCCCGGCGCCGCCGACCCGAAGAGGGCCACCGCGGGATAGAGGTTGTAGCGGGTGATCAGTTCGGGGCCCAACATGCGCTTGAAGGTCATAAGGGTCCCCAGGGGAACCATTTCCCCATTATTATTGCGGACATAAAGGCTGCTGAGGTCTTTTTCGCTCAAGCGGTAGGGGGCCGCGGCCTGGACATAGACCTGATAGGTCTGATTGAATTTGTTAAACAGGTTCACATAGGCTGAACCCAGGTAGGCCTGGAGGGTGTTGAACACATTGCCCAGGGGGACGTTGAGGGATTCCGCCTTGGTCCGGTCGATATCCAGGAAAAGCTGGGGGCTGCGGGCGTCAAAGGTGGTGGCCACGCCCTGCAAGCCGGATTGGGCCCGCGCCGCGCCGATGAGCTCCAGGGAGCTTTCCTCCAGAATGGCCATCCCCACACTCTGCCGGTCCTCCACCATCATCTGGAAGCCGCCGGACTGCCCCAGGCCGCTGATGGGCGGCGGCACCAGCACCGCAAACTCCGCCTGTTGCAGGGCGCCCAGTTCTTTGCGCAGGTTGGCCAGGATGCGCTCCTGGCTCAGGGCCTTCCCCCGCTTTTCCCATTCCTCATAAATGACAAAGGCGGTGAAGGTGGTGGGCACATTGGCCGCGTCCAGGATGGAAAAACCGCCCATGGTCACCCAGGAAGCCACCCCGGGGACCTTTTTCAGCAGCGCGTCCACCTGCTGGGAAACCTCCCGCACCCGGGGTTGGGAGGCCCCCTCGGGCAGCATCCCCAAAACCATGGCGTACCCCTGGTCTTCCTCGGGGAGAAAGCCCGTGGGATGGGTCGCAAACAGCAAGCCGCCGCCCCCGACAATGACACAAAACACCAGAGCCATCAGACCCGGGCGCTGCACCATCCATTTCACCACCTTGACATAGGCGTCTTCCGCCACCCCATAGCCCCGGTTGAACAAACGATAGAAGGCGTTGGGCTTTTTGTTTGGATCATGGGGGCGCAGGTAGAGGGCGCATTGGGCCGGCTTCAGGGTCAGGGCGTTGATGGCGCTGATCACCGCGGTGGCGGCGATCACCAGAGCGAACTGGCGGAACAGCTGGCCGGTGATGCCCGGCATAAAGGCCGCCGGCAGAAACACCGACACCAGGACCAGGGTGATGCCCATCACCGGCCCGGTCAACTCGCTCATGGCCTTGACCGCCGCGTCGTGGGGGGACAGCCCCTTTTCGATGTAATGGGAGGAATTTTCCACAATGACGATGGCGTCGTCCACCACGATGCCGATGGCCAGAATCAAGGCGAACAGGGTCATCAGATTGATGGTGAAACCCAACAGCGCAATGGCCGCAAACGCGCCGATGATGGTCACCGGCACCGTGGTGGCGGGCACCAGGGTGGCGCGCCAGTTCTGCAGGAACACCATGATGACGATGAGCACCAGGATGCCGGCTTCATACAGGGTCTCGTACACCGCGTTGATGGCCTGGCTGATGAACACCGTGGTGTCATAATAGATGGCATATTTCATGCCTGCCGGGAATTCCTTGGCCATTTCGGCCGCGGCTTTCCGCACTTCCCCGCCCACATTGATGGCGTTGGCCCCGGGCAGGGAGTAAATCACGATATGCGCGGCCTTGCGCCCGCTCAGCCCGGAGAAATTGGAATACACCTGCTGGCTGAGCTCCACCGTAGCCAGGTCCTTCACCCGCACGATCTGGGCGGTCTCCCCCCGCACCGTCTTGACGATGATATTTTCAAATTCGGTGACCTCAGACAAACGCCCCAGCGCGTTGATGGTGAACTGAAAGGCCTGGTCCGGGGGCACCGGCGGGGCCCCGAGCTTGCCGGCCACCACCTGCACGTTTTGTTGCTGGATGGCGTTCACCACATCCATGGTGGTCAGGTTGTAATAATGCAGCTTGTCCGGGTTCAGCCACACCCGCATGGCGTACGAGCCGGCCCCGATGACCTTCACCTGGGCGATGCCCGGCAGACGCCCCAGTGGATACTGCAAATTAATGATGGCGTAATTGGCCAGAAAGGTCTCGTCATAGCGGTCGTCGTCCGAGTACAGGCTCACCACCTGCAAAATATTGGTGGACACCTGCCGCACCGACACGCCCTGGGACTGCACCGTGTCGGGAAGCTGGGACATGACCCCGTTGACGTAATTTTGCACCAGGGCCAGGGAGGTGTCGAGATCGGTGCCCACCGCAAAGGTCACGGTCAGGGTGTAACTCCCGTCGCTGCCGCTGGTGGAGGACATGTAAATGGAATTTTTTACCCCGTTGACCGCCTGTTCGATGGGGATGCCCACGGTGGTGGCCACCACCTCGGCGCTGGCCCCCGGATAGCTGGTGGTTACCTGGATGGTGGGCGGGACGATGTTGGGGTATTGGGCCACCGGCAGGTTAAACAGGCAGACCAGCCCCAGAATAATGGTGATAATCGCGATGACGTTGGCGAAAATGGGCCGGTTGATGAAAAATTCCGAGATCATTTGGCGGCCTTGCCCGGTCCGGCGGCAGCTTGGGGTGGATCGGGGCTTCCCGCTTTAGGCGGCGCCTCCTGCTTTTCGGGGGTCACGGGTTTCCCGGGGATGGCCCTCAAGAGGCCCTCCACCACCACCCAGTCGGTCTCCTTCAGGCCCTCCAGGATGACCTGGTCGGTCCCCACCTTGTTGCCCAGCTTGACCCCCCGGCGTTCCACGATATTTTTGTCATTGACCACCCGCACATAGGGCCCCATCTGGTCATAACCGAGGGCCGTTTCCGGCACCAGCAGGGCTGGCTTTTCTTCATCTGCGGGCACCCGCACCCGCACGAACAAACCCGGCAGAATAACGGCCTTGGGATTGCGCAGAAGGCCCCGCAGCATCAGGCTGCCGGTGGTGGGATTGAGCGAAATCGCCGCAAAATCGATATAGCCCTCGTAGGGATAGCCCTTGTCATCCGCCAGGCCCACCTGGAGGGGGAATTTCTTGTTCTCCAGATCCTTGTACGAGGGGGGTTCCTTGCCCCGCACCCGCAGCAGGTCCTGCTCATTGATATTGAAATACACATACATGGGGTCGATCTGGTTGATTTCGGCCAGCAGGGTCTTTTCCCCCGCGCCCACCAGATCGCCCGGGTCCTTGAGATGGCGGCCCATGCGACCCGGAAAGGGCGCGGTGATCTGGGTATAGCCTAAATTGAGCTTGGCCAGCTCCACCTGGGCCTGCGCAGCCAACAGCCCTGCCCGGCGGGAATCCCGCTCGTAGTGCCAGCGGTCCATTTCGGTCTGGGGCGCGGCCTTTTCCTTGACCAGCCGGGAGTAGCGGTCAAATTCGGTCTGGGCGTGCTCCAGTTGGGCCTTTTCGGCCAGCACCGAGGCCTCCGCCTTCTGGAGTTGGGCCTGGTATTGATCCTGTTCTATGAGAAACACCAATTTGCCCTTGGGCACGGTTTCCCCGTCCTGGAACAGGATTTTCTGCAAAAAGCCCTCCACCCGGGCCCGGAGTTGCACGGTCTGAAAGGCCACGGCGTTGCCGGTGAACTCCAGGTAATCGGTCACCGGCTTGTGCAGGGGCTGACTGACCGTCACCTTGGGGGGCGGCGGCGGCTTATAGACATTCCGGTCGCCGCAGGCCAGGAGCATGACCAGGAGCGCCGACGCCAGCGCCGCGGCTACCGCCAATTTTCCATCCCGGCCGCCAAACCGGCTTGGGCTTGTTTTTCCCTCAGCCATATTTAAGGGTCCTTTTGGTTTATTTCCCCGCCATGGACATGTATCATCAGCCAGGCCTTGTGGGGCCGGGCTTCAAACCCGCCCCTGCGGTCGCCGGTATTCACCCTCTTCCTGTCACCTGTCCTGTTATGAACGACTCACGCTGAGCCTCTTGCAAACTGTAGCCGCGTAGACCGGGCGGGCACCACCCGCCGCTAGAACCTTGGACTTTGGACCCTGGACCCAGGACCCAGGACTCTGGACTTTTCCGCCCTACGAACTATTGGTCAATGGCGTACACCTCCACCGGCACGCCGGCCAGGACGATTTCCAGTTTCTGGCCCTGAATGCCGGCAGTTGCCGGGATCTCTTTCATGGCCGCGGCGGCGACCAGGATTTCCCCGGGGCCCGCCACGTCTTCCCCCAGTTTGCTGGCGCAGTTGACCGGATTGCCGAAATAGTCGGGGCCGCCGATGAGCAGGACCTCGCCGTAGTCAATGCCGATGGCGACCCGGATGTCGGATTCGTCCCCGGTCAGGATGTTCACGGCGAAAAAGGCCGTATTCAGGGCCAGCGCGGCCCGCACCGCGGAGAGCGGCTCGTCGAACACCGCGAAGCAGTTGTCCGCCTCGTATTTGACCACCTGGCCCTGGTATTTCTCGATAATGGGCTGGGAGGTCAACTGCATGCGCCGCACCATGGACAGGTAATGCACAATGCCGTGCCGGTAGGACAACAGGGAAAAGCCCGACATGTCCATGACCAGCACCGCCTTGACCCTGCCGAACTCCTGCCACAGCGCCGCCTCGATCTTCTCCCGCTTGTCCTGCTCGTTTTCCTGGGCATAATGCAGGAGCAGTTCTTCAAACCGCTGGTCCATACACTCCCCTGCGACCAGGTTCCGGGGGCCGGCAGCCCGGAACCGCCTCGGCCGGGGCTTTTCTATCCCTCACCCCTGGGCTCGATCAGAGCTGTCCGGCATGGGTATTTCCTGTTATCCAAAGTTGCCGTAAAAGAGGTAAGAATTGGGTGCACATCCCGGCCTAAAGGCCGGAACCAAACGGAAAAAATTGAAGTGATTTCTTAATAAGATTAGCATGATGCAAGCAAAATCTTTGTCGACAAACCAGAAACTCAAAATTAGTAGCACAGGCGTCTCGCCTGTGCAAGCGCAGGCTGAAGCCTGCGGCTACAAAAAAATTACCTGCTTGAGCCCTTCAGCCCTGTATGGCGGGAAAGCGCCGCGCCTGCCGCCTTCCGGGTGGAAAAGTTATCCTGGGCGCCCCCGCCGACCACCCGGTGGTACAGGTTTGCCACCTGTGCCTGCACAGGCGGGACGCCTGTGCCACCGGGCTTTTCCTGGTAGTGTCAACTTTCTTGTGTGAAATTTTTCAGGAATGGCAAAGCCAGGCGTCCTCTGCCAATGGGGTTGCCTTTCCACTTCAATTCCATTTTTAAAGAGATAAAAGCCAGGAGTTTATAACAAGAAGCCTCTCCGGCC
>JBGSLA010000094.1:0-5329 GCA_041740935.1 Desulfobaccales bacterium | reverse complement strand
GCCGCGGGCAATCCCGCGGTGGGCGCGGCCGTGGGCGGCGGCGCCGGAGCTCTGGGTGGTTTCATTTACGATCGGTATGAGAAATCCCAGGGTCGGGAGTAACGGTTTTTCACCCCTTCCTGGACGGGCCGGGTAGTCGCCGACTATCCGGCCCGTTGCCGTTTGGGGCCGGGCGGGGCGCCTTGCCGGCCATGGTGAGTTCTTTAAGATTTCGGCGAATTGTCCCGAAAACCCCCACACGGCTCTTTGGCTTTCCTGCAGCACCACCAGGCTTGGACAAAAGGCCCGGTTCCCAAGCAGTTAGCCTACTAAAGTTCAAAAAATAAAACAATTGCACCCAAAATGTTCAATTTTCTGAAAATATGTTATGATCCTATGTAAAATATGCAAAGAATTCGGAAGGTTATCTTTGGCACAAATATTGCAAAAATAAAATTTTACTACCTGGATTTTTGCGGCCCAGGAACAGTGCTTGCGCGTGTTGCCGTAATGATGGCCGACCCCAGGTATGGCCGGGAAGCCTGAGAAGTCCAAACCCACCGCCAGGCGGGGACAAAAATCCGCAGGTCTCAAAGAGATGGTCGGGTTGCCCAGGGTGGGCAAGCCGGTTTTTTCCCCACAGGGAAGACCCCTGGAAAAGTCCCCAACCCCAGTCCGGAAAAAGAAGCCATGTTCCCCACGAGAACCATAGTTGCACTCCTTTTGATGGTGTCAGCCTTGTTTCTGGGGGCGTCGGCCGGCCGGGCCAACCTGATTGCCAACGGCGGCTTTGAAGAAGGGACGAACCTGACCGTAACTGCGAAAATGCCCTTGACAGGCGGTCTTCCCGGGTGGACCGTCACCCAAGGATCCATCAATTTGGTGCCTGCCAGTTACTGGGAGCCGGCCGAAGGAGAGAGGAGCCTCGACTTGAGCGGCGATGGCCGGGGGGCTGTCAGTTCAATCCCCTTTGCCACCCTCCCGGGCCTCGAGTATGAAGTGGTGTTTTCTCTGTCCGGGAACTTTGAAGACAACATTGATACATATAAAGCCCTGGAAGTCTCCGCCGACGGGCAAGCCGCCCGATTTTGGTTTGACAAGTTTGACGGCTGGTCAACCACCAACATGGGTTGGCGGGAAATAACCTGGACCTTTATGGCTGACGACGAATCGGCCAGCTTGACCTTTATCTCTCGCGCCTACAGCGCCTATGGGCCGGTCCTGGACAACGTCCAGGTCGAGCTCATCCCCCTTCCCGGCGCGGTTCCCCTGCCCGCCGGGGTCCTCCTTTTGGGCACCGGCCTCCTGTGCCTGGCGGGATTCAAGGGGTTCCAGAAGAGGTAGGCGGCCTTTTCCCCTTCCCGGCCAGGAGGGGCAGGGCCCCCCGGGCTTCCGCCGTTGTCGCGTTTGCCTCCAGGAAATGGACCAAGCCGGGTCCAATCCCGTGGTCGGCTCGCTCCAGCGGCTTTATTTTTCCTTCTCTGATGGCAGCGTGGTATTAGACGCGTAGTTGTTGCCTCGCACTCCGAACTCGGATCAGCGCCGAGAACTCCAAGCCCTCTCCCCAGTATCCGCCCCCGATTTTCCCCTTGCCGGCCCTGTCATTTGAGTCTGGCGTCCCCCCTCCAGATCGCGGTTAATATACAATAATGTAGTATCATGTTTTCATAAAATACAATTTTGCATATTAAAGCTTTGCGGAAAGTTACATTTATGTATTTTATTGATATTGATATCCCCCAGGCTCCTTGCAGATAAAGTTATATATATAAGTGTTTTAGGTAGTTATTCAGTTTATGGCCAGGGCTGGCACAATCATTGCTTCCTTGCTGACCAAATTATCATTCAGGAGTTTGTTATGCGCAAAGTGGCAATTTATGGCAAAGGTGGCATCGGCAAGTCCACCACCACTCAAAATACCGTGGCGGGGCTCGCCGAAATGGGCCGCAAGGTCATGGTGGTGGGCTGCGACCCCAAGGCGGACTCCACCCGCCTGCTCCTGGGCGGCCTGGCCCAAAAGAGTGTTTTGGACACCCTCCGGGAAGAAGGGGAAGACGTGGACCTGGAGGATATCCGCCGGGGCGGCTTTGCCGGCACCGTGTGTGTGGAATCAGGCGGCCCGGAGCCCGGCGTGGGCTGCGCCGGCCGGGGCATCATCACCTCCATTAATCTCTTGGAGCAGTTGGGGGCCTATGCCGACAGCGAAAACCTGGATTACGTGTTTTATGACGTTCTGGGGGACGTGGTCTGCGGCGGCTTTGCCATGCCCATCAGGGAGGGCAAGGCCAAGGAGATCTACATCGTGGTATCCGGGGAAATGATGGCCATGTACGCGGCCAACAACATCTGCAAAGGCATCGTCAAGTTCGCCGAAGCGGGCGGCGTGCGCCTGGGGGGCCTCATCTGCAACAGCCGCAAGGTGGACAATGAAATGGAGATGGTCGAGGCCATGGCCGCCAGATTGGGCACGCAGATGATCCATTTCGTCCCCAGGGACAACATGGTGCAGCGGGCGGAGATCAACCGCAAGACCGTCATCGAATTCGACGCGACCCATCCCCAGGCCGATGAATACCGGACCCTGGCCCGGAAGATCGAAGCCAACGAAATGCACATCATCCCCAAGCCCATGGGCACCGACGACCTGGAAAAGCTGCTCATCGACTACGGGCTGGCGGGATAAGGGAAGGAGTCAGACCATGATCATGATCAGATCGATAGTGCGGCCGGAAAAAGTGGACGCGGTCCTGGCCGCCTTAATGGAAGCGGGCTTTCCCGCAGTCACCAAGATGAGCGTGGTGGGCCGGGGCAAACAGCGGGGTATTAAGATCGGCGAAATCACCTACGACGAAATCCCCAAGGAACTGCTCCTCACGGTGGTCAAGGACGGGGACAAGGACTTCGTCATCAAGACCGTCATCAAGGCGGCCCGCACCGGCATCAAGGGCGCCTTCGGCGACGGCAAGATCTTTGTCTCCCCGGTGGATGAAGTCTATACCATCAGTTCCGGGATCAAGGAGACCCCCGAGGGGGTGGAAGAGGTCCGGATATGAAAGAGATCATGGCCATCGTGCGCATCAACATGATGAACCGGACCAAAAAGGCCCTGGCGGAGGCGGGTATCTCCTCCATCACCGCCCGGGACGCCCTGGGCCGGGGCAAGGGCCTGGTGGACCTGACCCTGCTGGAAGGGGCGGAGAAAGGCTATGAAGAAGCGGTGGCCCAACTGGGCCAAAGCCAGCGCCTCATTCCCAAGCGCATCTTCTTCATGGTGGTCCCCGACAAACTGGTCTCCAAAACGGTGAAGACCATCATACGGGTGAACCAAACCGGGAAATCCGGCGACGGCAAAATCTTTGTCATGCCCGTGGCCGACACCGTCCGGGTGCGCACCGGAGAGGCCGGCGACGAGGTTTTGGATGAGGCGTAAGGTGAATGCGCCCGTGCGACTTGGGTGGATATTTTTTCTGGCGCCAAGACGCCAAGGCGCTGAGACGTTAAGGCGCTAAGATTGCGGAGATACAAACATGGCTATACTGCCTGAGGAAAATGTGGGCCTGGCAATGCCTGATCTCACTGCGGATGAAGTGAAAAAGGAATTGCTGGGCAAATATCCCACCAAGGTGGCGCGCAAGCGCGCCAAGCAGATCGTCGTCAATGAGGTGAGCCCGGAGGGGGAGGTGCCGGAAATCCAGTCCAACGTCCGGACCGTCCCCGGCCTCATCGGCCAGCGGGGCTGCACTTACGCCGGCTGCAAGGGGGTGGTGTTGGGTCCCACCCGGGACATCCTCAACCTCACCCATGGCCCCATCGGCTGCGGCTTTTATTCCTGGCTGACCCGGCGGAACCAAACCAGGCCCAAAAGCCCGGAAGACCATAATTTCATGACCTACTGCTTTTCCACGGACATGCAGGATGAGCAGATCATCTTCGGGGGCGAAAAGAAGCTGCGCCAGGCCATACAGGAGGCCTACGACCACTTCAAGCCCAAGGCCATCGGCATTTTCGCCACCTGCCCGGTGGGCCTCATCGGGGACGACGTCCACGCGGTGGCCCGGGAGATGAAGGAAAAGCTGGGTGATTGCAATGTCTTCGCCTTCAGCTGCGAGGGCTATAAAGGGGTGAGCCAGTCCGCCGGGCACCACATCGCCAACAACGGCATCTTCACCCACGTGGTGGGCCTGGACGACACGGTGCGGGAAGGGGAGTTCCGGCTCAACCTGCTGGGGGAATACAACATCGGCGGCGACGCCTTCGAGATCGAGCGCCTGTTTGAAGAGTGCGGCCTTACCCTGGTGTCCACCTTCAGCGGCAACTCCAGCTATGACTATTTCGCCAATTCCCACACCGCGGACCTGAACCTCATCATGTGCCACCGCTCCATCAACTACGTGGCGGAAATGATGGAAACCAAGTTCGGCATCCCCTGGACTAAGGTCAACTTTATCGGGGCCGAAGCCACGGCCAAGTCCCTGCGGAAAATCGCGGCCTTCTTCGACAACCCCGAGCTCATGGCCAAAGTGGAGGAGATCATCGCTTGGGAGATGCCCCTCGTGGAAAAGGTGCGGCAAGAAGTGAAGGCCAGGTGCCGGGGGAAGCGGGCCATGCTGTTTGTGGGCGGCTCCCGGGCCCACCATTACCAGGAGCTCTTCCGGGAGATCGGCATGGAGACCATCGCCGCGGGGTATGAATTCGCCCACCGGGACGACTACGAGGGGCGGCGGGTGCTGCCCGGCATCAAGGTGGACGCGGACAGCCGCAACATCGAAGAACTCCACGTGGAGCCGGACCCGGAGCGCTTCAGCCCCCGTTTGAGCGCCGAGGACCTGGCCCGGCTGGAAAAGGCCGGCCTTAAACTGAAGGACTACGACGGCATGATGGCGGATATGGAGTGCGGCGCCCTGGTCGTCGACGACATCAGCCAATACGAAACCGAAAAGCTCATTGAACTCTACCGGCCCGACATCGTCTGCGCCGGCATCAAGGAAAAGTACGCGGTGCAGAAAAGCGGCGTGCCCATGAAGCAGCTGCACAGCTATGACTCCGGCGGACCCTACGCCGGCTTTACGGGGGCCATAAATTTTTACCGGGAGATCGACCGGATGGTCAACAGCAAGGTGTGGAATTTTCTGAAAGCCCCCTGGCAAAAAAATCCCGAACTGGCCGCAAAATATGTGTGGGAATGAGGCGCGCAGAATTGACCAACCGGTTAACAGGATCGGCTTCCAGGAGGCACACCTTTACAAAACCGGATCATATCCCCTCCCCCTTGATAAGGCGGCATAGAGTCTAACACGCTTTCTTTACCATAAAGAACACCAATACCGGTTGGGCCATACATTTTATGCCC
>JBGSLA010000093.1:0-7840 GCA_041740935.1 Desulfobaccales bacterium | reverse complement strand
AGGCGATATCCTGCCCGGTGACATCGTGGTAGGTCAAAACCAGGAACTGCGGCGGGGCCGAGGCCGCCGCCGGCGCCGCCAGCAGCGCCAGGACCGCCAGCAGCCCCTTAAAAATACTTTTTAAAACCGACATACGCGCCCAGGACATGGGAATAGACTCCGTCGTAAACCCGCAGATCATAGGAAACGTTGGCCGTCATGGTAAATTTCTTGGACCATTTCAGCTTTTGCTCGAGGGTCAGGCCCGCCACCGGGAAAAAATCATAACCGATCTGTTTGTTGAACCCCACCCGGGGATAAAAACTGGTGCGGTAATGCCGGTCGTAATAATGGTAATGGGTCCAATGAATCGTGGGGGTGAACATCATGGTGTACACAAACGGCGGACTGAAATAGTCCACATTTTGTTTGCTATAGCGGGAGTAGCCCGCCTGGAAGCCGGCCCGCACCTTGACATCCGGGTGATTGATCACCGTCTGGTTGAAAAACGCGGCGACATCATAATTCCGGTTGGTATCGGAAAACATGTTGAGGGTAAAGGCCAGACCCCAGTCCCTGAGATCAGAGGCGGTGTAGGCCATTGAGGCCAGCGCCTGCATTGCCTGGAGGTCCGCGGCCCGGGCGCGGATGGGCAGCATCAGACTGAAGGAATCGAACTCCGCAGTGAATTTGAGGGGATCGCTCGGCTGCCAGACTATTTTGGTGAACGATCCCGGATCGTCGCCCCTGACGTAATCGAAGCTCACCGATTGCCTGAGGGTCAGGCTGGGCGCCACGATCCAGTCAAAGCCGCCGGCCAACCGGTTCCAGGTGGTCTG
Organism: Desulfobaccales bacterium; assembly: GCA_041740935.1. Taxonomy (GTDB): domain Bacteria; phylum Desulfobacterota; class Desulfobaccia; order Desulfobaccales; family 0-14-0-80-60-11; genus JBGSLA01. Next base: position 7,022 of record JBGSLA010000093.1, on the reverse strand, counting down.
CCCCGAGCCGCCTCCCCCCGACTGATCTTCCTTGCCGGTCTGCCAGATGAGCTGGGAAAAGACCCGGAAAGTCGGGGCCACCTGGACGTTGAACTCTGAAACGAGGTAGTGCTCCATGGCCCCCTGATACTCACGAGTGAAGTAATAATCGAAGGACAGGAAGGGCCGGTCTTCCACCCACAGGGTCTCATAGAGATTTATGACGTGGTAGTTCGTGGGAAAGCGGCGATACAGGTCTTGGGCGATTTTACGGGCCGCGGCCTTATGATTGAGGGTGTTCAGGGCATAGGCCATGCCGATTTGGGAATCCTTGTCCTTGTCATCCACGCCCTGGGAGACCTGGTACTGCTCCAGGGCCCGCCGGGGTTTTTGCTGATAGGCCCGGGCCTGGGCCAGGCCGTTACGAAAGCCGGAGAACAGACCGGCCCGACCCAGGGTCCCGGTGAAATATTCGGCAGCCTGCTTGTTCTTGTCCTGGTAGAGGAGGAACAGGCCCCGCAACCTCATGGCCTCGTTGTTGTTAAATTCAAACTGCTGGGCCGCGGCCATGGAGAAATATTTGCCCTCCAGTCTCTTTTGCCGTTTCTGCAGATATTCCTGCATGCGGTCCAGGGCGGCGGCGGCCGCCCGCCACTCCCGCAACTCCACCTGGCTGTAAAAAAGGCCCTTCAAGGGTTCGAAGGGCTCGTTGGGGTGTTGGATCAGGACCAGCCGGTAATACTCGGCCGCCTGGCGGGGCTTTCTCAGATACAGATAGGCGTCGGCCACCGCCTCATTCACCCAGTAGGGAATCTCCCGGGTTTCTTGCTGGAGGAGGGCGAATTGCTGCAAGACCTCCTGCATCCGGTCCTTTTTCCGCAGGGCCACGATGTAGTCCTGGCGGGCCCGGATATTTTGCGGCTGCCGGGCCACTTGGGCCTCGAGCAGGACCAGGGCCTGGTCTTTCTCCTCCCACCGCAGGCGATTCACCGCTTTATCGCCCTCCAGGCGCTCGAGCAATCCCTCGTCCTTCATCCCCGACTCCCGGGCGGTCTTCAGGGCCGCTTCGCTGGCTCCCAGTTTCTCGAGCAGATAGACCTTCATTTCCCCCAGGACGGCCGGTTTGATGAGCCTTTCCAAACGGGCCTGCTCCCAGGCCCGGACCGCCTCGGTATACTTTCCCAACCGGCTTAAGGAGAAGATCAGCCCCTTAAAGGCCTCTTCATCCCGGGGATCCATCTGCCAGGCCTTGGCGTAAAGCTGCCGGGCCCGGGTAAAATCCTGCACCTCATAAAACGCCTTGGCAATGTTCTTGTGGAGATAGCCGATCTCCCCCAGTTCCTGGGCCCGGCTGCGGTAATAGGCCACCGCCTGCGGATAGTCGCCGGCCCAGACCAGGGCTGTGACATAATCCGCCATGACATGGCGGTTGCCCGGAAACAGGAATGTGGCCTGATGAAGGAGAGGGATCGCCTCGCGGTTTTTCCCCGCCTTTAACAAGCCAAGACCCTGGTCATAGACCTGCTGTGCCTGGGGGGACTCCGGGGTAATCTCCTGCACCGCCGCGCCGGTCATTGCTGCTGCCCCCAGGAGCATCGACAACAGCAGCAATATCCCTCTGCCCCACTTCACCCACCAGCTTCGCCCGCTCATCGGTCTGCCTAGCGCCTGCATGAGAGCCCCATCCGCCTCGGTTGGAAGAATCGACCCCTGTTCAGGAAAACCCCTGATGGGGCCGCGCCGTCAAGATGATAGCGATTCAGTTCCGGAATGCAGGCCATAATCGCATGTTTTTTTTATCATTTAAAGGAATAATCCAGGCACCGGGGGAATAATCCCGCCGGAACAACTAGCGCCTCCCGGCCGTGGCTGAGTATCGACCTTCAGATCTTTGCAGCTTGGAGAGCCCTTCCGGGAATCCAGGCATTCACCCAAGATCCGGCATCTCCCCCGCGCCTTTAATGTTCCCGCCGCCCCGGCGCCCCGGTAGGGGTCGGCGGGGCTGACAGCACCCCGGGGCCTGAGGGCGGGTTTACCTCAATACGGTCGTCGGCCAGGGTTACGGACAGGCGGGGCTCCTCCTTGGCCGCCCGCAGGGTCTGCAGATCAAGATGATACCGGTTGGCAAAGTCCTCATCAAAGCAAATCATCACCCGGCTGCCGCGCCGGTCCCCCCTGATGCGAAAGAGCAGGTAGTTGTAGTAACCCCAGGCCATGATAATCAAGGTGATGAAAAAAATGATGATGCCGCTGTCTTTGATGATCTTGATCAACTCCTTGAGGCCCTCGGCCCCGATCAATTCCGCATAGGCGATCTTAAAGCCGAATATCCACAACAGCAACGTCACCATGGGAATCAAGAGGTACAAGAAACCGGTCCAAAAAGCCAAAGTAACAAGGCTTTCCAGGAAGATGCGGGAGCGGGATTTTAGCCGCCAGCTGTCTATGATTTCAGGGTTTGAAGACCTCGATCCGGACTTTTCCATTTGATTGACTCCCCTGACCGCCAGATCAGGGCATTATAGGACCCGACGATGGCGGTGAGCGCGCTGATCATCCAGTAGGCGAAGGGATACCAGATGATCCAGAAATAGTATCTGAAAAAGGATTTCCCCTCATAGCGGAAATCGATAATGAAACTGGTGAGAAATTCCATTAGACAGGCAACCCCCAAAATTGCCCCGTAAAACCGGGGGAAAAGGGGGTTATCGGGAAAAGCCAACAGCTCTCGAAACTTTAATAGAGGGTAACAGTATTTGTGAATCAGGTGCAGTTCACAGAAATCGTGGTAGAGCGTCAACACCAACCAGGTAAGGAGCAGGAAGCAAAAGGAATAGGCCCATAATATCCCGGCCACATAATCGATATAGATGGGCCACAACCTGCGGAAGCGCCAGGCCGACCACAGGTTCCAGTGCTTCTTCAGGACCTCTACGCCTCCCTGGGCCCAGCGCACCCGCTGCCGCCATAACCCCTCCAGGGTTTCAGGCACCAGCACCCAACACAAAGCCCGGGGCTCATACCGCACGTCCCAGAATTTCTTTTGCAGCTTCCAGGTGATGTCAATGTCCTCGGTTACTGTATCGGCATCGAACAGGCCGCAATCCAATAAGGCGCTCTTGCGGTAGGCGGCAATGACCCCTGAGACCGTCAGCACCTTGCCCAGAATTCTCTGGGTGCGCTTGATCATGCCGATGATGCTGGAATATTCCCCCACCTGGATCTTGCCGAGCAGGCTGCTGCGGTTCCATACCCGGGGGTTGCCGGTGACCGCCCCCACCCGGGGATATTTCACCAGATGCCAGGCCATCCAGCGCAGCGCCTTGGGGTCCAGAATGCAGTCGGCGTCAATGGTGAGCAAAAACGAGCCCTTGCTGAAGAGGATCCCCGTATTCAGCGCCTGGGCTTTGCCGCTGTTGGGGTTCAGGTGGATCACCTTCAAGCCCGCCGGGTGCCTGGCAAGCATGGCGTCCAGAATGGCCCCGGTCCGGTCGCTGCTGCCGTCATTGACCACGATGATTTCATACTGGGGATAATCCTGCTGGCGCAGGGACTCCACCGTCTGCTCGATGATTCCCTCTTCATCATGGGCCGGCACGATGATGGAGAAAAAGGGATACTCTTCCAGGTCCGGCTCCTGCTTCCCTTCCCGGCGGAGACTGAAAAAAATGCCGCCGATCATCCAGACGACGCACATATACAAGGGGTAAAGGAAGACAAAATAGCCTATAAGTTCAAAAAAGAGCATGCCCATGGCCCCTATAAAGGGATTGTGGAAAGAGGCGACGGCGACTGACGGCCCCCGCGGTGCGACCAAATGAGGTTGTAAGGTTTTCTCCCGAACATGGTTTTTACCGGACCGAACCCAGGCTTCCGCTCAATTCTCGAAACCCTTATCGGGAGTTTTTTTAAAAAGCTTTATGACGAACTTAAAAAAATTTTAATTTTTTTAAGGTAACCTTGGATTTTCCTCGACAGTGGCTGTATACGCCTTGATGGACACCGGTCCCCCTGATCTCCGGGGCTCCGGATGGACCCCGGCGGGGCATTGCCCCGGCTGAGCCTCCTGATCAGGGAAGGGGGAAGGCCGTTTTGGCGTCCAGGCAAAAATAATCTGAAAAATAAGCTTGTTATTCTAATGAGTTGGCTCAGTTGTGTTAAGAACTTGATAGGGGAAATGATGGCCGGGGAAGAAGCAGAGGGCGGGCAGGCGCAGTCCGGGCCGCGCCCGGGACGGGCGACATCGCACCTGTGGTCAGCAAACCTACGGCGCTGGCAGATAAACCACAACCTCTGGGGTCTCTGGGGGGAAAAACCCGGGGGAGCCGCGGCTCCCAGCGCCCCCTAGAGCCCCTCACCTTCCTTTACTTTTCCTTAGTGAACCCAGACTTCCGGCCAGCGGTCTCACCGGCCTGATCCTGGCGGCTCATGGGAAACAGGGCTTCCCGGGCAGCTCGTTATCACGTGCGGCTAAGGCTTGAGTGTAGACCGGATCATCGAGCAATCACGCCGCCAGCCCCCAAGCCTAAGCGGTGCTGTGCTCTCATGGCCGATTGGCGCCACTCCCAGGGGTGAGATGGGCTGGAACAACCGCGAGCAGCTGTGCCCGGCAAGAATCCGCCAGGGTTTCTGCTCCACCCGGCCAAGGAGGTTCCGGCCTTCGAGCCCGCCGGGGTCCGGGGTCCACCTCCCTTGGGTCGTCGCCTGACACCAGAATGCGATCAAAGAGTAATTTGTGTGGAGCCGCGAGCCTCAAGCCTGCAGCCGCACAAGCCAGACGCCTGAGCCCCCGGGCTGATCCGCTCCTGAGAGCTTGTCAGGTTCAAGACACATCTTTATGAGCGCCAGGCGGGACCTCTGCGAAACTCATGGAGGAAAGCCGGCCCCGGCTGAATTTGGCAGGCGAGGTCGCCTGCTCTACAACATATTGATTTACTTAAATATATTTTATGCCAAGTCGCAGTCCCACCGCGACATGGGATTTCCTGCCTCTAAAGGCGCCGGCTGAAGCCTGAGGCTGCAGAAAAGTGCTTTTTGAGCGCAACTCGGTATTGGTTAATGAAAGGATTTCCTGAGAGGTCGCCAGGCAGCCTGCCGGACCCTGCCGCGGCCTCCACCGCGCCTTTCCGAACCGGACGCACCTGTCCCCCTCCACATCAGCGCCGCACCTATCCTGAGATCCTCACCCCCTTGGGCTGAAAGTCTATACTTTCAGGTCATTCACCCAGACTTTTCCCGGCTAAACCTTTCCTGGCGAGCGGAAGTTTTTGCCGACCCAGGATGGCCCCCTTACTGAGACGCGGCCTCCAAGACCCCGGCATCCAGGGACTGATCAAAGCCCGGTTCGGGATTCACGGCCCGGTCCCGGTAAAAGGTTTTCAGGCGCTTGCGGATGGCGTGGCCTTCCTTGCCCATTTTGGTCAGAATGTGTTCCGTCAGGGGCGTCAGATCCTCATGGGCAAGAACGGTGGTGCGCTTGTTGCGTTTCATGAAATTCACCCCACAGTTATTTTTCTTACCAATTAATTCAAATTTGATGCCATCTGGGGGAAAAACTTCGGCAATTGTCAGAATTTTTTTCCAAAAGACCGAACCCGGACCCCCGCATCCGTCCGATGGGGTGGAGTTTTTGATAGTCCGCAAAAATACTTAGGAAAATCAGATAATTGAGCGATCGTCGGGCCCATCAACCCAAAAACTTGCCATAAGCCTCTGGGCTGAAATCCAACGATCTTTATAAGAAGGGAACCGAGGGAGCGGCGGGAGGGGGAAAAAAGAAGTCAGGAAAGGCCGGCAAGCCGGAAAAAATTGCCCAGGAAGCCGCGGAAATTTTCGCCGATGGCAGGTTCTTCCTTGAGGGCCTGGGAACGCAGAGCTTCGGGGACCACCCCGCTGCCGGCCAGGGCCCACTCCTGGTCGTGGGCCAGCCAGTGGACCGCGTCTTGGGCGTCAGCATGATTGTCGAATTGCAGGCTGATAACCCGGGGATTGCCTATGATTCCCAGGGCTTCCACCGGGGTGGCGGCAGAGGCCGCCAAAATTTCCACCCCGGCGGAGACCGGCGGCAGCACTCCCTGGCCGTGCCATTTGAACAGGCGGAACTCCGCCGGCAGGCCCTCAAACACCGGGTGGGCCTGGCCCTCGGGGGTGAGGCGGCCGGTGATGAAACCCACGGATTTGCGGGCCATGGGACCCACCCGGCAGCCCAGCACGTGGGCCAGGAGCTGGTGCCCCAAACAAAATCCCAGATAGGCCCGGCCCGAGGCGATGGTCTCCCTGATCATGACCTTGAGGGGTTTGAGATAGGGAAACTCTTCCTCTTCGTCCACATTGGGAGACCCTCCCAGGACCACGACACCGGCAAACGGGTCCAGGCACGGCAGGGGATGCTGCCACACCTCGGCCACCTCAAAAGCAATGCCGGCCCCGGCCAGGCCCGCCAACAGATGTCGCCCCGGGCCTTCCCAGGGCATGTGCTGGACGATGAGGATTTTTTTACCGGTCATCAGTGCGCCTCCCAGGAAACATGATACAGTGAAGCGAAGGCAATGGTTCCCTCGGTTCGGCTTAAGATGCTCAGCGGTGGAACCACAGGTTGCTTATGGAATTACTGAATAAAAACGGCCTCAAGTTCTGGCGCTTCCCCCGGCTGGCGGCTTTTCCCGGGGTCGTCCACGGGGTTTTCACCCGGCAGGGCGGGGTGAGCACCGGCCCTTACCGCAGCCTCAACCTCAGCCTGGCCTTGGGCGACCTGCCCCATAACGTGGCGGAAAACCGGCGCCGGGTGCAGCAGGCCCTGGGGTTGGCGGCCCTGGCCAGCGCCACCCAGGTGCACGGCCGGCAGGAAGCCGTCATTGGCGGAGGCTTCGCAACCCTTCAGGGAGAAATTCCCGAAGTGGACATCCTCATCACCGCCCAGCCCGGCGTGGGTCTGGTCATCAAGCAGGCGGACTGCCAGGCGGTGATGTTCTATGACCCGGAGCGCCGGGTGGCGGCCCACACCCACTGCGGTTGGCGGGGCCAGGTGGCGGGGGTGTTGGCAG
>JBGSLA010000092.1:0-10209 GCA_041740935.1 Desulfobaccales bacterium | reverse complement strand
GGACCTGGGGCGGCTCACCGCCGCCAGCTGGCGGCCGGCCAGGGGAGAAGATTGAAGGGAATCGGCGGCCCCGGTTTTACCGGCCTGGTCCAGGCGCACCGGGACCTTGGTGTTCTCCCGGCCCCAGACGTGACCGGATGCGAACACCACCAGGCAGATGAGGCCGGCCCATAATATGGCCTTGGCAAGGTCTGGCCGGCGAGGCATCAGGCTCCCGCGCAGATCGAAATAAGGTTAGAAACTCCAGAGTCTCTACCTACTTATCGGTTTTAAGGGTCACGCGCTTAAACCGTCTTTTGCCCACCTGCAGTAAAAAGCCGCGTCCGGCCAAAATTTCAACATTGACGTCGGTGATTTTTTCCCCGTCCACCGATACCCCCCCCTGGCTGATCAGGCGCCGCCCCTCGGAGGTGCTGGCGGCCAGACCCGCGTCCACCAGTATTTTGGGAAGCCACACCGCGCCGGCGGCCGCGGGCAGGACCGCCTCTTCGATGTCATCGGGCAATCCCCCCTCCCGGAAGATATGGGCGAATTCCCGGGCCGCGTCCAGGGCCGCCGTCGCCCCGTGATAGCGGGCGGTGATTTCCCGGGCCAAGGCCTCCTTGGCGTCCCGGGGGTGTCGGGCGCCGCTTTCCAGATCGCGCCCCAGTTCGGCCAGAGCAGCCGGACTGATATCGCTTAACAGTTCATAGTAGCGCAGCATCAGCGCATCCGGCAGGGACATGATTTTCCCGAACATGGCCTGGGGGGGCTCGTCAATGCCCACGTAATTCCCCAGGGATTTGCTCATCTTCTGCACCCCGTCCAGGCCCTCCAGCAGGGGCAGGGTGATGACGATCTGGGGCTCCTGGCCGTACTCCCGCTGGATGTCCCGCCCCACCAGGAGGTTGAATTTCTGGTCCGTGCCCCCCAATTCCACGTCGGCCGCCAGGGCCACCGAATCGTAGGCCTGGATCAGGGGGTAGAGGAATTCATGAATGGCGATGGGAGTCTGGGAGGCGTAGCGCTTGTGGAAATCGTCCCGTTCGAGCATCCGGGCCACGGTGTGCCGGGCCGCCAGGCGAATGAGGTCCTGGGCGCGCATCTCCTTCATCCAGCGGCTGTTGAAGTCGATGATGGTGCGCTCCGGGTCCAGCACCTTGAAGATCTGGCGCTCATAGGTGGCGGCGTTGGCCTTGACTTCCTCTTCGGTCAGGGGCGGCCGGGTCTCGCTTTTGCCGGAGGGGTCGCCGATAAGCCCGGTGAAATCCCCGATGAGAAAAATCACCTGGTGCCCCAGGTCCTGAAAATGTTTGAGCTTGTGAATAAGCACCGTGTGCCCCAGGTGCAGGTCCGGCGCGGTGGGATCAAAGCCGGCCTTGATCCGCAAAGGTTTGCCGCTGGCCAGGGATTTGGTGAGCCGCGCCGCCAGTTCTTCTTCCCGAATGATTTCCTGAACGCCCTTGTTGATGAGCGCGAGTTGCTCCGCAACCGATTTCACGTTTCTTCTCCGATTATGGGTGATGGTGGGGGAAGGAGAGGGGGTAAGGGACGCAGCTTCCAGCCCTCCCCCCATACCCTTCTCTTAATCAAACCCCAGCCAGCGGATTTCCCGGGGTTTGCGGGGCGGCGCGGGCGGTTCCTTGGCGGAGTAGCCGATGGGGGTCATGGCCAGCAGGTGCTGGTCGGGTTTGCCCAGGTAGTCCAGCAATTCCCTGGCCACGAAATTGGGGCCGGTCATCCAGCAGGTGCCCAGGCCTTCGGCGTGAGCCGCCAGCAGCAGATTCTGCATGAGGGCTGCCCCGGATTGGATATAGGACTCCATCATGCCGGGGTCGTCAAGCTTGTAAATGGTCACCGCGATGATCACCGGCGCCCCCCCCAGGTCCTTGAAGAACTTGATGACCATTTCCTGGCCCTTTTCCGGAACCTGGGCCGCCTTGAGGATCGGGATCATGTGGGCGATGCAGTGGGCCGCCCGCTCCACGAATTCCTCACGGTAGCGCCCGGTCAGCACCATGATCTCCCAGGGCTGGGCGTTGGTGCCGGAAGGGGCCCAGAGCGCGGCGTTGATCACCTTTTCCAGCACCTCCCGGGGCGGCATCTCGGGTTGGTAAAACCGGTGGCTGCGTCGATTCATGATGGCTTCATACAGGTCCATAATTCCTCCTTTTGTAGCCTTAAGCTGTAGGCTGTAAGCTATAAGCTTAAAGCTATAAGCTATAAGCTATAGGCTGTAAGCCTTAAGCTTTAGTTCATCGGTTCAATTCGGTTCAGGTAAGCGGTAAAGGGCTTGGGGCGCAGAGCTCATAAAAAATTTTATTCTCTCTTGTATCAGGCTGAGCGCCGCGAAGCCTCTCGTAATTTCAAAAGCTTGAGATCCTTCGTTTCCTTCAGGATGACAAACTCCGCCACTTTGGCAAAAGCCTAAAAATAAACTGGCTGTTATTTCGGAAATTTTCTTTTTGGCTTTTGGCTTTTAGCTTAAGGCTTAGAGCTTACAGCTTATAGCCCCATATTCCCTGGCCTCAGCCAGTTTTCCCCGCTTCTCGCAGCCTTGGGCGTATATGGCGCATTTGCGCCCCAGGGTCCGTTCGGCTGCTTCCCGGTAACGCGGGGGGAGCAGGGGCTCCTGCAAAATTTTCCGAAGCGCCCGGATGCGGAAGCGGTCCAGGCCCCACTGGCGGGAAAGCTGGTCGGCGTGGCCGCCCCGTTTGATCACCAGGGGCTCGGGGACCAGGCCCACGGGCTGGCGCCAGGCGACCCTGAGCCACAGATCATAATCTTCGGCCGCGGGCAGGGTTTCGTCAAAGCCCCCCACCTCTTCGAACAATCGCCGCCGCAGCATGACCGCCGAAGGGCTCACCAGGCAGCGCGCCAGAGACGGGAGGAAAATGTCGCCGCCCGCCTTCCGGTGGGTCTGGGGGGGATTGACCCGCACCCCGTTTCTGATCCAGATTTCCTCGGTCTGGCAGATGGCGCAGTCCGGATGGGACCTCAGATACTCCATCTGCCGGGCCAGTTTCTCCGGCAGCCAGAGGTCGTCCGAGTCCAGGAAAGCCAGCCACTCACCCCGGGCCGAGGCCGCGCCCCGGTTGCGGGCGGCGCTCACGCCCCGCCGCTCTTCCAGCCGGAGCACCTTCAGGCGGCCGTTCAGCGGCGCCAGGGCATCCCCCGTGCCGTCGGTGCTGCCGTCATCCACCACCAGGAGCTCATAGTCCCCAAAGGTCTGAGCCAGCACCGAAGCCGCGGCCTCTTTGACCCAGGCGGCCCGGTTATGGGTGGGGATGATGACGCTGACCTCAGCCATGGTACACAAAGGGTATCAAAACATTGGGAAAATTCAAGGTGAATCAAATTTCTGCGTTGGCTCCGGCGCTCTGGGACAAGGGGATGACAGGTCATTTTCGTCTTGAAAAATTCCAAGGGCGGGCACCGCCCACCATCAATGCAGTTTTCGGAACCCGTAAGAATGCACAGGTGAGGACACCTGTGCTACTAATCTCGAGTTTGTGGTTTTCTGACAAAGATTTTGCTTGCAACATGTTAATCTTATTAAGAAATCATTCAATTTTTTCAGTTTGGTTCCGGCCTTTAGGCCGGGATGTGCCACCAGGCTTTTCGTGGTTTTGAGATGGCCATCAGCTCATGAGCAACTGTCCTGAAAGGTTTTTTTGTGGAACCGCCGCCCTCGGCGGTTCGTGCGCCGGGGAGGCGCCGGCGCCACAGGTATCCTGGTTCCCAAGCTCCCGCTTGGGAACCCGCGTGCAAGCCAAGCTCTGCTTGGCTTCGTTGCGGGTACTTTAGAGCGGCGGGAGGTGCCCGCCCTGACTGTCATGAAAGGTTTAGGGGAGGGAGGGGGCACCCACGGGCAGGATGCCCGTGCTACCGGGGCCTTGAGACTCCTGATCCTTCCCCCAACCCAAATTCCTGCACCCCATAACTCGGGACTACTGGCTTCCAGCCTGTGCATCACAGGCAAGATGCCTGTGCTACCGGTTTCTTCCCCACACCCACATACCCTTGCAGGGGCGCACCCGCGTGTGCGCCCGAGATAAAGGGCGGACCCAGGTGTCCGCCCCTACTCCCCCCAGAGAGCCTTTTCCCGCTTTTCCGGAGTCTGGCCCTTGGTATGAAAGCATTTCTGTGGTAAATTTTATAATTCGATATTTTTAAACAATCAGGAGCGGCCCATGGAAGCCCGCTACGAGCCCCGTCGGCTGGAGGCCAAGTGGCAGCAAATCTGGGAAGAGACCCGTCTTTTTGACGCCGCCGAAGACCCCGACCGGCCCAAATACTACGTGCTGGAAATGTTCCCCTACCCTTCGGGCCGCATCCACATGGGCCACGTGCGCAACTACACCATCGGCGACGTGGTGGCCCGCTACAAATGGATGCGGGGCAACAACGTGCTGCATCCCATGGGCTGGGACGCCTTCGGGCTGCCCGCGGAAAACGCCGCGCAGAAGGCCGGCATCCACCCGGCCCGTTGGACTTACGACAATATCGACTACATGCGGGGCCAGCTCAAGGCCCTGGGCTACAGCTACGACTGGCGTCGGGAGCTGGCCACCTGCGATCCCGACTATTACCGCTGGGAGCAGCTGGTTTTTCTGGAAATGTTCCGGCAGGGGCTGGCTTATAAAAAAATGTCCCCGGTGAACTGGTGCCCCCAGTGCCGGACGGTGCTGGCCAACGAGCAGGTGGAGGACGGCGCCTGCTGGCGCTGCGACAGCGAAGTGGTCCTGAAAGAACTGGAGCAGTGGTTTTTCAAAATCACCGACTACGCTGAAGAACTCCTGGGCGACCTGGACCGCCTGGAGCATTGGCCGGAGCGGGTCATCACCATGCAGCGCAACTGGATCGGCAAATCCTTCGGCGCGCACATCCATTTTCCGGTGCAGGGGGAGGCCGAGCCCCTCACCGTGTTCACCACCCGCCAGGACACCCTGTTGGGGGCCACCTTCATGAGCCTGGCCCCGGAGCACCCCCGGGCCCTGGCCCTGGCCCGGGGCACCCCCCAGGAAGCGGAGGTGCGCCGCTTTGTGGAGCACTGGGGGGCCGTGAACAAAAGCCGGGGTGCTCTGGAGGATGTCACCAAGGAGGGGGTGTTCACCGGCCGCTACTGCGTGAACCCGGTCACCGGCTGGGACCTGCCCATTTTCATCGCCAATTTCGTGCTCATGGGCTACGGCACCGGCGCAGTCATGGCGGTGCCGGCCCACGACCAGCGGGATTTTGAATTCGCCCAGAAATACGGCCAGCGGATTACCGTGGTCATCCAGCCGCCGGGGGAGGAGCTTGGGGCCGACATTCTGACCCAGGCTTACGAAGACGAGGGCGTGTTGGTGAACTCCGGCCCCTTCAGCGGCCAGGAGAGCGCCCCGGCCCGGGAGGCCATTGCCGCGTATCTGGCCGAAAAGAACCTGGGAGCCCCCGCGGTGCAGTATCGCCTGCGGGATTGGGGCATTTCCCGGCAGCGCTACTGGGGCGCGCCCATCCCCATCATCTATTGTGAGGCCTGCGGCGCGGTGCCGGTCCCTGAGGCGGACCTCCCCGTGGTCCTGCCCCTGGACGTGGAAATCAGGCAGGTGGGGGCCTCCCCCCTGGCCGAACTGGAGTCTTTCTGGCGGACCACCTGCCCGGCCTGCGGCGGCCCCGGCCGCCGGGAAGTGGACACCATGGACACCTTTGTGGAGTCCTCCTGGTATTTTTTGCGCTTCGCCTGCCCGGACTATGCCCAGGGCATCCTGGACCCGGCCCGGGTGAATTACTGGTCGCCGGTGGACCAGTACATCGGCGGCATTGAGCACGCGGTGCTGCACCTGCTGTACGCCCGCTTTTTCACCAAGGTACTGCGGGACCTGGGCCACGTCAACCTGGCCGAGCCCTTCGCCCGCCTCCTGACCCAGGGCATGGTCCTCAAAGACGGGGCCAAGATGGCCAAATCCAAGGGCAATGTGGTGGACCCGAGCGACATGATCCAAACCTACGGCGCCGACACCACCCGGCTGTTCCTGCTCTTTGCCGCGCCCCCGGAGCGGGACCTGGAGTGGAGCGATCAGGGGGTGGCCGGGGCGCACCGCTTCCTGCACCGGGTGTGGAGTCTGACCCACACGATTTTGCCGGATATCCAAAACGTTCCAGCCTATGAGGGGATTGGCACAGATTTCTCTCCGGGATTATGGGAGTTCCGCCACAAGGTCCATCAAACCATTAAAAAGGTGACCGAGGACATTGAAGGGGATTTCCATTTCAACACCGCCATCGCCGCAGCCATGGAACTGGTGAATGCCTTTTATCAGACCCTTGAGGCCCTGCCCCGGGAAGAACTCACTTTTCGGGTATGGCGGGAGGCCATAGAAGTCCTGGTGAAACTTCTGAACCCCATGGTGCCTCATATCGCCGAGGAGCTCTGGCAAATACTGGGGAATGACACCTCCCTCCAACTTCAAACCTGGCCCGCCGCCCAACCCGAGGCCCTAATGGAGTCTGCCTTTACCCTGGTGGTCCAGGTGGATGGCAAGTTAAGGGGCAAGATCGTCGTTCCCGTGTCGGCTACTGATGAAGAATTGAAGACCTGGGCCTTGAACGATCCATCAGTCCAGAAATGGCTCAAGGGGGAACCCCGGCGGGTGATTTTGGCGAAACGAAAGCTGGTCAACATTGTCACGTGAGACTCTTGCAAAAGTGGTTTATTTTGTCATCCCAAACGATGTGAAGGATCTCAACCTTATGAAAATACGAGATTCTTCGCTTCGCTCAGAATGACACTTTGGGGAGAATTGAGGTTTTGCAATGGGTTTTACAAAGGTTTTTTTCCAAGATGCCATTCAGAGAAGGAAGGTTTGGGGTCCGCCGGCGTTTATTTTGCCAAGCTCCAGCGAACTTACCAAGTTTCTCAGCTCTTGCCGGTCTCGGGATAGAAAAATCCCCCCGTCCCCCCTTTAGAAAAAGGGGGGTTGAAAAAATTTGCAACCCAAAGTTCCCCTTTTTTAAAGGGGGATTGAGGGGGATTTGTTAACCCTAATTTATTGTTAGGAATATTACTTTTTTTAAACACAACTTGGTGCCAGCTATTTCCAAAAAAACTTTAATCCCTGGCTGAGAAATATGACGCCGAAAAGCTATCTTTGGGCGCTGGTCCTCTGCCTGGTGGTCCTGTGCCTGGCCCATTGCGGCTACCGCCCGGTGGGCAGGGGCGAACTGCCGGCCGGGGGCGTGCGCCCGGTTATGGCCATCCCGCTGTTCGAGAACCGCTCCACCGAAATCGGTCTCGAGTCCCTGTTCGCCAACACCTTCATCGAAACCTTCAGCCGCTCCCCGGCCCTGCGTCTGGCCGCGCAGCCGGAAAAGGCCGACCTGGTCCTCGAGGGCAAAATTTCGTCGGTGGCCTTCTCGTCGGTGGCCTTCTTCAATATCAACCAGTCCCTGGTGCGCCGGGTCACCATCCGGGTGGAGGTCCAACTGACCAACCGCAGCACCGGCAAGGTGGTCTGGAAGGACCAGGGGCTGGTCCAGGAAGACTATGTGGTGGACCAGACCTACCAGGAGGGCGAGGCCTTAAGGGACATGGGCATCCGCCGGGGCGCGGTCACCCTGGCCCGGAAGATGCTGGACAAGGTTTTGCTGGTGATTTGAAAAATGTCCCATCCCATCCTGGAACGCCACCTGGAACGCCGGAATCTTAGGCCCCTGTATCTTTTTTACGGGGACGAAGAGTTTCTCCTGGAGCGGGCCTTAAGGCGCCTGGAGCGGGGCTTAAGCGAAAAATCGGCAGAGCCGGCCACCCGGGTGGTGCAGGAGGCCCCCGAGGTCAGTCTGGAGGAATTTTTCGCCCAGGCCCGGGTGGCCACCCTGTGGGGCGGGGGCCAGCTTCTGGTGCTGCGCCGGGTCAACGCCTATCCGGCCGAGGCCCTGAGTGCGGTGACCGCCTATCTGGAGCATCCGGCGCCCCACAGCTTGGTGGTCCTCACCGCCCCGGCCCTGAAGACCCCGGAGGTGCAGAAACACGCCGTATTCGGCCGCCTCTTAAAAAATGAGGCGGCGCTGGGGTTTTTCCGCCTGCGGGAGGGGGAGCTCCTCCCCTGGCTGAACCAGGAGGCCAGGCGCCTGGGGAAGACCCTCGCCCCGGCCGCGGCCCAGCGCCTGCTGGAGGTGGTGGGGGACAACCTGCTGGAACTTCACCAGGAGCTGGAAAAACTGGTCCTTTACGCCGGCGCCGAAGCCGCCCTGACCCCCCAGCAGGTCAATCAGCTGGCCACCCACAGCCGCAGCTACAACATCTTCGCCCTGGTGGACGCCCTGGGGGAAGCCTCGCCCCAGCGGCGCCTGGTGGCCCTGAACCGTCTTTTGGAGCTGGGGGAGCCGCCGGCCAAAATCCTCACCATGCTGGCCCGGCAGGTGCGACTGCTCATCCGCTCCCTGGAAGCCGACCCCCAGGCCGCGCCGGCGGATCTGGCCAGGCAGCTCCGGCTGGCCCCCGGCCTGGTCAAAAAGGTCGGCCGCCAGGCCCGCCAGTTTTCCCTCCAGGCCCTCCAGTCCCACCTGCACTTGTTGCATCAGGCCGACCTGTCCATCAAAACCAGCGGCGCCAGCCCCCGGGTCTGGCTGGAATGGACCCTGCTGCAGATGGGGCCGGGGTAGAGTGTTTTGGGGGAAGGGCCCTGGATGGTATTGTGGAACATGGGCCTGGTGCCTCTGATTCTCTCCAGATAAGATTTTTTTCCTTAAAAGGTTGCATGGCCTCTTATCCCGCAACCGCACCTATTACCGGTAGGACGGGCTTCCAGCCCGTCCCGGCACGGGCAGGATGCCCATGCTACCGGGGTTTTAAGCCCTCGTGGCTCCCTACGATCCGTCTCCCAACCCGACAGTGGGAGCACAAGCATCCCAATGGCGGGAGGCGCGGCGCTTTCCCGCCCTACATCCGGCTGGAAGCCCGTGCTACCGGGACCGCAGACCCCTGCCCCCTCCCCCCCTCCCTCAACCCCTTAACGTTTTTTCATGGGCAGGCAAGTCGGGGCGGCAGCCCGTCTTGCCTGCCTCGTTAAAGGGGGTTGGGGGGGGCCTGGGGGGAGGGTGGGGGAGCCACTGCTCCCCCAGCCTTCCCCCCAGAGAAAATTCTCAGGCTTTGCGGGTGGGCCGCCGGACCATGAGGATCTGGCATGAAAAGTTTACACATTGTAGGGGCAGGCGCCTTCGCCTGCCCTGGGTGGACAGCCGAGGGCGGCTGTCCCTGCACCGGAAAAGGCTTTTCAGGCTTTGCGGGTGGGCCAAAGCTCCATGAGGAACTGTCCTGGAAAGTTCCTTAGACCGCCATATTCCGGCAGGGCGGCCGTCCCTGGCCGCCCCTGGTTCCGGTGGGCGCACAGGGGCGGGGTCATCCCGCCCATGGAAAAAGTTTTGATTGCCTGAAGTGGCCATTAAGGGGTCTGGCACTCGGCGCCAAATATGATAAAATAATTCGTTGGCAAAACTATGCGATACAGCCGTCTGCTCATCCCCACGCTGAAGGAAACCCCGGCCGAGGCCGAGGCCGCTTCCCACATTCTGCTGTTCCGGGCCGGCATGATCCGCAAACTGGCCTCGGGCATCTATGATTACCTGCCCCTGGGTCTTCGGGTGTTGCGCAAGGTGGAGCAGATCGTGCGCCAGGAGATGAACCGGGCCGGGGCCCAGGAGGTGCTGCTGCCCGCGGTGCAGCCGGCCGAATTGTGGCAGGAGTCGGGCCGCTGGCAGATCTACGGCAAGGAGCTCCTGCGCTTCAAGGACCGCCATGGCCGGGACTGCTGCTTCGGCCCCACCCACGAAGAGGTGGTCACCGACCTGGTGCGCCGGGAGGTCCGATCCTATCGGCAGCTGCCCTTGAACCTGTACCAGATCCAGGTGAAATTTCGGGATGAAATCCGGCCCCGCTTCGGGCTCATCCGGGGCCGGGAATTTATCATGAAGGACGCCTACAGCTTTGACGTGGACGAAGCCGGCGCGGAGCGCACCTATGAGGCCATGTACCAGGCCTACAGCCGCATTTTTCGGCGCTGCGGCCTGACCTTCAAGGCGGTGGAGGCGGACAGCGGCCCCATCGGGGGCAGCTTTTCCCATGAATTCATGGTGTTGGCCGACACCGGGGAAGACACCCTGGCCTCCTGCACTGCCTGCGATTATGCCGCCAATCTGGAAAAGGCCGAGGCGCCGCGCCCGGCGGGCGAGCCGGGGCCGGTCCCGGCG
>JBGSLA010000091.1:0-48030 GCA_041740935.1 Desulfobaccales bacterium | reverse complement strand
GGATCCCGGAGACGGGGTCCGACCCGGGAATCGCCGACGGCCAATGGCCCCCGGTGGCCGGCTACCCCAGCGCTCCCCCCGGAGAGCCGGCGGCCGGGGTGCAGCTGCCCGACAACGGGCGGCATCCGGTCAATGGCGCCGGCTATCAGCGTCAGACACAACCGGATAAAGAAGACTATTTCGATTCCTGGTCCGAGCTCTTCCGCCTGGGCCGGGACCACCTGGTGGTGGACCGGCGACGTTACGAGGCCATGATCTATGAGCTGGGCAAGCTCGGGGCCTGGCAGGATTTCCTGAAAGGGCAGGGCCGGGAAAACAAGCAGCTGCGGGATAAAATCGAGGCCCAGTGGGCCCGGGAGTTGGATTTCTTCCGGCAACTGAGCTCTAAAAATGGGAAGAAAGGGTGGCGAGTATGGTAACGGCAAGTCCGACAAGCGAGCACAGGAGGCCCGACGCGCCCCTCCCCCTCACCCTGGAAATCTTCCAGGGGGGTGAACCCTCCCAACAGTTCCCGGTCAGGATCAAGAGCCTGTCGGCCCGCGGGGTGATCCTGGCCAGCGGTCAGGCCCCCCAGGAACTGAATTGGGAGCAGGTTGCCAGCCGGGATTCCATCATTCACCTGCCCACCGGGGAGGTCCGGGAAATCCGCGGCAACCTTTTGTGGGCCCGTCCCCGGGACGATGAGGAACCCGAGATGGTGTTCGGTCTGGAGCTGAGCAGCTCCAACCTGAAGGTGCGACGCGCCCTGGAGGAGCAGCTGCGAGCCTATCCCCAGGATCTCAAAAACCTCTGGGACCATTGGGACGCAGTCCACGAAGAACACGAGCTCTTGGCCCCAACTCAGGCGGGTCCCGGCAAAAAAACCCAGACCTCGCCGGTGGAACCCATCTTTTCCCCCCGGAAACAGACCCCGGCCGCCAACCCTCAATCCACCCCGGACCATACCATCTATTTTGTGGGGGTGGGCGCCGTGGCGGCGGGCTTGGCGGTTCACTTGCTGGCGCCTGATTCCTATCGCCTGTTCGGCGTCATTTTGGCCGCCTACGGCAGTCTGACCATCGTCGGCAAAAGTGTGTGGTCCCTGATGCACCGACCCCCCCGGTCTCAGGGGTGACCGGACGCCGTTCACCAATCAATCTCACAGGAGATGAAGATGAACACCACTATCAAGAAAAAATTATGGAGCATCGGCGGCGGCAAAGGGGGGATCGGCAAAAGCATCTTCACCTTGGGGCTGGGCATCTCGCTGGCCCGTCTGGGATACAAGATCGTCGTGGTGGACGCCGACCTGGGCGGGGCCAACCTGCATACCCTGATGGGGGTCCGCTACCCGTCCCAGACCCTGGAGGACTTCCTCCTGAGAAAGGTGACCCGCCTGGAAGATATCATCATCGAGACCGGCGTCAAGGGCATCGGTCTGATCTGCGGCGCGGACGACATCCTCGGCGCAGCCAACCCCACCTATGCCCAAAAAATCCGCATCCTCAGCCAGCTAGAGGAACTGGAAGCCGATATGGTGCTGTTGGACCTGGGGGCCGGCACCTCGTTCAACACCCTGGATTTCTTCAATTATTCCCTGGGAAAAATCTGCCTCCTCACCAGTCAGGCCACCTCCCTGCAAAACGGCTACGGCTTCATCAAAAGCGCCCTGTACCGGCAAATCTCCCGGGAATTCGCCAAGGACGAGGAAGTCCTTGATTTGTTGTGGGAAACCGACAACAAAGGACCGGAGGCCGACGTCGCTTCCATCAGAGACCTTCTCGACCGCCTCAGGGACACGGCCCCCCAGTCATACGCCCGGATGCACCGGCTCCTGGAGGATTACCAGATCCTTTTGGTGGTCAATATGGTGAAAAGCGAACGGGATACCCTGTCGGGACTCATTATCCGGGAGGTGGCCTCTAAATACCTGGCCCTGCAGCCCGAAATTCTGGGCCATATTTCCCATGACCTGGCAGTGGAAGCCGCGGTGAACCTGATGATCCCCTTTCCCCTGGATAAGGACGAATGCAAACCGGCCCGGGATCTGCGAGTTATTGCCCAGAAAGTGCTGGAACTCTCCTGCCAACCCGTCGGGGAGCCTCAGGACGCGGTCCAGCCGGCTTCCGAGGGCCTGGAACGGGAAGATTGGGACCGCTTCTGGCAGCGAGCCCCGGCGTAAGGCTCAGCCGGCGCCCCTGCCGATACGGGATGGGCAAGGGTGCTTGACGCCAGGCTGCCTTCAAGGTCCAAGGTTTTGCAGCCGCAGGTTCTATCCTGCGCCCGCACAGACGGGCAAGCCTGTGCCGCGGTTTGACTGCGACTTGGCATGAGGAGGGCAATCCGCCGTCCTTGAGGGAAGGGAGGAAGGCAGGCCGGCTTCTCCCTTCCCTTTTTTTGTGAGGCAGTGAAACACAAGGAGGCCGACATGCAGATATTGCCGACGATGGTTGATGACCCGGAGGAGGTGGTGCTTTTCGGAGGCGGAGAGGGCCTGGCCCCCCTGAGGTTGGCCTACCTGACGCCGAAGAAACCCCTGCCCTTTCACATTTTCACCGCCTCGGAAGGCGTGCCGGGGGAATTTGTCCTCACCTGGCGGCGGGGGCACCTTTTCCCGCCCCAGGTCCGGGATTTAATCTGGGGCCACTTCGCGGTGGCCGAGGCCGGAGAGGTGTTGAACCACCTGCTGTCCCGCCTGAAGGAAACCGGCCCCGGCGGGGATTCCCCGGCGTCCCTCCGGCTCCTGGGCGACACCCTCCTGGTTTTTACCCAGCATTTCTTCTGCCACGAAACCGCCCGGAACCCGGATAGCCTGGCCGGAGCCCGCCGGCTCATCGCCTTCCTGGCCGCCGGCTTGGACTCCTCAGGGAATGCCCTGGCCGCGGCCAGGGGGCTTAGGCGGCACGATTCCGGCCTCTTCAGCCATTGCCTCAATGTCTGCCTGTTAACCCTGGCGTTTGCGCCGAGCCAGGGTTTTGCAGGGGAACCGCGGGAGAGCCTGGCCCTGGGCGCGCTCTTTCACGACCTGGGCATGATGCCCTGGGCCCAGGAGACCTACCATCAAACCACGCCCTTAAGCGATGAGGACTGGGAGGAAATCAAGGGCCACCCCCTGCGGGGGGCCGAACTCCTGGAATCCTGGGCCGGGCTCCCGGAAGAAGTGCTGCTGATGATCAGGCAGCATCATGAGAATCTCAACGGCTCCGGCTACCCTCAGGGGCTGGCCGGGGACGACATCCACCCCTTGGCCCGGATGTTGCGCATCCTGGACAGCTATGAAGCCATGACCTCCCTGCGCCCCTGGCGGCCGCCGGTGAGCGAGCGCCAGGCCCTGCGTCTGATGTCCACCGCCTGGGCCGCTCAGGGCGGCTATGACCCGGTCTGCCTGAGGCGCTTTGTGGCTTTTTGTCAGGGGAAAGGGGCAGGGTGAAACAGGGGTCACAATTTCGTTTTCGCTTTTCGAGCCTCTTGCCAAATTCACTGGTTGGAGAGAATGTCATTCTGAACGAAGCGAAGAATCTCGTATTTTCAACAGGTTGAGATGTTTCACTTGGTTCAGGATAACAAAATCAATTATTTTTTCCAGAGCCTCTTGTTTTACAGAAATTTTTCCAGAGGCTTGGCAACTGAAAAAAACCGGAAACCTCGGCCTCTGCGGCCCTGGTGGGCCAGAAAAATTACGCCCCGCCTCCCGGTCTCAGCCCCCAGACCGGCCGCCGCCAGGGCCTTCTTTTGACGGTAGCCTGCGATCGTCCTAACAAGTGAATCCCGGATTCATCCCGCCTGGAGCCGCCGGGTTTCCCTGCCCATGAAATAACGGAATCATCCGAAACCTCCCTTGATTTACCACCCTGACGTACCTTGGCGTCTTAGCGCCTTGGCGTGACAAATTTCTCAGGCGGCCCCGTACATCTCCCAGGTGGCCAAAAAGGCGTCGGAGAAAGCCCGGCTTTCCACGTAGCGCCGGGCGGCCCGGCCCATTTCCCGGAGGCGCAGGGGGTCCGCGGCCAATTCCAACACAGCCCGGATCAGGCTGTCCTCAGTGGCCGGCACCACCAAGCCGGTCTCCCCGGAAATGACATTTTCATGGGGGCCCCCCATATCGCTGACAATCACCGGGATGCCGGAAGCCTGGGCCTCCAGGACCACATTCCCGAAGGTGTCGGTGGTGCTGGGGAACAAAAACAGGTCGCAGGAGGCGTACACCGCGGCCAGGTCGTCCCCGGTGAGGTAGCCGGTGAACACCGCGGGCGCGCCCTGAAGCTCCCGCTGCATTTCTTCATAATACGGCCCGTCGCCCACCACGATGAGGTTCAGGTCGGGGCGTTGCCGGCAAAGGTTTTTGAAGGTGCGGGTCAGCAGTGGCAGATTTTTCTCTTTGGACACCCGCCCCACATAGAGCAGCTTGAAGCCCCGGGTGAGGTGGTGGCGCCTTTCCAGAAAGCCGTTGCGTTTGGCGGGGTGGAAGCGCTTCAGGTCCACTCCCCGGGGGGTGAGGCGCAGTTTGTCCGGCCTGAGCCCCTTTGCCGCCAGCTCCGCCGCGGTGCTCTGGGAGGGCACAAAGACGCAGTCGGCCTGTTCGTAAAACCACAGGAGATATTTCCACAAGAAATCCACCAGCCCGGCGTCCCCGGTGAGGTGTTCGGCGTATTGGGGGATGGCCGTGTGGTAAGTGGCGAACAGGGGCAGCTTCAAGAGGCGGGCCGCGGCCAGGGCCGCCAGGCCCATGGGCCCCGGAGTGGCGGCGTGCAGATGGGTCAAGTCTTCATGATAGCAGAAATGCAGCATTTCCAGAAAGGGCGGGTGAAAAAGCTTCATTTCCGGGTATTCGGGCAGCTCGAGCGTAGCCAGGGGCGGGAAATTTTTCACCCCCGGCCCCAGGTCCCGCCCCTCCGGGTCGCAGCTCACCACGGTGTAGGCCTTGCCGTGGCGCACCGCTTCCTCCACCTGCTTTTTCAGGGTGAGGGCCACCCCGTTGATTTCCATGAAGGTGTCGGTGAAGTGGGCCACCGCGGGGGCGGCGGCGCTCCGGGGCTGGTCGGTCTCCGCCGCGAAGTGGCCGGCTATGGTGCGCCCCAGGGTCCGGTCCCCGGCAAAGGAGGAATAGGCCGCAAAATACGGGGCCACCAGGAGGTACATGGAGCCGGAGGCCGTCAGGGAATGGAACAGGTCAAAGATATTGGCCCGCAACACCCCCTCGAGGATATTCCGGGTGCAGCGGGACAGGTACTGATTGGCCATGCGGCCCATGAGCGCGAACCATCGCTGTTCCATGTCCCCGGAGCCGCCCTGCATGGCCTTGATCATCTGCCGCAGCTCTGGGTCTTCGGCAATGAAGCCCAGGACCTCCTGTTTGACGGCCTGGAGCAGGGTGCTTTGCCGGGCGGATGGTCTGTCCTTGGCGGCCAGGCGAGGCAGGGAGAGGCGGCGGAAGAAGGACTTCCGTTTGGGGGCCTCCTCCAGCAGGGCCCGATTCAAAAAGCCCACCAGGGGCTCTGCGTCATAGCGCTCCAGTTGGTAGCGGCTGCGGTAGAACTGATAGGCGATGCTGTAGATGGTGTGGGACAGGGTCAGGGGCGTGGAGGCCTGGCCCCGCACCCGGGTGCGGCCCTGGGCCAACCCTGCGAAAAATTCCTCGGGGCTGGCGGCGCCGGCCACCTGGGTGTGCAGCCGGGCGATGTTCAGGGAGCTGTGGTCGTCGGAGCCGCCGGTGTAATGCTTGATCCAGGGCTCCGGCATCACCGGATAGAGATGGTGTTTCTCGGCCAGCAGATCCAGGAATTCGGGGGTGAGGCCCTCGAAAATGCCCTTGAGATAGACGTTCAGGCGGTCGTCCCGGCTGCCGTTAATTTCGAAATTTTTGGACAGCAGGAGCAGCTTTTCAAAATGGGCCACACTCAGCCGGCCGTTCACTGACCACAGGGGATGGGCCACAGCAAAGGGTATGCCCTCCTGGCGCAGATAATCCACCAGTTCATAAATATTTTCCCGATACTTCTGGATGTCCCGGTGCTGGGCCTCGGTGATGCAGTAGGCCAGGATATGGATTTTACAGTGGTCCTCGGGGAAATAGGCGGTGATTTCCTCGCTGATGAAGGTCCTGGGCAGGTGGGCGATGTCCAGGCAGCCGGCGATGGTGTTGTGGTCGGTGATGGTCACCCACTCCATGCCGCGCTTCAGGGCGATGTCGTAGAGCCGCGAGGGTTCGGTGTAGCATTCATGACACCCCAGCTTCTGGAGCACCCACTGGGAAGGACGCTTTGAATACTTGGAGTGAACGTGGAGATCGATTTTCATCGGTGCTGTCCTCTTGTCGGCGGTTTCCCGGGGCAGGCCTCCTCAGGCGATGAGGATGCTCTCCCCCGCCCGCACCTTGTCCCCGGGTCGCACTGTCACCTCCATGTCAGGCAGGCGGGTCACCACCAGGTCCACCTGGGAGCCGATGCGGATCATGCCGAAGAGCTCCCCTTTGGCCACCTCTGCGCCCGGCTTCAGGTAACTGTCGATGCCGTGCACGCTTTTGCCGGCGATCTGGACGACATAGGCCGAAACTTGTTCTCCCCGGAAATATCCCCGAAATTTGGTGACCGTGCGTTCATTTTCCAGGATGTGGATGCTGTTTTGGTAAATCGGCCGGCGCTTCAGGATCGAGCGCCAGTGCATATGGCCCATGTGGCGGTTGACCGGGCGGGGCGGATGGTGGCGGATAAAATCCACCGCCCCGGCGACCGGGGCGCGGTTGTAATGGACGTTAAACGGGCTCATGAACACCCCCACCAGGATGCGGGGCCGCTCCAGGTCTTCCTGGACGATGTCGTTGATGGAGGCCCTGACCCCCTGCTTGATGGAGATCACCGGTTGTCGGGGTTCCACCTCTTTGACATAGACCACGGTGCCGTCCGCCGGGCTCACCAGGTTGTCCCCCGGCGGCGCGGTGCGGGGGGGATTGCGAAAAAACCAGATATAACGCCAAAACCCATAGCCCGCGAGTCCCAACACCGGCAGGGCCGCAAGCCAGGCTAATCCTGGGGTTGCCATGCCTTGGGCTCCAGGACCCGCACCAGGGCCACCCCCGAGGAGAAGGGAAAGTTCACCACCTCGAAGGCCTGGTCATTTTTATAAAGAAATTTCAGCCACTTCTTCACTCCGGCGTGTTGCAGCAGCTCCCGCAGGTAAATGTTGGTGTCGTGGAGAAAAATGTACGTGTTTTTGCGGGCCTGCTGAATAACCTGGGTAAAATCGTAGCGCACATCTTTATACGCATGGCTGCCGTCGATGAAGGCGAGGTCGAGGGGCGGCAGCGACAAGCCGTCATATCGGGGGAAAAACTCATCGCTGCGCAACTTGTAATGGCTGATGATGTCATCCACCCCGAAGCGCCGGAAGTGGGTGGTCACCGCCTCGGCATCGCCCCATTGGTCCCGGCCGCCCACGGTCTTGAAGAGGCCGTCCTTGAAGACCGAATAGGACGGATCGACGAAGGTGAGCTGTCCCTGGCCGTTGTCCTTGAGGGCCAGGGCCAGGCAGACCACGCTGAAGCCATACCCCGAGCCGATGACCAGGATATGCCTGGGCCGCAGGGCCCGGGCCACCCCGTAATAGATGAACCCGAAACCCAGGTTCAGGTTCTGGCGGTTTTCATAGTGCCCGAAGGGCTTGGCGAACTGCAGGATATCCCGGAGCATCTCCGGGTTGAGGCTGAAGGGCATTGCAATTTCCGGGCCCAGCTTGGCGCTGATCGGCATGTCGTCTCCTCACCCAAGCAGATAATGTTGAGAACCTTTCTGATTATGTTTCTTTAAACCCGTTTTCCTTGCCCTTGATTATGTCTGGGTTAGATTTCGGCATGTTTTTTGGGGGGATTTGGGTCAGGGCAGGGTTTCGATAAAATTGGCGCGCCCTTGCGTCCGAAAATCGAAATTCCCGGCGGACGCTCCGCCTGCATTGACACTGCCGAAGAGCTTTGCTACATCTGTCCTAAAAAGTGTTGGTGTAGAACCGCCGCCCTCGGCGGTTCTTGCGCCGGCGAGGCGCCGGCGCCACATTTTTCATGATTTACGGGTGAGCCGAAGGTTCATGAGCAACTGTTATGAAAAGTTTGAGGCTCTCAGCACTCCTTACGCCGGTGGCACAGGTTTTCAACCTGTGCCTGCACAGGTGAGGACACCTGTGCCGCCGGGCTTTTCATATTTTTAAGAAAACCAGAGGCTCATGAGAGACTGGCTCCCCAAATGCATTAATTTTTAGGGGAGTTTTTCACGATACATAGCAAGCCAGGGATTGACCACCCACAAGGAGAAGGCGCCATGCCCGGTAATTTTCAGGAGCGGCTGCACTTTTCGGAAATCCTGGAGCAGTTGAAAAACAGCTTCCCCCACCCCATCTCCAACCCTGTCATGGACGGCTATTTTGTCCACACCCTGTCCCGCTTTCTGGACCGGGTGGACGATCTGAAATCCGCCGCGCCGGTGTTGGGGCGCGGCCGGCCGGGACGCTATCAGCAGGACCTGGAAGAGGGCTTTCCGGAAGAGATGCAGTCCGTGGAGGAGGTCACCGCCGAGCTGGTGGATTATTGCCGGGGCATGCCGGTGTGGGGCCACCCCAATTCCCAGGTGAACGTCATCCCCTCGGCCTCCATCCCCAGCATTACTGCGGTGATGGCTGCGGCCCTGCTCAATCCCAACATCATCTGGGACGAATACGCCGCCCGCTTCGCCGAAGCGGAAATCCAGGCGGTGGCCATGCTCGCCGACCTGGTGGGCTATGACCCCCAGCGGGCCGGCGGGGTCTTCACTTTCAGCGGCACCGGCACCATCTTTTACGGCGTAAAACTGGGCCTGGAAAAATATCTGGGGGGGCGGGGCATGACCGAAGGGCTCAGGGAGGACCTGAAGGTGGTGGCCTCCGAATCTTCCCACTATGCCCGCTTAAACGCCGCCGGCTGGCTGGGGCTGGGCACCAGAAACCTCGTGGCCATCCCCACCACCCGGGACAACGAGATGGACCTCACCGACCTGGAGGACTATCTGCGCCGGGCCTATGCAGCCGGGGAGAAGGTGGCGGTGATCATCGCCACCCAGGGGACCACCGACGCCTTCGGCATCGACGATTTGGCGGGCATCGTGCGCCTGCGGGAGGAACTTGTCCAGGAATTTCAGGTGCCCCCGCCGCATATCCACGCTGACGCGGTCATCGGCTGGATCTGGTCGGTATTCCGGGACTACGACTTCGAGGCCAACCCCCTGGGCTTTCACGCCCGCACCGTGCGGTCCCTGCAGGACTCGGTCAAACGCCTGGCCCACCTGGGGCGGGCCGATTCCCTGGGGGTGGACTTCCACAAAACCGGCTACACCCCGTATATCTCCAGCACCTTTCTGGTCAAGGAGCGCCAGGACCTGACCCTCCTGTCCCGGCACCCCGAGGAGATGCCCTATCTCTACCAGTTCGGCCAGTACCGCCCCGGCATCTACACCCTGGAGTGCTCCCGGCCCGGGGGCGGCGCCCTGGCGGCTCTGGCCAACATGCGCCTGTTCGGCAAGCAGGGCTTTAGGGTCCTGATCGGCCATGTGGTGGAAATGGCCGCCATGCTCAGGGAGCGCCTGGAGGCCTACCCCTGCATCGAGGTGCTGAACGATTTTAATTACGGGCCCGTGACCCTGTTCCGGGTGTATCCCGAGGGGGTGACGGCCAAGGAGGCTTTTCAGCGGGAGGTGAGCGACCCCGCCTACCGGGAGGAACTCGAAGCCCACAACGATTACAACCGGCGCATCTTCCGGCGGGTGCACGACCGGGCTATGGCGGGGCAGGGGGTGCTGTTGTCCTGGACCAACGCCTACCGCCACGCCGAATACGATGGTGAGGCAGGCCCGCCCATCTCTGCGCTGAAATCCTTCATCCTCAGCCCCTGGACCGACCTGGCCGCAGTGGACCTGGCGGCCCGCCAGGTGGTGGAGGTGCGCCAGCAATTGGCCGCGGAACAGTCATGCAAGGAATGAACTCAAAGGTCGCATTTAAGAACATGGGAAGTGCCATTGGATTCCTATGGTTTCTAGCGGCTTATGGGCAACATCCCTCTTTTGGGATGGAGAAAATGTAGAACAGCCGCCCTTGTATCTTGTAAATAATTTTGGACGTGGCAGGCCAGAGCCTCCCTCCATCAGGCGAACTTTAAAGAATAGACGCTCATGAGCCCCCGGCTCTCTCAAAACCAGGAAGAGGCCTGGTTGCACATCCCGGCCTAAAGGCCGGAACCAAACTGAAAAAATTGAATGATTTCTTAATAAGATTAACATGTTGCAAGCAAAATCTTTGTCAGAAAACCACAAACTCGAGATTCAGTAGCACAGGCGTCCCGCCTGTGCGTGGCGAGAGGTTGCAAACCTGTGCCACCGGGTGGTGGGAGGGCGGAATTATAGGGCGTGCCGTGCACGCTGATGCCGGCGGCCACGGGCCGCCTATCAATACACCCATAAGCCGTGGGCGGGCTCCGCCCCCGCTATTATCTGCCGGATTCGGAGCCAAGCAATCCCCCAGCGGGAGATTCGGAACCAAAATGGCAGCCTCACCCCCTCTCGCCAGCCCCCTCCTCCCAACCCTTTTCAGGGGGAAAAGGTAGAAAGAAGTGCAGGAATCTTAAAAAAGATTTTAAGTTATTCCCCGGTCAGGTCGATCCTCTTTGAAACAATCAGCCTTGCAGGCCAGGGTGGCTTAACCTTGGCCAAGAGTGGCTTGGTTTTCCAAGGAGGGTCGGTTCATGGTGAAGCCGGGGGGAATTTCACCACGGGTGTTTTGGGTTTTGGCGGCCCTGATGGGGGTTCTCTTCTCGGCTACACCAGTTCTGGCCCACTTCCAGGTCTTCTGGCCCCAGACCGAAGGCTGCTATGCCAAACCGGGGGAGGAGGTCAACTGGCGATATTTCTGGGGCCACCCCTTCGAGATGCTCATCGACGACGCCCAGCCCCCCAAGTTTTTCGTCTTCACCCCGGACAAGAAAAAGGACATCCCGGCCGTCAACCAAATCACCCTCAAGGACCAGGCCAGCGGCCGCGACCGCCAGGCCTTTGCGGTGGCCTATAAGCCCCCCGGACCGGGGGATTATTATCTCTGCCTGGAGAGCCCCCCCTATTTCATCCCCGAAAATCAGGTCTTTTGGCAGGACTACGTCAAAGAGCCCCTGCACGTCCGGGCCGAGAAAGGCTGGGACCAGGCGGTGGGCCTGCCGGTGGAGATTATCCCCCTGACCCGGCCCTACGGCTGGCCCGCGGGGTCGGTCTTCAAGGGGCAGGCTCTGGTGAAAAACCAGGCCCTGACCCGCGCCCCTGTAGAGATCGAGAAATTCCACGGCTTTTTCGTCCCCGCGGATAACATGCCCAAAGACCGCCTCGGGGAGGAGAACGCCCCCCTCATCACCCGGGTGGTCAAGACCGACCGCCTGGGCTATTTCACCTGCACCCTGGACAGCCCCGGCTGGTGGCTCATGTCGGTGTCCGCCCCGGGAGGCAAAAAGGTCCACGAGCGCAAGACCTATCCGGTGGAGATGCGGGGCGCCCTGTGGGTTTACGTGGAGCCGCCCCCGCCGCCCCTGAGCCCGCCTCCGAAGTAAAGCAGGAATTTTTTAACCCAAGTCTCAATTTTCCTGACGTTTAGGCCGAATTAATAGGATGGGATTCATTGTTGAGGAGGACAACCCATGGATTTCATCCTGGCCCTGATCTGCGGTCTGGGCGGCGCCTTGGTGGGAGGCTTTCTGAGCGGCCGGGTCATCGCCTATGCCCACTATCTCAAAAACCAGAAGCTGGAACGGGAGGGCCAGGCCCGCACCCTGCTCAATCTCTTCCAGGCCCTGCACTCTGAGTTGGATGCGCTCTGGACCGCTTACCTGGCCCTGGTGGGGGAGGAATTGGAACGCCTCGACAAGGCCGAGGAATTGACCTTCGCCGGGATCATCAGCGCCTCCCAACATTATTTCGGGGTCTATGACAACTCGGCCCAGATGTTGGGCGCTTTGGACCCGGACTCCGGCAGGCGCCTCATCAATACCTACGTGAACCTGAAGGTCTATTTTGACGAACTCAACACCTACCAGCGCCTCGACAACAAGCATCAGGAGGTGCGCCTGAAGAGCAATGTCAATCTGTTTGAAGCCAGGGAAGTGCGGCAGGAGTTCGAAAATTTCTTCATCTATCTGAAAAAACGGCATTTCCAGGTCAAGGGCCTGGTCCTCGGGACCCTTGACATGCTCAAGGAATTCATCTCCCTGGGAGAGCAGGCCCGCACCTCGGTCACCTTTAAGATTTGAGTCCGACGCCTTCTCCTTGTCTGATTGAGTGCCCATCCGGACACAGTTCCGCATAGGCCTTCGGCCCACCAATGAGGCATAAAAAATGTGGCGCCGGCGCCCTCGCCGGCGAACAAACCGCCGCGGGCGGCGGTTCTACATAAAAAATTTTCACAATAAATTACCTGCCTATTTCACACCCCTCACACAAAAACCCTGTCCTTTTCCCCTTGATTTCCGGTAGAATTCCCCCAAGCCGACTGGAAAAAAACCTGGAGATGGGGAACCTTCCCGTCTGAGGCGATTTTTACCTTGAAATGCAATCAGAAAAACGCGTATTGATTTGATTTTATTAATTATTTTTATCGAAAAGTGAAAACCGAAAACGTTTTTTGCTCCTTTTCCCCGAGCAACTCGCCCCGGAAAGAGCAGGCATGCTGGCCAAAGTCAAAAGCGGCGCCCTGAAGGGGGTGGACGCCTACATCGTCGAGGTGGAGGTGGACATCTCGCCGGGCCTGTCGGCCTTCACCACCGTGGGTCTGCCTGAAACCGCGGTGAAGGAGGCCAAGGACCGGGTGCGGGCGGCGCTCAAGAACTCGGGCTACAAGTTTCCCGGCAACCGCATCACCATCAATCTGGCCCCGGCGGACGGGCGCTGGGAGGGCACCGGCTTTGACCTGCCGGTGGCCGTGGGGCTGCTCGCGGCCCAGGGGGTGGTGCCCCCGGAGGGCCTGGACAAATATCTGCTGTTCGGGGAACTCTCCCTGGACGGCCGCCTCAAGCCCACCCGGGGGGTGTTGTCCATGGCGCTGACCACCCGGGAGGCGGGCCTGAGCCTCATCCTTCCCCCCGAAAACGCCCGGGAAGCCGCAGTGGTCCAGGGCCTGGAGCTTTACACAGTGGACACCCTGGCCCAGGTGGTGGATTTTCTGGCCGGGAGGGAGGCGCTGCAGCCCACCCCGCCCCTGGCCCCGGAGGACGCAGGCTGGGACCCCCAGGACGACGTGGATTTCCGGGAGGTGCGCGGCCAGGAGCCGGTGAAGCGGGCCCTGCTGATCGCCGCCGCCGGCGGCCACAATGTCCTGATGATGGGGCCTCCCGGGGCCGGCAAGACTATGTTAACGCAACGTTTGCCCAGCATCCTGCCCCCTCTCAGCTTCGAGGAGGCCCTGGAAACCTCCCGCATTTACAGCATCATGGGGCTTTTGCCGCCGGGGCAGGCGCTGCTCCGCCAGCGGCCCTTCCGGAACCCCCACCACACCATTTCAGACGCCGGCCTCATCGGCGGCGGCACCAGCCCCAAGCCCGGCGAGGTCTCCCTGGCCCACTACGGCGTCCTTTTCCTGGACGAACTGCCGGAATTCAAGCGGGCCACCCTCGAGGTCCTGCGCCAGCCCCTGGAGGAGGGCCGGGTCACCATTTCCCGGGCCACCAGTTCTCTCACCTATCCGGCCCGCTTCATGTTGGTGGCGGCCATGAACCCCTGCCCCTGCGGCTTTTTCGGGGACCCCCGGAAGCCCTGCACCTGCACCCCTAACCAGATCAACTCCTATCGCTCCCGCATTTCGGGGCCGCTGCTCGACCGCATCGACCTCCAGGTGCAGGTGCCCGCGGTGCGCTTCCAGGAGTTGGCCGGCGCCGAAGACGACCAGGGGGGCTCCCCGGTCATGCGGGCCCGGGTGCTGGCCGCCCGGGACCGGCAAAAGGAGCGCTTCGCCAAAAGCAAAATCTTCGCCAACGCCCACATGACCCCCCGCCAAGTGCGGGACCACTGCCCCCTGACCGAGGCGACCCGGCGCCTGCTGGAGGCGGCCATGGAGAAGCTGGCCCTCTCCGCCCGGGCCTATACCCGGATACTCAAGATCTCCCGCACCATCGCCGATCTCGAAGGCGAGACCGCCCTCTCCCCGACCCACGTGGCCGAGGCTATCCAGTACCGGACGTTGGATCGGAAGTTTACCAGTTAGCCGCCATGAGCTCAAAGTCAAGTTCGGAAAGGGAAAAAGCCCTGCTGGTGCAAATGGCCAGGGAGGCGCTTGAAAGGGCCTATGCCCCTTATTCCGGGGTGAAGGTGGGGGCGTCGGTGTTGACGGAGAAGGGGCAGGTGTTTGTCGGCGCCAATGTGGAAAACGCCTCCTATGGCCTTAGCCTGTGCGCCGAACGGGCCGCCATTGCCGGGGCGGTGGCCGCGGAAGGGCCGGGTATGCAAATCCGGGCCATTGCGGTGGCGAGCGACCGGCCCGGGCCCTTTTCCCCCTGCGGGGCCTGCCGCCAGGTGATCTTTGAGTTCGGCCCCGAGGCCCTGGTCATCTTTCCGGGGGAAACAGGCTCCATCGAAGCCCCCATCACCGAGCTTTTGCCCCGCGCCTTTCGGCTCCAGGAATAGCCTTTTGACCCAGGCCCGGCAGTCGCTCCTGAGGCCCAGGCTCTTTCAAACACAGGAAAACCCCGGTGGCCCAGGCGTCGAGCCTGTGCAGGCACAGGTTGCAAACCTGTGCCACCGGGTGGTTGGTGGGCGGTGCCCAGGAGAACTTTTCCAGGCAGTCATTCATGAGCTAACGATCACCCATAAATTAGGAAAAGTTGTTTGAATCAATGTGTTAACCTTAAACTTTGAACCTTAAACCTTGAACTTTGAACTTCTCGAAGCAGAAAATTGTTCTCCGAACGCCAGCCGCTTTCAGTCATGAAAATGGGAGGAAATAAGCCCGGCAATCTCCTCCAGGCTCCTGATCGCCGGCACCTCGGGGGGCGGGGGAGGCCAGCCCTGTCTGAGGATCAGGGCCACCGGCATGCCGATGGCCTGGGGGCCGGCCACATCCCGGTTGGCGTCGTTGCCCACATACAGGGCCTGGGAAGGCTCCAGCTTCATGGCCCTCAGGGCATGGGAGTAAATCAGCGGCGAGGGCTTGCAGATGAAATAGCGGGACGACAGCACCACGGTCTCCAGAAATTTTTCCAGCCCCAGAAAGCGGATTTCCGGTTCGCTGAAGACCCATTGGGCGTCGCTGACCACACCCAGGCGATAACGGGGCGCCAACATCTCCAGGGCCGGCAGGGTGTCGGTGAAGAGCCCCAGGGTGTTGATGGTGAGAGAGCGGAACAGACGGGCCAGCCAGATGACCAGGGCCCGCTCGGGGGTTTTCTTGAGGCCCTCCGCCAAGATCTCCTCGAACACCAGAAACACGTCGATTTCGGCATGCAGGCAGGCTCGCTCCATCTTCTGGGCAGCGGCGCTTTCCTGATAGCGGGCGGCCAATTCATCCGGCTCGAAAGAAATGCCATAATACCGCAGAAACCTGGATAAGGTCTGATACACGAAGGGGTCGGCTTCGTCCGTCCAGATATCCACCAGGGTGCCATAAAGATCAAAAATGACTGCTTCCAGGGACATGACAAACCTCGCCGGGTTGCGCCGGGGCGCGGCCCAGGCCTACCGCTTGGGGGGTTTTCATGATACACCCTTAGACAGCGGCGGCCCGTAAGGCGGAGGGCCAATTCCTTCGGCGCCTCTCCTTTCTTGTTATCGGGCCATCTCACGATATTATAAAGAAAAACCCCTTCTATGATCGCTCTCCTTCTGCTCTTGGCGGCGGCCCTGGCCTATCAGATCCTGGCCCTGTTCTGGCTGGCGCGCTTTTTTGGTCAGGCGCCCCCCGCACCCGTCAGGGAGAAAGCTCCCGGCATCACCGTGTTCAAACCCGTCAAAGGCCTGGCGCCGGGGACCCGGGAGTGTCTGGAGAGTTTTCTCCGCCAGGATTATGATTCCTATCAGGTAATCTTCGGGGTGGCCCAGGCCACCGACCCGGCGGCGCCGCTCCTGGAGGAATTGCGCCGCACCGCGCCCCCCGGCCGGGTAGAGGTGAGAGTGTGCCCCGAGTCCCTGGGGCATAATCCCAAGGTCAGCACCCTGCGCCAGCTTGAGCCCCATGCCCGCTATGATCTGTTGGTGGTGGCCGACCAGGACGTCAAGGTGGGCCCCGACTTTTTAGGCCGGGTGGCGGGGGCTTTCCGGGACCCCGCCCCGGGCCTGGTCTCCTGCCCCTACCGGGCCGGCCGCAGAGGGTCCCTGGGCTCCGTGCTGGAAGCCCTGACCATCAGCGCCGATTTCATCCCCTCGGTGGCCGCGGCCCAGGGCCTGGAGGGCATCCGCTTCGCCCTGGGCGGGGCCATGGCCTTCAGCCGCACGGCCTTAAACCGCATCGGCGGCTTCGCCCCCCTGGCGGATTATCTGGCGGATGACTACCAGTTGGGCCGGCGCATTCGTGAAGCCGGGTTCACGGTGGGCCTCATGCCCTATGTGGTGGAAACGGTAAACCCCCGCCTGAGTTTCGGGGATTATCTGGCCCATCAGCGGCGCTGGACCCGCACCTACCGGGTGTGCCGCCCCCGGGGCTACCTGGCCTACGGCATCACCCACGCCCTGGTCCTGAGCCTCCTGGTGGCCTTGCTCAGCGGCGGGGCTCCCTGGGCCTGGGGCCTGGCGGCCGCGGCCCTGGCCCTGCGCCTGGGTCTGGCCTGGTTCTCGGAGAGGCTGTGCCTCAGGGGCGCCCTGCCTCTCCCGGCGCTCCTGCTTTTGCCCCTGAAGGACCTCTTGTCCTTCGGTCTGTGGCTGTCGAGCTTCCTGGGAAATGAGGTGGACTGGCAGGGCCGCCGCTACAGACTCAGCCGGGAGGGCCTGTTGACGCCCCTCGAGGAATAACGGTCACAGGCAAAGCTGGCCGGAGAGCCAAAGGAAAAATTCCTGAAAAGATATGATTCTTTGTTGTTAAGAATTCCCCTGGGATGAACCACAGGATATAATTCTCCGGAATCACCGGTAACTCCCATGGATGTCAAAATTCTCGAACAACTCCTGGAAGAGGTGCAAGCCGGCCGCGTAAGCCCGGCTCAGGCCCTGGAGCGCCTGCGTCATTTGCCCTTTGAAAATCTGGGCTTCGCCCGGGTGGACCATCACCGGGCTTTGCGCCAGGGCTTTCCGGAGGTGATTTTCGCGCCAGGGAAGGACGTCGGCCAACTCCGGGGCATCCTCAGCTCCCTGGCCGCCGGGTCCGACCACATCCTGGTGACCCGGCTGGCCCCGGACAAGGCTGAGGTTTTGCTGGCCGATTTTCCCGAGGCCCGCTATCATCCGCTCTCCCAGGCCCTCACCCTGAGCCGGGGCGAAGTGCCCGACCGGGGCCGGGGGGTCATTGTGGTCATTTCCGCGGGGACCTCGGACCTGCCGGTGGCTGAGGAGGCCGCGCTGACCGCCCGCATCATGGGCAATCGGGTGGAAACCCTGTATGACTGCGGGGTGGCGGGCCTGCACCGTCTGTTGGCCCATCAGCAGCTCTTCGCCCAGGCCGCGGTGTTCGTGGTGGTGGCGGGCATGGAGGGGGCCCTGCCCAGCGTGGTGGGGGGTCTGGTGGAGCGCCCGGTCATCGCGGTGCCCACCAGCGTGGGCTACGGCGCGGCCTTCGGGGGGCTGGCGGCTTTGCTGGCCATGCTCAACTCCTGCGCCAACGGCGTGGGGGTGGTGAACATTGACAACGGCTTCGGGGCCGGCTACCTGGCGGCCCTGATCAATCGGCAGGATTAACCAGGGGCATGGACTCCCAGGGCCTCCGGCCTCGTTCTTCAGGTTCACGGCAGCCTGAGGCTTTGAAGTTTAGATTTTTTGGTGAAAAATGGCTCAGCGCGGCCTTGATCCTCCTGAGCCTCATCTGGCTCGGCGGAGGCTGCGGCACCCTGCCGGACGGACGCCGCTGGGGGGGTGACGTCAGGCTGTTCCCCGGCGGCGAGCGCCTCAAACGGGCCGCCAGAAACGCTCTCCTGGACCCGGGCACCTGGGCGCCGGCCGCGGGGGCCCTGGTCTTTCAGATCGACGCTTGGGACCGCAACCTGACCCGTTGGGCCACCAAAAACCAACCGATTTTCGGCTCCCGCCAGGGCGCCGACGAGGCCTCGGATTATCTGGTGAACGCCTTGCTCGGGGCCTATGTCATAACCGGGCTGGCCGCGCCCGGCGGGGATAAGCCGGGGGAATGGGTCTGGGCCAAACTCAAGGGGTTTGGGGTGGGGGCCGGTGCCGCGGCTTTGACCAAATTGAGCACCGAAGGTTTAAAAGACGCCACCCAACGGCCCCGGCCGGACGGCAGCAACCGCCGCAGCCTGCCTTCCAGCACCTCTTCCCTGGCCGCGGTCTACGGCAGCCTGGCCTCCCGCAACCTGGATTATCTGCATATTCCCAGATGGTCGCGCCTTGCCCTGCGGGGCGGGCTGGCCACCCTGGTGGGCGGGGCCTCCTGGGCCCGCCTGGAGGGCAATTATCACTATCCCTCCGACGTCCTGCTGGGCGCGGCGCTGGGCAATTTCATCGGCAGATTTTTAAACGATGCCTTCATCGGCCCCAACGACCCCAATATCTGGGTCAGGGTGCAACCCGCGTCCGGGGGCGCGATGGTGAGTCTGCAGTGGAGTTATTGACCGGCCTGAGGGGATGTTGGTGGGTGAGAAGAAGTTAATCTCCCCTCATGAAACAGGTTCCGACTGCATAAAATACAATGATTAAGGAAATGTTATGAAAATTTTGGCTTTCAACAGCAGTCCCCGGGGCCACGAGGAAAGCAAAACCGAACTGGTGCTGCAAAAATTCCTGGAAGGGGCGCGCCGGGCCGGGGCCGAGGCCGAAACCCTGTATCTGCGCAACTACCGCATCCGGCACTGCCTGGGCTGTTTCGGCTGTTGGTTCAAGACCCCGGGACGCTGCATCCAGGACGACGATATGACCGGGGAGCTCTATGACCGCTTTCTGGGAGCGGAGGTGGCGGTGTTGGCCTCGCCCCTGTACCACTACAACCTCAACGCCCGGATGAAGGCCTTCATCGAACGGACGCTCCCCATGATATCGCCGGAGTTTGTAGACCAGGGCGCCCGGACCGGACACCCCCTGCGGGCGCCCCAGAGCCCCCGCATCGTCGCTCTGTGCGTGTGCGCCTTTCCCGAAATGGAGAATTTTCAGGCCCTGTCCCTCAACCTCAAAATGATTTTCGGCCATAGCCTGATCGCGGAGATTTACCGCCATTCCTCAGAGTTCATGGATGCTCCGGAGCTGGCCTCCCCGGTAGCGAAGGTCCTGGCCGCGGTGGCCCAGGCCGGCGAGGAACTGGTGCGCACCGGCAGGGTGGAGCCGGAAACCCAGACGGCCCTGAGCCGGGATCTGGCCCCCCGGCAAATGTTGATCCGGGCGGCCAACGAACATTTTGCCAAAATGGCCCAGCCGGGCCAACCTGCGGAGTGAACATGACCGATACGAACAAATGCAAGGTGCTGTCCTGGGGCGGCGACGCCCCTCACTCATGTCACCATTATCTACAATCAACTGGCAAAAAAGCCACGGTCTGGCCCGACCGTCCGGAGGCCCGGGTGGAAGTGGCCGTGGTGGGCGCGGGCCTCTCGGGGCTGGCCGCGGCCTATGACCTGCAGGACCGGGAGGTGCTGGTGCTGGAAGCCGGCAGCCGGCCCGGCGGCGTCTGTCAGCCCGGCTCCTATCAAGGGATCCCCTATCCGGCCGGGTCCGCCTATTTTTATCACGATCCGGCGGACCAGGAGACCCTGGCCTGGTACCGGCAGCTGGGTCTGGTGGTTGATGAGGCCCTGGTGGCGCCCCCGGCCAGCGCCCTGTTCCACCAGGGCCGCTGGCGCCCGGACTGCTTTTCCCCAGCGGGCCTCGGCTCCCTTGACCTCAGCCCCGGGGTGCGGGAAAAGCTTCTCAAGTTCACCGGCGAACTGCAGCAGTACGAAGCCAGTTGGGACCCCCTGGCCACGCCCTTTTTGACCCGTCCGGTGTGGGACCAGTGCTCCTTTCAGGACTATCTGGAAAATATCGAGCGCCTCCCCCGGGAGGCCACCGCCCTGTTTGAGCCCTACTGCCGCTCCTGCCTGGGGGCCGGACCCGACGCGGTGTCCGCCTGGGCGGGGATGTATTTTCTCATGGCGGAATTTTCTGCCACCTCCCGGATCGGCTCATTCCCGGAAGGCAACGCCCGCCTGGTCCAGGCCCTGGCTGCTTCTTTAAACAACCGCCTGCGGCTGGGGCAGACAGTGGTGGGCCTGCACAACCGGCCGGACGCGGTGCACCTCCAGGTTTGGGATGAAGCCGGCCAGCGCCCCTGGGTGCTGGAGGCCGGCATGGTCATCCTGGCCTGCGGCAAGTTCGCGGCCCGCCGCCTGCTGCCCCCGGACTGCGGCTGGGACCTGGACATATTTGGGGAATTTCACTACAGCAGCTACGTGGTCGCGGCCCTGTGCGGCAAACTCAGCCTCGAGGCCCCGGGCTTTGAAAACTGGGTTGTGGGGGAACCGGCCTTCTCCGATTTTATCCTGACGCCCCGCAGCGCGCCCCCGGGCAGCCCCCGGGTGATGGTAGTCTTCGCCCCCCAGCCTTACCCCGGGGGGAGGGAAGCGCTGCTCAGCCGAACCCCGGAGGACCAGGGACAGGAGATCCTGAACGCGGTGGCCCGCCATTTTCCGGGGATTGAAACGGAAGTGGAGGAGATTCAGCTGTACCGCTTCGGCCACGCCCAGGTGGTGCCCTACCCCGGCTTTATTCATTTTTTAAAGGGCCGGGTGAGCCCCCAGGAAGGACGTTTTATCCTGGCCAACTCGGACATGGAGGGCCTGCCCTGCGTGGAGGCCGCGCTGGCCCAGGGCCGCAAGGCCGCCCGGCGGGTGCGGGCGACCTTCAGGGTGTAGGAGGGTTTTCGGTTTCCGGTTTTCGGCAAAAACGGCTGGCCGGGAGATTTTTCAGTCGCTTGGCTCGCTTAAACTGACCGGCAGGGAGAGATCTCCAAAAGCCCAAACTTCGATATCTTGTTCATAGCTTCAGCCACCATGCCCAACCCGAGCACCCTGGAGGAGCAGCAGGCCCATTATCGCCTGGTGAAGGACATCATCCAGAGGGAAGACATGTGGGAGAGGGTCCCGGAGCACGCCCGGGAGTTTTCCCCGGAGAACCTGGAAAACCTGGTGAAATACGCCTTTTTTGCCGGCTTCATCGACATGAGCCAGGTCATTCGGCTGCTTTTTATGCAGAAGGGAGAGCGCTCCCAACTCATGCACAGGTGGTATGAGGATATCCGGGAAAAGGGCTGCTGGCTCTGTTAAGAGCAGTCAGTAGTCAGCAGATAGCAGATATGTAGGGCGGGCACCGCCCGCCGCTTTTCCTGATTAATTGGTGCGTAAGACGCACCCTACGAAAAACTTTTCATAACAGGACAGCCGCTCATGAGCCCTTGGGTCGACCAAAACCGTGAAAAATCGGGGTGGGGCGGGCCTCCGTGCCCGCCGGAACCCTGGGCGGCCGGGGACAGCCACCCTACCAAAATATAGCCGCCTGAGGAATTTTTTAAAAACAACTCAGACCAGGGGCTTGTTCTTCTTCGATTCCAGCAAGTGCCGCAGGTGATCCCGCTCTTTTTTGGTCTGGAAAAGTTCGATTTCCAGGGGTCCCCGTTCCGGGGACGGGCCGGCGCCCAGGGCGGCCAGGCGCCGCTCCAATTCCTCCACCTTTTGGGTGAGGCGGTAGAGTTCCTGGGCCAGATAGCGGATGGTCACGGGAGGGCTTTCTGGCGACGAGTTTTCATGGAAATTACAGCAACAACGGGTCTGATCTGCTGATTTTTCCGATAATTTTACCGAAAACCGAAAACAGTAAACCGAAAACCGCCTTATGAGGCGGCCAGTTCCACTCCCAGGGGAGGTTCGAGGCCGGTGATCAGGGGAAGCACAAAGTAGAAGTTGTTGCCTTCGTGGGTGGGTTCATAGCCCACCATGCCGCCGTGGGTCTCGATGACATTGCGGACGAAATAGAGGCCCCGGCCGGTGCCCACTTCCGCCTCGATATTGGAGCCCCGGTAGCCCTCCTCGAAGATGCGGGGCACGTCCTCCGGGGGGATATGGGGACCGGTGGTGAAGACGTTGAACTTGATGCCGTCCTTGCCCGGGCCGAAAAAATCCTTGAGCTGCTCCCGGCCGAAGGACAGATACTTGCGCCCCTCGTGGTTGGTGCGGGTGTACTTCACCGCGTTGGAAAAAAGGTTGGCGTACACCTGGGCCATCAGCCCCTTGTCCACCGACAGCACAAAATCCTCGTCGGGGACTCCCCCTAAGTTCACATCGATGTCGATCCCCCGC
Source organism: Desulfobaccales bacterium (assembly GCA_041740935.1). GTDB lineage: Bacteria > Desulfobacterota > Desulfobaccia > Desulfobaccales > 0-14-0-80-60-11 > JBGSLA01. Next base: position 25,598 of record JBGSLA010000091.1, on the reverse strand, counting down.
TCCTGAAACTTGGGCAGATACATCTTGAGCTGGGGCTGGATGATGTCGCTCATCACCCGTGTGGTGCGCCGCATCAGCACCAGCTGACCCTTTTGGAAGTGGGAGGGCCGGAACAGCGACTCAATGAACAGGCTCACCCCCCGGTATTGGCTCTCCAGGGTCTGGTAGTCCTGCTCCATGTCAGCCACCAGGTCATGGAGGTTGGCCGCCTCAGGTGAATCCGCCTGAAAGCAGCTGCATTCCATGGTTTTGAGACTCTTAATTTTGGTTTTCAGCTTGCGGAGATAGAGGCTCAAGCTGATGTTGGGCAGGATGATATTGTGTTCAATGTCCGCCACCAGGCCGTTGATGAAGCGGATATGCTGGATATTCTGCCAGGAGATGATCTTGTTGTGCAGGTTGTAGCCCAGACGGTTGATGTATTTTTCCAGGAAAAAGCGCCGCCGCTCCGTGATATTTTCCCGGGGAAAGACTTCCAGCAGGCCGATGACCTGGTCTTTGCTGTAAAAAGGCAGGCGGTCCACCAACAGCAGGTTGCCCCGGATGGGGGCCACCCAGGATTGCTCGTTGAAATAGGCCTGATTGTTCAGCTGAATGGCCTCGGGGGCCGGGGGTTTGTCGGGGTAAACCCCCTGGAGGCTGTCGCACACCAGTTGCAGGGCCCCCTCCCGGGAAATCAGATACAGGCGGGAATCCAGTTCAAGGAATTCTTTGATCACCCCTACGGCGATGCGGTAAAAATTGTCCAGGGTCTCATATTCCTGGACCAGATCGAAGAAGGTTTTGAGCGCGTCGCTTTCCTGGGGGGAAAAGTTGTATTCCTGGAAGGAGCGGCGCTTCTCCCTGATCCGGGCCATGATTTTTTCCAGATCCACCACCATAGATATCGTCCTGTGCTGACGCCACTCTCTCCGTAAATTTCCCTAAGACCGGGGAGGCAAAACCCATCAGGCCTTGGAGGCTCTTGCAAAAGTGTTATTTTTTGTCATCCTGAACGAAGTGAAGGATCTCAAGCTTTTATAAATACGAGATTCTTGCTCAGAATGACAACCTTTCTCCCTATTGAATTTGGCAAGAAGCTCCTTGGTCAATTTTTAAGACATCATAATTATCTATAAAACCAAACTGTTGTCTAATCTACCTCACCCGGGCGTACTCCCGCCGGCCCACCTCATACAGGTCCCCGCCGTGGCAATCGTTGATGACGATGGCGGGAAAATCCTCCACTTCCAGGCGATGGATGGCCTCCGGGCCCAGATCCGGGAAAGCCACCACCTCCGCGGCTTTGATGCATTTGGAGATGAGGGCCCCGGCCCCGCCGGTGGCCCCCAGATACACCGCGGTGTACTGCTTCAGGGCCTCGACGACTTCCGGCCCGCGCTTGCCCTTGCCGATCATGGCCTTGAGACCGAGCTTCAGCATGGTGGGGGTATAGGCGTCCATGCGGGTGCTGGTGGTGGGTCCGGCCGCGCCGATGACCCGGCCGGGCCGGGCCGGGCTGGGGCCCACATAGTATAAAATCTGGCCGGCAAAATCCACCGGCAGGTCCCGGCCGGCCTCCAGAAGCTCCATCAGGCGCTTGTGCGCCGAATCCCGGGCCGTATAGATGACCCCGTTCACCAGGACCAGGTCGCCCATCACCAGGGTTTTGATCAGGTCGTCCTGCACCGGGGCACGCAGGCTCACTTTGGCGCTCATACCCCCCCCTTACAGGACCACGTCCTGGTGGCGGCTGGAGTGGCACTGAATGTTGATGGCCACCGGCAGACTGGCGATATGGCAGGGCTGCATGAGGACCTTGACCCCCAGCGCGGTGATCCGGCCCCCCAGCCCGGCGGGCCCGATGCCCAGGTCGTTGACCGCCAGGAGCAGTTCCTCTTCCAGGGCCGCCACCTCCGGGTCCGGGTGGCGGTCGCCGAGCTTCCTGAGCAGCGCCTTTTTGGCGAGCAGGGCCGAGCGCTCAAAGTTCCCCCCGATGCCCACCCCCAAAATCATGGGGGGGCAGACGTTGGGGCCGGCCTCGGCCACCGTGGCGATCACCCGGTCCTTTATGCCGGCCCAGCCCTCGGCGGGCTTGAGCATGAAGAGCTTGCTGCCGTTTTCGCTGCCGCCCCCCTTGGACACCACCGTAAGCCTGAGCCGGTCCCCGGGGACGATCTCGGTGTGGATGACCGCGGGGGTGTTGTCCCCGGTGTTTTTCCGGGTCAGGGGATGGCAAAGTGACTTTCTGAGGAAACCCTCCCCATATCCCTGGCGCACCCCTTCATGCAACGCGGCCTCGAAATCGCCCCCGGCAAGGCGCACTTCCTGGCCCAATTCCACAAAAATGACCGCCAAACCGCAGTCCTGGCACAAAGGGATGCGCTCCCGGGCGGCGATCCGGGCGTTTTCCAGGAGCTGCCGGAAAATTTCCCGTCCGGCCGGGGATTCTTCTTCCTGCTCCCCTTTTGCGAACGCGGCCAGCATGTCTTCCTCTAATTCATAATTCGCTTTGATCGCCGCCTCTTTTACCGCCGCGATGATGGTTTCCACCTCAATCTGTCGCATTATCCCCTCAACCGCAAAAAAGCCATGGGAAAAGCACAGTTCCCTGCCTTCCCCAAGGTAAGTTATTCAAAAATTCGGCGATCGGCCATTGAAAAAATCTTGGCCCCGGCCTCAGGGTGACCATACCATATCCCACCGGATTCGAAAATTCCGAACTTTGGTCCACTCGGTCTTTATGGCAATCCGGCCTCAGCCCTCTATATCGCTCTTAAAGAAGTCCTTATGGGGCGATGGGGTTTTGGGAGGCTTTTCGGTGAACGCCCCGTTATCCGGGTAAAATTCTTCTTCCTCATCGGACTCCTCATCGTCGGCGTCCTCATCGTATCCATCGCCTCTTTTCGCCGGTGCTTTGACATCCGCGTGGAAGTTCTCCACCGCCTGGCTCTTGAGGGCTTCCTGCATATAGGAAATAAAGATGGGCGCCGCGGCCTGGGAGCCGGTCTCTTTGGGGCCCAGACTGCGCTCATTGTCCATGCCCACCCAGACGCCGGTGATCAGCGACGGGGTAAAACCGATGAACCAGGCGTCCCGGGTCTTGTTGGTGGTGCCGGTCTTGCCGCCCACGGGGCGCTGCAACACCCGCACCCGGGTGGCGGTGCCCCGCTCCACCACGCCGATCAACAGGTTGGTCATGATGTCGGCGCTTTCCTGGGTCAGCACCCTCTGACGCCGGGGCCTGCCTTCGAACAGGGTGCGGCCGTCCCGGTCCTCCAGGCGTTCAATGAACACCGGCTCGACGAGATTGCCCCGGTTAGGGAAGACCGAGTAGGCCCGGGTGAGCTCCAGGAGCGTCACTTCCGAGGCCCCCAGGGCAGAGGCATAGTTGGGGTATACGGGAGAGGCGATCCCCAGAGTTTTGGCCATGTTGACCACCGCGGGGACCCCCAGGGCCATCATCATGCGCACCGCCGGAATGTTCCGGGAGCGGGCCAGCGCGGTGGACAGGGGGATGGGGCCGTAAAAACTGTGGTCGTAATTCTGGGGGGTCCACATCTCCCCGTGGCGGCCCCCCGGCAGAGACAGGGGTTCGTCCTGGAGAATGGAATTGGGCCCATAGCCCCGTTCCACCGCGGCCGCATAAATTATGGGCTTGAACGCGCTCCCCGGCTGCCGGTGGGCCTGGGAGGCCCGATTGAAGGTGCTGTCGGTGAAATCCTTGCCCCCCATCATGGTCCGCACCTTGCCAGTGTCAATTTCCATGGACAAGAGGGCCCCCTGCACCATGGGCGCGGCCTCCAGGGTGGCGGTCCAGCGCTTCTGGCGATCCTGGTTGATCAGGCGGACCTGGATCACGTCCCCCGGACCAAAAGAGGCCAGGCGCACCTGGGGGCGCTCCTGGGTTTCCGGGTCAACGGGCGGCGGCACCAGGACCCCGGCGTGCTCCCCGAAGCGGACAGCCACCCCCTGCCCCTTCTTATCCCCCTGGACCACCAGGGCCGTGACCAGGATGCCCTTGCGGGGGGGATATTTCTTAAAATACTTGACCTGGCGTTCCTGAAAATTAGGCCGCTCTTTGGGGCTCAAATGCCTTAAGGGGCCCCGGTAGCCGTTGCGCTTCACCAGGGCGTCCATGCCGTCCCGGATGGCCTTCTGGGCCGTCCGGTGCAGGCCCGCGTCCGCGGTGGTGTAAACCCTGAGGCCCAGATTCATCACCTGCTCTTTGCCGAACCGGTCTTCCAGCAGGCCCCGCACGTGCTCGGTGAAATAGCCGCACTCTTTGATCCAGTCGGCCCGCATGGATTTGAGCTTGATGGGCTGGCGCAGGGCCGCAGCCGCCTCTTCCCTGGTCACAAAGCCCACTTCGGCCATGCGCCGGAGCACATAGGCCTGGCGCTCCTTGGCCTTTTGCGGGTTCAAATAGGGGGAATAGCGGCTCGGGGCCTTGGGGATGCCCGCCAAAATGGTGGCCTCCGCCAGGGTGAGGTCCTCCACGTGTTTGGAGAAAAATTCCTGGGCCGCGGCTTCCACCCCGTAGGAGCCCCGCCCCAAAAAAATGTGGTTCAGGTAGAGCGTCAGAATTTCTTCCTTGGTGAGGTAATTGTCGATGCGGTAGGCCAGCACCGCCTCTTTGATCTTGCGGGCAAAGCTTTTCTCCGAGGTGAGCAGGATGCGTTTCACCACCTGCTGGGTGATGGTGCTCCCCCCCTGGACAATCTCCCCGGCCTCCACGTTCCTCAGAAAGGCGCGCACGATGCCGAACACATCCACCCCGGGGTGCTCAAAAAAGCGGGCGTCTTCCGCGGCCACGAAGGCCAGAATCAGGTGGCGGGGCAGGCGGCCGTAGGGCACCTCGATGCGCCGCTCGGCATAGAACTCCCCCATGAGGCGGCCATCCCGGGCATAGATGCGGGTCACCACCGGCGGGCGGTATTCCTTGATGGCGGTGAAGTCCGGCAGGTCTTTGATGTAGGAATGATAAATAAAGCCGCCGGCCCCCACCACCGCCAGAATGGCAGTGAACAGCAGACCGTAGAGGATCCACCCCAGGCGTTTGGCCCACCGCCGCCGGGAATGGAACCTGTCAAATCTGGGATCCGTTTTCCCTCGAAAAAATTTCATGGCACTTTCCCCCCCACCACAGGTTCACAATCACGGTTTTGGCCCCGAAGAGCTTAGGCCCCCTTAAACGCCGGCTGCTCCGGAGCCCCGGGCGGCAGGTCCCCCCAGACCCGCCGTTAGAAGGTGATGATGCGATAGCCTGCCTGGATATAGGGCGCCAGGCCGGCGTGACCCGACATGTCCTCCAGGATGGTCAGACCCTGGGTTCGGGCCTCCTCCAGGCTGCCCATTTTGTGGGCGCAGGCCTTGCAGATGCCGTCAAACAGACCCTGTTCCCGGGCCTTGGCGTAGAGTTGGTGGAAGGCGTGGTCCGTCTTCCCCAACTCGGAGACCAAACGGCAGGCCGCGCCCTCGAAGACAATTTTCACCTCCGCGCCCTTGGCCTTGAGGTCCAGGCCGTTCAACAAAACATGCACGAAGCACATGGCGTCGCCGTTAAAGGCGAACAACGCCAGTTTTTCTTTTTCCATCAAAGGCGCTCCCGGTTATTTTTCCTGCAACTCGAAATTCTTGGCGAACTCGGCGATGTGCAGCCCCAGATACACGCATTTTTTGCCCTCGACACAGGCGTCGGCGTCCGGTTTGTCGAGAAAGGTGGTGAGCGCCTGCTCGCCCTTTTTGATTTTGATGACATAGGCGTTTTTGTCTTTATCAAAATCCATGCTGGTTTCCAGTTGGTGCTTGTCGATCTCCGGGTAGAAATCCACAATCTTGGCCTTCAAGGCGTCCAACGAATACGACATGACATCCTCCCGGCGCTGATCTGCCCCACCATCTGTTTCGGTTATTTTTTTAATTTTATCAACATATTCAAAAAAATAACACCCTTATTGCGATGAGGGGCGTCCGGCGCTCCTGTTTTTCCTACAAGTTAGGCCTTGAAGGCTTGGTCCGCAAGGAGGGCGGCATTTTTTCCGGGGCCGGGGAGGGGGAGGCATTCAAAAAACCGCGGCATTTACTACTTGTTCCGGTTTATAAAAGTCCAGGGTCCAAAGTAAAAAAAGCAGGTCTTTCCATGCTGATTTCCCCAAAATGTAGAGCAGGCGCCCTCGCCTGCCCTCACTGGACAGCCGGGCGCGGCTGTTCACCATTTATCCATCCTCCAGGGGTGGCCAATCGCAGCCACGGAATTTTAGCTTAAAGCCCAAAGCCCACAGCTCATAGCTCATAGGGCCGTAGCGAAAAAGCGCAGCGCCTCCCGCCTCTTTCAGGTATTCCGGTTCCTCAGCTCACGCTGGAAAACCCACGAGCCCGCCAAACTCTGTGTGACTCCGCCTGACATCAGCCTTCAAGGGCCTGATTCCCATTTGCGCAACCAGAATTTTTTTCATATAGTATTCGAACATACCAGCAACGAGGGGGGAGAGCTGTGGGGAGAGCAGCGCGTTCTGGCAGGAGGGGGAAATGGGGAATGTGGTGGCTGACCTTGGGCCTCGCCGGCCTTTTGGCCCTGCTTGCCCCGTGGTCTGCCGCCGCCCAGGAGGAATGGGAGGTCACGGCCCGGGCCTTTGTGATCATGGACGCAGAAACCGGCAGGACCCTCTTGGCCCTCAACCCCCAACTGATGCTGCCGCCGGCCAGCACCATCAAGGTGATGACCGCCAAGTACGTCCTGGACCACCTGAAGCTGGACGACCAGGTGAAGGTCAGCGCCTATGCCGCGGCCGCGCCCCCTTCCAAGATCAACATCAAGCCGGGGGAAACCTACACGGTGAAGGAACTGCTGTATGCCCTCTTGTTGTCCTCGGCCAACGACGGGGCCCGGGCCCTGGCGGAAAAGGCCGCGGGCAGCGAAGAGACCTTCACCCAAAAGCTCACCCAGCAGGTGCGCCAGTGGGGCGCCTATCGCACCACGGTGGCCACCGCCAACGGCCTGCCCAAGGAAAACCAGTACTCCTCCGCCGAGGATCTGGCCATCATCTTCCGCCGGGCCATGCAGGACCCGGAGTTCGCCCGCATCATCGGCACCAAAACCTACGAAATCCAGGGTGAGCGCGAACTCCGCAACCATGACCGCTTTCTGTTCACCATCCCCTATGCCAAGGGGGGCAAAACCGGCTACACCCGGGCCTCCCAGCACACCTATGTGGGCATGTTTCAGAATCAGGACAAGGCCATCATCATCTCCCTCATGGGCAGCAAAAAGAAATGGGCCGACCTGCGCACCCTCATTGAAAAGGGCTTCGCCTTGAGCGGCAAGCCCGTCGCCAAGCTGGAAGCCAAAGAGGAAAAGCTCCGCTTTGCCAAAAAACATTGGGGCAACAGCGTGCCCGTGACCGAAGTCAAATCAAAACCCAAAAAGAAAAAACGGGTGTATCGAAAAAAAGCCAGGGTCCCCACAGGAAAGAATAATTCCCAGGTTTCCCTGAGTTCTTTGGCCGGGGCGCCGGAGAAGAAAAAATCTCACAAAAAGTAAAGGAGGGGCGGAAAAAAGCCTGCAGGTCCTCCCGGCCTGGGGCCGTGGGGCCCGGTGGCCGGGCCATCCCCGGCGCCGCCCGGGCCTCAGGTTGACCGACCACCGCCCCCGTCAGGCTCAAACCCATGAAAGGGCTGTTCAACAAAGTAAAAAACCGCCACACCCGCCAGCGTTATCTGGTTTCCACCATCCGGAAGGGAGAGGCCCTGTTTGAGACTGCGGTGTTTGCCGCCACCTTTCTCTATGCTCCCAAGACGCTGAGCAAGCCGGAATTGACCGTGGAAACCCGCACCAAAGACGAGGCCTGGGATCTGCACTACCGTCTGGCGGCCCGCCTGACCACGGAGTATCCTGGCCGCCTGTTTCAGGAATTTTCCGAAAATTGAGACATTTTTTGCGCCTGTCCAAAAAATCGGACAGATGTTTCATCTTCCCCACAAGAAGGCCCGGCTCCCAATTAATGTTTCCCTCCTCGAAAGCCGATAAGCACAACGAAGAACTATCAGGTCACCGACAAAGGCAAACTACGCCGAAAGGGTAGGACGCAAAGTTTCCGACCTACAGCCTGCGGGCCAGGGTAGCGGGGCTGCCGAAGTGATAAGCTTCCCAGCCCTCCCCCTTGCACCTCCCCTTGTCGACCTGCCTTTGGCGCCCCGGTGATTCTTCTCCCGGACGGACGAACCCTCAGCCGGGGGTGGCACGCTCATTGCTTCTTTTTTCCAGGACGAGCCGGACTTCCCCCCCACGGGGCTTGACCGGCGAGGCGGGGCGTGGTCCGGGGAAACCGCTGGCGGCCTGGACCACACCCGGCCGCCAGGGTTTTTGCCGGCAGGACCAAGACCGGCGCGATTTCTTGGTTATGAAGGGGACAGCCATGCGAATCAACAGGCTCAGCGGCCCCCGGAACCACCGGGAACAGGGCAATATCACGGTGGAAATGGCCCTGGCTATACCGGTGTTTCTCCTGCTGGTCGCCGGGGTTTTTGACCTGGGGATGTTGTTCTGGGAGAAGCACGTCATCACCAACGCCGCCCGGGAGGGGGCCAGGGCCGCAGCCAAGGCCGTGGACACCGGTACCGCCGTGACCGCGGACATGACCCAATCCGAAGTGAAAACGGTGGTGCAGAATTACCTGAACCAGTTCGCCCTCAAGAACCTGGACGGCAGCAATCTGGTCCTGAACAGCGGCAATTTTACCTACGACTGGACCACCACCGCCTCGGGCACCGTCCTGACCGTCAACCTTAACCAAATTCCCTGTCAGCTCCTGCTGCTGCCCAGCGCCAAGGCTTTGGTGGGGGTGCCCCGCACTTCGGGGGACAACGTTATTCTACTGGATGCCCAAACGAGCATGGCAGCCGAGTGGTCCACGGCGCCAAGCCCTTAGGGACCCGGGAGGCGCAGCACAGCTCCCCGGGCTTAAACTCATATCGCCAAGGAGGTTAAGCGTATGCTGAAAACTCGAACCTGCCGCGGCTCTCCCCAGGAGAGAGGCGCCATTACTCCCATCCTGGCCGTAAGTATGGCCATGGCTTTGGGATTAATGGCTCTGACGGTCGATTTGGGGCAGCTGTTTGTGGGGAAAAACGAGCTCCAGAACGTCGCCGACGCCGCGGCACTGGCCGGGGCCAAAAAGCTCATACAGGCTAAGGATCCCGCCAACCCGGGTCTGGCCGCAGTGTATTGCAGCGAGGCCATAACCACGGCCCAGGCCATTGCCGCGGAGAACCAGTCCTCCGGGGCCGCCATGACGGTCACCGGGGCCGACGTCACCGTGGGACAGTGGAATCTCACCACGGGCACCTTTACCCGCACCGGCTGCTCCGCCAATCCCATGGATGTGACCGCCATCCAGGTCACGGTGCGCCGGGACGGCACGGATAATCCCAGCCTCGGCGCCACCTTCGGCAGCATGGTGGGCGGCAGTGCCACCATGAACACCGCGGCCACCGCGGTGGCCTATCTGGGGCTCGCCGGGACCAGTTCCCTGTCCGTCCCCTTCGGGGTGCCCGCCAACTACCCGGCGGGGCAGTCCCCGTACGTCCGCACCAATCCTTTGCTGGATTGGCTGCTGCCCCGGCCGGCCATCGCCGCCGACCCCCAGCCCTACACCTGGAAGGACCTGGGCGGCGACACCCTGGACACCTCCCGGGGCACCTTCATCATGCCCCTGTACGGAGAGCGCACTGACCTCAGCAAGCTCCAGAAGTACATCAAGGGGCAGGACCTGGGAGGACTGCGCTATCCCCAGGTGCAAACCGGCCAGAAAGTGTACCCCATCAGTGAGTACCGCTGGGCCAGCAACGTGTATGACAACTTCAATTACATGAAAAACCGGTTCAACGCCGAAAAAGACCCGGCCACCGGCAAGTGGCGCGTCACCGTGGCGGTGTACGGCACCTCCAACCCGCTGGCCGCGGCGCCCACCCCCAACTCCTGGCTGAAGCTGGCCCAGCGCCTGCTGCCGGGACCGACCGCGGCCTACGCCTGCGCCTCCTACACCTCACCCGCGGTCTGGGTCCAGGGCTTTGTCACCCTGGACATCAAGAAAGTGCTCTGTGATTACAACGGCGACGGCGCCTGGGACACCACCTGCAAAAATTACGCCTATCCGGATAACCGCAGCTGCTACCAGAAGTGCTACATGCAGGTGGAAGTCCCTTTAAACCAAAACTTTGTGTCTTACGACCAGAGCGCCAAGCCCACCCCGGTGGAGCGGAGCTATCAGGACATGAACCCCTCCGCCAGCAATGTGGGGAACTTCGCGTCGGTGCCCTATCTGGTTAAATAATCCGAATCCACAACCCGGGTGGGGGAAATCCCCATCCGGAACCCCAAGCCTTCCTGGTACAGGGGGGCTTTTTTTTGAGGAATTTCCCCACAGGAACAGGTCTTCATGGGCCTCCGACTCACCCGCAAAGCATGAAAAAGAGATCTGGGGGGAGGGCCGGGGGAGTGGTGCTGGCCCCCCGGACCTTGTTTTTAAACCGGGACCACAGGCATCTTGCCTGTGCCGCACAGGCACAAAGCCAGTGCTCCCGGTTCAGGGGGTGGGGAAGGGGGCGTGGGGAAAGCTGCAAAGGCCTCCCAACCCCGGTAGCACGGGCTTCCAGCCCGTGGGAACCCCCTCGCCCACAAAAAAAACTTTTCATCACAGTTTCTCATGAGCCTACGGCTCACCCGCAAAGCATGAAAACTCGCGTAGGGCGGGCACTGCCCGCCGCCAAACATCGTCTGATTGGCGTCAAAGCTCTGTAGGGTGCGTCTCACGCACCATTTTGCGGCGCGTAAGACGCGCCCTACGGGGGACTTTTCAAGACAGGAAATTTTCCTGCCGGGCAGGTGGATATCCCGCAGCGGGCGAGAGGCCCGCTCCGATTATGCCTCGACAAATCCGCCCTTCTCCCCGAGGAAGTCCTCGATTACCCCTTTCCCCTGCTCCCTGATCCAGGCCTCCAGTTCGGCCAGGCCGGCCTTAAGAACCCGTGTGGCCGCACTGGTCTGAGCCGCAAGTTCCTGGGGTTCCCCCCGGCCCAGGTGCAGCCGCGCCAGGAGCCCCCGGGGATTTTCCTGCCAGGTTTTCAGGGCCAGGCAGACCGCCCGGAGATGGCGCCCCTTGACCCGATGGCGCAGCATTTCAGGGCCGGCCAAAACATCCACCCGGTAATCCCCGCCCCGGTCCCACCCCAGGCGGTGCAGCGCCGCCCGGCGCACCAGACAGGGGTAGCAATAGCCGCAGGCCCCGGCGGGCTCTTTTTGCCAACGGCCCGCCACCGGCCGGGCGCAGGAGAGGCTCAGGGGGGCCAGCTTCTCCAGCAGCCCCGGATTGGCGCAGCGGGCCGCCATCTCCCCCTTGGTCATCTCTCCGTAAGGATTGTGCAGTTCCTGGGAAAGCCCGGCCTGCCGCCAAAGGGCCGCCAAGCCTTTCATAAAATGGGGGTGCGTGGTGCGGGTGCTGTAGGCCCCGAGGCGGTTCAGGGTGAGCGGCGGATTGAGGCTGATCCAGCCGTTTTCGGGGATGAAAAGGGGCAGGCTTCCGGGAAAGGCGCTGACCGCAGTCAAGCCCAGGGCCACATACAGGAGAGAGCGGCTCCGCAGGGTGAGTTCGGGACCCTCGAACTGGACCCTGAGGGCCAGGTGAACCAGACGCTCCGGGCCGTAATGCCGGATGAGCCCCGCGGCCAGGGATTGTTGGCCCGCGGCCAGCTGCCCATAGTCATAGTGGCTGACCAGGACCAGGCGGTGGCCCTGCTCCAAAAGATCGATGGCGCCGATGAGGGAATCCAGCCCGCCGGAAAACAGGGCCGCGGCGGTGGGCTGCCAGGGGTGAGGCCAGATTTCCACGAATTCTAAATCAATCCTGGCTTCCCGGGGTTTGATGGTCCAGGCGTCGCCGGTGAGGAAATTGAGCAGGGAGGCCATCTCCGGGGCGAGATTGGCCCAGGCGGGGGTGACGGGGAGATCCACCACGAATTCCCGGGACCAGGCGTCCGGTTGGGCCCGCCGGGGGGACAGTTTGTCCGCACTCCAGGCTCCCAGGGCGAACAGGAGAAACCCCAAAACCTGGTCTTTCTGGTCAGCAGGCAGGGGCCAGAGGTCGCGAAAGTTATGGTGGAGACAAAGGCCTGGGGTCTGCGGCCCTTCAAGGTGAACCACTGCGTCAGCCTTTGGGGGAGGGCGGCGGCGTTCTCCCGGGGCCTTGAGGTGCAGCCAGAAAGGTCTCGGTGGGGAACCGCCTTTTCTGTTCGTTTTGACCTTAAGAGGTGTCATTCTTTTGAGCGCGGTCTCTAAATTATAAGGAAGCCCAAAATGTAGAACAGCTGCGGCCGGCTGTTCTTTTGACGAACAGGCGAGGGCGCCTGCTCCACATTAAAGATTTCGAAAATGAAGAGCCTCTTGCAAAATTCATCCAGAGAGGCGCGTTTTTCATGACAGAGAAATCATTCCCCGCTGGCACAGGCTGGAAAGCTTGTGCCAGCGCAGGCTGAAGCCTGCGGCTACATTGTGTAAGAGGCTCAAGAATCATTCTTTTTCAGGCCCTGGCACAGATGTTCGAGGAGCTTGGTGACATAAACCCAGCCGGCCAGGCCCTGCCAATGCCCGGCCGGGGGAGGGGTCACCGGAACCGCCCCGGCCCCGGTGGCGCTTATGTCGTCCGCCAGCCGCGCCAACCCGGCTTTGAATTCCGTCCAGCCGGGCGCGGCCGCCTCCAGGCATTCGCCCAGGTCCAGGACCAGGCGCTGGTGCAGAGCATGGGCAAAAAAGGCCTGGACCAGGGAAGGGCCGTCCGGGAGGGAGGCGTTGTCGGTCCCGGAAATCAAAACCTGATTCAGAGCCTTTGCCAGCGCGCTTCGGGCCACTGCGGCCTCGAGACCTCCATCATCCTCCACCCAGGCCGCGGCCAGGACCAGAGCGGCCGCCTCGGGGGAAGACCGGGCCGCCTCTGCCAGGCCCCAGGCGGCCAGCACCGCCGCCAACCCTGAGGCAGCCGCGGCGTCGCCGAATTCCCCCAGACATTGGGCCGCCTTGCGGGTGAGACGAAACCCCGCCGACAGGTCCTGGCCCTGGGAAACCTGAGTATCTTCCAGGGCGGCGACATAGCGGCGCACCACCTCCCGGGCCTTCATGGGGGCCCCGCCCTCCGGGGACAGATACCGGGTGGCCGCGGCCTTGGCCAGCCGCCAAACCGCGGTGCCTGGCCCCCGCCGCGCTGTTGAAGTTCCCATAGTGATTGGTGGATTCGAATTGTTGGGGGGAGGGGGCTAAGGGGCGAGCCCCTCCCCCAATCCCCCTCCCCCAATCCACGTAGGGGCGCACCCGCGTGTGCGGCCTAAATCCAGGGCGGACAAACGGGTCCGCCCCTACACAGAGGGTTTGAAGGGTGTGTGGGGGAAGGCGGGGGGACTTCGTTCCCCGGCCCTCCGCCACCATCCTAACACACTTCCAACCCCTGGGCCAGGCGTTTCAAGCGGGTGTAGCGCTCCCAGGAGAAGGCGGGCCAGCAGGGGAACAGGGAGTTGTTGTGGTACAGGGGTTCGCCTTCCAGGTCGCAGGGGGAGGCGGCCAGGGCCCGGGGCCAGAGCGCGGTGCCGGGGATGGGGGAGTAGAGGGCCAAAACCGGCGTGGCCCCCAGTTCCCTGACCCGACGGATGGACCCGGCCACTTCCGCGTCGTCCTGATAAGGCAGGCCGATGAGAAGATAGACCCCCAACTGTTTTTGGCTGAAGCCGGCTTCCTGGAGATGGCGCAGCACGGCTTCCAGTTCCCCCTCGGCCAGTTTCTGGTCCAGGCGCTCGGTGTCCGGCCCGGCGGTCTCCACCCCCAGGCGCAGGGTGGCGAAACCGGCCCGCTTCAGCCAGCGGGCCACCTGCGGCGTGATGAACCGGGCGTGCAGGCCGTTGGGGGTGTGGAAGCGAAAGTCTGCGCCCCGGCGGGCCAGTTCTTCCAGAATGACCAAAAGGTGCTGTTCTGGGTCAACCAGCAGGGCGTCGTCGTAGAAGGCCACCTCGGTGATATTGAGGCGTTGCTGCCAGTGTAAAAGTTCCTCCACCACCGCCAGAGGAAGGCGCCGCTGATAGCGGGGCGCCACCAGACGGGAGGCGCAATAGTCGCAGGCAAAGGGGCAGCCCCGGGAGGTGAGCACCGGGATGAAGCTGAGCCCCCGGGCCAGGTGCAGGGCCGGATAGGGGAGAGCGTCGGGATCGGGAGAGGTCGAGGGTGGCTGGGAATGGCCGACAACGGCGGTCAGATGCTGCAGGATAGCCTCCTCCCCCGGCCCGGTGATCACCAGGTCGGCGCCGCTGTGGCCGCGGGCGTGGTCGGGGCACAAGGTGGCATAGACGCCTCCCAGAAGCACCGGGGTATCTGGAAACTGCTTTCGGGCCAGGCGGATGGCCGCGGCCACCCCCGGATACCAGTAGGTCATGAGAGAGGTGACCAGGATGGCGGCGGGGCGGGGGGTGTCGGCCAGTTCTGCCTTGAAGGCGGCCTCAGAGATGCCGTAGCGGCCGTAGCGCCGGGGGAAGCCGGCCAGGGCCGGGGGCGTAGGCAGGATTTGTTTGGCATAGCGGCCGGTGCCGAAGGGGCCGCTGCGGGCGTGGGGCGCGGCCAGGCAGTCAATCAGGCGGATCGAAAAACCTTGGGCTCCGAGAAAACCAGCCAGATACAACAGCCCCATCGGCCGGGCAAAAAAGTCATAGGCTGCCACATCATAGATCCAGGGATTGATGAGCAACAGGCGCGGCGGCTCAGAGGTCATGCCGGATGGGGGGCTTGGCCGGTTATGGCCAGGAGAAATTCCCAAACCTTGGCGGCGCCGGCGTCGATCGGGGAGATGGCAAGTTCCAATACCCTGACGGTCCGGGGCGTGGGTGTGACCGCCTCAGCCAGGCGCAGGCCGGGGACCCAGATAAGGCCCTGGCGGTCGGCCACCAGGGGCAGGTGCGGCCTAAGCCACCGGGGGATTTTGGCGTCCACCAGAAAATCCTGCATTTTTTTGGCCCCCTTCCCCCCGGTCGGCCGGAAGCGGTCCCCCGGCTGCACACCGCGCAGCATCAGGGGAAAGGCGGTTTTGTCCTGATCCACCCGGACAATATGGGGGAAATCCGGCCCCGGCCCCGGAAGGGGCCCGGCGAGGCTTCCCGCCTCGAGACGCCAGCCGGCCGGGGACTCCACCGCTCCAGTTCCCGGCAGCAGGGTGGCAGACGCCTCCGGGGCAGGCGGCAGAGGGGGGAAAAAATGCAGCTCCGCCCCGGCCCGGGCCACCCGGCAGGTCCCAAAGTCAATCACGCCGCCGCTTCTTTGCCCCTGGGCCAGGGCCAACAAACTGCTAACTTGGGACGAGGTGATTTCCTGATGGGCCAGAAAGCGGCCCAGGGTGCGGCGCACCAGGCGCGTCCTGAGGGCCGGGGGCAGGGCCAGCCAGGCGGGAATGGTTAGGGCGGCGCAGTGCGGGGTGATAAAGCGCCCCACCGCGCCCCAGGCCTCAGCCGCAGCCTGGTTGAGGAAGGCCTCATCCTCCTGGAGGAGGGCCATGAGCCGCCAGACGGCGTCTTTGATTCGGGGGTTAAAGTCCCGCTGCAGGCCGGGCACCAGCTCCAGGCGCACCCGGTTGCGCAGGTAGCGGCGGCTCAGGTTGCTTTGGTCTTCCCGATAAGCGAGGTCTTCGTGGCGGAGCCAGGCCAGCACCGCGTCCTTGGCCACGGCCAGAAGCGGCCGCACCAGGCCTTCGGGGGTGCGGGGCCACATGCCCTTCAGTCCCTCGGCGCCGGCCCCCCTCAAAAGGCGCAGAAAAAAAAGCTCCACCTGGTCGTCCGCGGTGTGCCCCAGGGCCAGCCGGTGGTAGCTCTGTTCCTGCCGCACCTTTAGGAGAAAATCCAGACGCAGCCGCCGGGCGGCCATCTGCAGGGAAACCTTGTATGTCCGGGCCGCCCGGCGGACGTCCCCTTCGCCGCCATAAAAAGGCAGCCCCAGGGTTTGGGCCAGTTCGGCCACAAAGCGGGCCTCCCCCCTGGAGGCCTCCCCCCTGAGCCCATGATCGAAATGGGCCACCCCCAGGGTAAGGCCCCATTCAGGCCCCAGGCGGTGGAGCAAATGCAGCATAGCCACGGAGTCGGGCCCGCCGGAAACCGCGGCCAGGACCCGCCCCCCCGGCGCGAAAAGCCCTTCTTCCAGGGCATAGCGGCGGATGTCCGAGGGCAGCCGGCCGGGGTCGGCCGGGGCGAAGCGGGGCGGACTCAAGGGGTCTCGGGGTGACACAACCGGGCCACCACCTCCAGGAGAACATCTTTGGCAAAGGGCTTGGCCAGGAACCGATCCACCACCCCTTCGGCGGCGGACAGCCCGGCCGCGGCCGGGAGTTCGGAGGAGGTCAGGATGATGCGGCAGTCGGGTTGAAGGCCCTTGAGGCGGGCGGCCACCTCCAGCCCATTGCCGGCAGGCAGGTGGTAATCCACCACCGCCACCCGGTAGGGGTGATCGAGAGGCGGGTCCCCGAGGGGTGCATCATCAGCCCAGGCGGCCGCGCGGTATCCCGCCCGGCCGAGAATCTCGGCCAGGGCTTCCCGGGTGCCGGGGTCGTCATCGATGACTAGAATCCAGGGGTTCATGGTCCGCCTTTAAATTGACAGCAACAGCTCCTCATGGGCCTTTGGCCCACCCGCAAAGCATGAAAAGTCCTTCTGGGGGGAGGGCTAAGGGGAAGTGGCTCCCCCACCCCCCACCCCCAGGCCCCCCTCCCAACCCCCTTTATTGGGGGCTGGCAAGGCGGGGCCAAGCAGAGCTTGGCGGGCAAGTGGGTTCCCAAGCGGAGCTTGGGAACCAGAATAAGAGGAACCTTTTCAGGACAGTCAAAAAAACCAGCCTCAACCGTTTTCCCCCGCGGCAATGGGCAGGGCCAGGTGGAACCGGGCGCCCTGGCCGGGAGCGCTTTCCACCCAGATGCGCCCGCCGTTGGCCTCCATCAGGGTTTTGCAGATATAGAGCCCCAGTCCCGAGCCGTTGGCCTGGTGGGAGCGCTGCCGGTATTTCTCAAAAAGGGCCTGCTGATCTTCCGGGGAGATGCCCGGGCCGGTGTCGGCCACCACCAGCTCCACCTCCGGGTGGCCGCCGCCTGCCAGGAGGCCGCCCTTAACGGTAATGGCCCCACCGGGGGGCGTGGCCTCCAGGGCGTTCACCAGGAGGTTGGCCAGCACCCGCTCCAGGGAGGGCTCATCCACCCGGACGGGGGGCAAATCCGGACTGAGGGCCGAGGTCATGGCCACTTCCTGATGTTGGGCCAAGGGGCTGAAATGGTGCAGCAGCCGCCGGACCAGGAAGGCCGGCGGCACCGCCTCGGGCCGCAGGGCCAGGAGTCCCGACTCGAACCGGCTGAGATACAGGACATTGTGCAGATGCAGGAGCAAGCCCTCACTCCGCTGGATAATGCCCTTGAGCTTTTGATGGGTGGCGGGCGGCAGGGTCATGTCTTCCAGGGCCTCCACCGAAAGCCGCAATCCGGTCAGAGGGGCCTTGATGTCGTGGACGATCATGGACAAAAAGTCGGCGTTGGCCGCGATGCGATCCCGCTCCGCCTGCAGCTGCCGGGTTTTTTCCCGCAAGGCCTGGGTCATGGCGTTGAAGGACTCGGCCAGCTCGCCCAGCTCATCCTGACTGGTCACCGGGATATCCCCGGCCAGCTCTTCCCTGGCCGCCTGGCGGGTGCCCTCGGTGAGGAAGGCGATCTGGCGGCGCATGCCCGTGGACAGCCAGACGCTGAGAAAGGCCCCCACCAGGGCAGCGGCCAGGCCCACCCCGAAAATAATCAATTTTAAGGTGGTGAGGGTCTGGTCCAACTCCCGCCGGTTTAACCCCACCAAAATGAGATTTTCCCAGGGTTTGTCCTTTTCCCCCAGGGGCAGATAGGTGACGGTGTAGTCCTGATTTCCCAGGTGGAGCCGCTGAACTCCGTCGTTGCCGGCGTCGCTGCGCCCCGCCGCCTCCACCGCCTGCATCAGATCGGCCATGGCCGGTTTGGGCAGGTCTTTGAAGGAGTTGACCACCAGGCGGTTGCCGAAAAAGATGGCAACTTCCACCCCCGGCGGCGACAGGGAATCCACAAAGCTCTTGTCGATGAGCACACCCGCCAGAACCACCCCCACCAGGCGATCCTGCTGGAACAGGGGGGCCGCGGCGCTCAGGGAAATGCTGTCCTGCCACTGGGTCATCTGGCTGGCGGGCTTGCCAGCCAGTCCGGCCCGCACCACCGGGTTGACGCTGATATTGACCCCAATACCCCCCGGTTCGTGGAGGCGCGCCTGGATCACGCCGTTTTGGTCCGTGATGGTCAGGACCTGAAGGCCGGTGGCCTTGAGCAAGGGGGTAATCAAGGCCCTCAGGGTATTCATGTCCCCCGCGGCCAGAAGCTCCCCATAAGTGAGATTGCCGGCCAGAAGCGACGCGGCCTGGACCACCTGCTGAAGCTTGCCCCGGTATTCCGCCAGGACCAGGCGGGCCACCAACTCCACCCTTTGGCGGTGCCATTCCAAAATCAGGCGGGTGGCCAAAAACTGCATGAGAAGCAAAAGTCCCACCAAAGCCACCAACAGAGACAGCAGATTGACCCCCAGGAGCTTAGGCCCGACTTTGTTCTTCCACTTCATATGGCGGTCGTTTTTCGGTTTTCGGAAAAAAATAGGGAAATCACTATGCTATGCGTTTCATGTGGCTCATTTCAATGAGAAACTCGTATCACACCTCACAACATAACATATTCCGGCAGTGGGGGAAAAGACGCAATTGCGGGGAAAGCGGCTGACTTGGGTCTGAAGCTTTTCAGAACACCACGGGCACCTGGAGCAAGGCGGCTATCTGGCGATAAATGGGCATGAGGATGATGCCCATGAGACCCGTGTAAAACAGGAGAATGATGATGACAAAGCCGAAGGGTTCCAGATACCGGTAATACTGCAGCAGACGATAGGGGAGAAACGCGGCCACCAGGTGGGAGCCGTCCAGGGGCGGGATGGGAATCAGGTTAAACAGGGCCAGAAAGATGTTGATGGTGCAGCCATAGTAGGCCAACAGGACCAGACCCGGCCCCCCCAGGTTGAGGCGCAGGACATAGGCAAAGATCGCCGCCAAAATCAGGTTGCTGGCAGGGCCGGCAAAGCTGCAGGTGACCTCCCCCCAGCGGATGTTGCGGAAATAGGAGGGATTCACCGGCACCGGTTTGGCCCAGCCGAAGATGATCCCGGCATGGGTCACCAGAAGCAGCAGGGGCAGAAGGATGGTGCCGATGGGGTCGATATGGGGGAGGGGATTGAGGGTGATGCGGCCGGCCAGGCGGGCGGTGGGATCGCCGTTCAGCCAGGCCACATACCCGTGGGCCACTTCATGGACGATGACCGAAAATACCAGCACCACCGCCATGAGGCTCATTTCGAGGAGCGAGGCAAAATTCATAAATTTTCTACAATAATTCCCTCAACAGGGCGCCGCCGGCCAGGCGCAGCTTCTCCAGTTCTGCCTCGGTGGAGGCCTCCAGATAAAAGCGCACCACAGGCTCGGTGCCCGAGGGCCGGAAGCACACCCAACTGCCGTTTTCCAGGAGATACTTGTGGCCGTCAATGGTGACGTGCCCCACCACCTTGAGGCCGGCAAACCGGTCGGGAGTGGTCTGCAGACGCTCCAACAGGCGCACCTTGACTTCGGGGGTCAGGCTCAGGTTGAGGCGCTGGGTGTGCACCGGCCCCACCCGGGCAAACAGGTCGTCCAGGAGCGCCGGGATGCCCTTCCCGGTTTTGGCCACCATCTCGGCCACCAGCAGGCAGGCCAGGATGCCGTCCTTTTCCGGCAGGTGCCCCCGCATGGAAAAGCCTTCGCTTTCTTCCCCAACCATCAGGGCCTGTTCAGAGAGGATGTACTCGCCCAGGAACTTGAAGCCCACTTTGGTCTCAAACACAGGCCGCCCGTAGGCCGCGGCCACTTTGTCCACCAGATGGCTGGTGGCCACGCTGCGGGCCACGCCGCCTTCCCAGCCCCGGGTCTTGATGAGATGGTCGAACAACAACCCCAGGATCATGTTGGCTTCATGGTAGCGGCCCTGGCCGTCCATGACCCCGAAGCGGTCGGCGTCGGCGTCCACCGCCAGACCGAGATGCGCCCCGGTTTCCCGGATGCGCTCGGCCAGGGGGTTCAGATACTCGCCGCTGGGCTCGGGGCGCTGCCCCCCGAACAGGGGGTCCCGGTAGCCATGCAGCACCTCGACCTCCACCCCGGCCTCCCGGAGAAAGGCGTCGAGGTAATCCCGGCCGGTGCCGAACATGACGTCCACCGCCACTTTGAGGCCGGACTGCCCCAGGGTTTTGACGTCCACCAGCTTGCGCAGATGATCGAAATAGCTCCCCCGGGGATCAATATCGGCGACCAGACCCCGGTCCCGGGCTTCGGCAAAAGGGATGCTTTTGACGTCGGCCGGGGATATTTCCCGGATGAACCCCTCGATGGCGGCCGTAACCGGGGTGGGAGCGGGGCCCCCCTGGGCGGGAGAAAATTTTATGCCATTCCACTCCGCCGGGTTGTGGCTGGCGGTGATGTTGATGCCGCCGCCCCGCAGGGCCTTCCGGATGGCAAAGCTCACCACCGGAGTGGGGGTGTCCCGGATGGTGTAAAAGGCCGGGATGCCGTTGCCGGCCATGACTTCCGCCGCGGTGGCCGCAAAGGTCTCCGACAGAAAGCGGGTGTCATAGGCCACGATCACCCCTTTGTCGGCCAGGCCTTCCTGCTTGAGATAGTCGGCAATGGCCTGGCAGACCAGACGGGCATTGGCAAAGGTGAAATCCTCCGCCAGAATCCCCCGCCAGCCGGAGGTGCCGAATTTTATGTTGATCATGGGAAATCCCTACCTGCTTGGGTGAAAAAAATCGATCTCAGGTCCCCAGGTCGTAGGAGGCCAGGTATTTTTCCTGTTCCGGGGTCAGGGTGTCGATTTCCACACCCATGGCGGCCAGTTTCAGGCGGGCGATTTCCTGGTCGATAATCGCCGGCATGGGGTACACCTTTTTCTCCAGCTTGTCGTGGTTCTTGGCCAGGTATTCCGAAGCCAGGGACTGGTTGGCGAAACTCATGTCCATGACCACGGAGGGGTGGCCTTCGGCCGCGGCCAGATTCACCAGGCGGCCTTCCCCCAGCAGGAACACGGCCTTGCCGTTTTTCAGCTTGAATTCCTGGACCGACTCCCGGATCTGACGGGGCGGGCCGCTCAGGCGGGCCAGGGCCTCCAGATCCAGTTCCACGTTGAAGTGGCCGGAGTTGCAAAAAATGGCCCCGTCCTTCATGGCCAGGAAGTGTTCTTCTCGGATGACGTTGATGTCGCCGGTGACCGTACAGAAAAAATCGCCGAGGGGCGCGGCCTGGCTCATGGGCAGGACCTGGTAGCCGTCCATCACCGCTTCCAGGGCCTTTAAGGGGTTGACTTCGGTGATGATCACCCGGGCCCCCGCCCCTTTGGCCCGCATGGCCAATCCCCGGCCGCACCAGCCGTACCCCGCCACCACAAAGACGCTGCCCGCAAACAAGCGGTTGGTGGCCCGCAAAATCCCGTCAATGGTGCTCTGGCCGGTGCCGTAGCGGTTGTCGAACAGATACTTGGTGTGCGCGTCGTTGACCGCCACCATGGGATAGCGCAAGACCCCGTCCATGGACATGGCCTTGAGGCGGATGACCCCGGTGGTGGTCTCTTCCGTGCCCCCCCAGACGCCCTCGATGAGTTCCTGCCTTTTGGAATGGACGGTGAACACCAGATCGGCGCCGTCGTCCATGGTCAGGTGCGGTTTCAGGTCCAGGGCCTGGTTGATGTGGCGGTAATAGGAGTCGCCGTCTTCCCCTTTGATGGCGAAGGTGGGGATTTCCTCGTACTTGGCCAGATACGCGGCCACGTCGTCCTGGGTGCTCAGGGGATTGGAGGCGCACAGGGCGAGAGCCGCGCCCCCGGCCTTGAGGGTTTTCATCAAGGCCGCGGTTTCGGTGGTGACATGCAGACAGGCGGCCAGGCGCACTCCCGCCAGGGGCTTTTCCCTGGCAAAGCGGTCGCTGATGGAGGCGAGCACGGGCATCTCCCGCATGGCCCACTCCACCCGCAGGCGTCCTTTGTCCGCCAGATTGAGGTCCTTTACATCATAATTCATGCAACTCTCCGTTTCGGCTTACTTTTCGCATACCGGGCAGACGGGGTTCAGCCCTGCCTTTTCCCGCAGGATTTCCACTTTATTGGTGTATTCCCAGGTAAAGTCCGGGTCGGTGCGCCCGAAGTGACCGTAAGCCGCAGTTTTTTTGAATATGGGGCGCTGCATGTCCAGATACTGGATCATGGCCGCGGGTTTGAAGCTGAAGGTTTCTTTGATGATCTCCAGGATGCGGTCATCCGGGATATTATTGGTACCGTAGGTATAAATCATGATGGACAGGGGGTCCGGTAGGCCGATGGAGTAGGCCACCTGGACCTCGCAGCGCCGGGCCAGCCCGGCCGCCACCACGTTCTTGGCCACGTGCCGCAGCATGTAGGACGTGGTGCGGTCCACCTTGGTGGGGTCCTTGCCCGAGAAGGCCCCGCCGCCGTGGTAGCCCCGGCCGCCGTAGGTATCCACGATGATTTTGCGGCCGGTCATGCCGCAGTCGGCCAGGGGGCCGCCCACCACAAATTTTCCGGTGGTATTGACCAGGTACTTGGTGTTGTTGAGTAATTGAGCCGGGATGGTCTTTTTGATGACCTCCTCCACAATGGCTTCCTTGAGGTCCTGGTACTGAACGTCAGGCTCGTGCTGCGCCGCGATGACTATGGTATGGATATCCTTGGGAATATAGTCTTCATAGCGCACGGTCACCTGGGTCTTGCCGTCCGGACGCAGAAAGGGCAGGGTCTTGTCCTTGCGCACCTTGGCCAGACGTTCGGCCAGGCGGTGGGCGTACCAGATGGGCATGGGCATGAAATTTTCCGTGGAATCAGAGGCATAGCCGAACATCAGCCCCTGGTCGCCGGCCCCCTGCTCCGGCGTCAGACCCCGGCCCTCCACCCCCTGGGCGATATCCGGGGACTGGCGGTCGAGGGAAGCCAGCACCGCGCAGGTTTTCCAATCAAAACCCATGGAGGAATCGCTATAGCCGATCTCCTTGATGGTGTGGCGCACGATATCAGGTATGTCCACCCGGGCGGTGGTGGTGATCTCCCCGGCGATCAGCGCCATTCCGGTGGTGACCAGGGTTTCACAGGCCACCCGGGCAAATCTGTCCTGCCCGATGATTGCGTCCAAAATGGCGTCGGAAATCTGATCCGCCACCTTGTCGGGATGCCCTTCGGTGACCGACTCAGATGTAAACAGAAATTCGGATGAAGCCATCCTCCAACTCCTTTACCGGTAAATCAGGCAGAAAATCAGCCTGTGCTTAAACTTATAAAATATCCTAAATTCGTTTCTAAAATTCAAGTAAATTTCTCATGAGCCTGGTTATTTCTTATCTCTGGGGGGAGAGCCGGAGGAGCGGTGGCTCCCCAGCCCTTCCCCCCAGGCTCCCCTCCCAACACCATGCAGGGGTTCGATTCATCGAACCCTTGGTGGGCGCAATGAATTGCGGTCCTACGTGAGAGGAATGACCCGGGAGCGCAGGCATCTTGCCTGTGCTCCCGAATCACGGGGTTGGGAGAGGGGGTGCGGGGCAGGGGGCAGGGGTCTGCGATCCCGGCACGGGCATCCTGCCCGTGGGAACCCCCTTCCCCCACACAAAAACTTTTCAGGACAGTTACTCATGAGCCCCGGTATTTACCAAACCATGAAAAGCCTGGTGGCACATCCCGGCCTAAAGGCCGGAACCAGACTGATAAAATTGAATGATTTCTTAATAAGATTAACATGTTGCAAGCAAAATCTTTGTCAAAAAACCACAAACTCGAGATTAGTAGCACAGGCGTCTCGCCTGTGCAAGGGCACAGGTTGAAAACCTGTGCCACCAGGTTTGAGTGGGCGGTGTCTGCGAAAGCTTTCTGTAACCGGCGGAAGAGCTGTGGGGCCAGGGTGGGATGGTCAGATAAAGGAGCCGGCAGCCAACGTTCCCCGGCCCCTTTCCACCCCAGCAGGCGATGGCAGGAATTATTTTTTGAGGCGGTTGCGGCCGTCCACCATGACGATTTTGGGTTTATGGCGGTTCAGTTCCTCGGGGGCGTAGCTGGAATAGGTGGTGACGATGATCAGGTCCCCCACCTGACCCCGTCTGGCCGCGGCGCCGTTTAGGCACATGACCCCGCTGCCCGCCTCCCCCTCGATGGCATAGGTCTGGAAGCGCTCGCCGTTGCTGATGTTATAGATATGCACCATCTCGTAGGGCAGGATGTCGGCTTCCCGCAAAAGATCGACATCCACGGTGAGGGAGCCTTCGTAGGCCAGGTTGGCTTCCGTAATGGTGGCCCGGTGGATTTTGGATTTCAGCATGACGCGCTGCATGTCAGGATACCTCGATGAGCATATTGTCGATGAGCCGGGTGCTCCCCACCCGGGCGGCCAGGGCCAGCCGGGCCGAACCCCGGATGGCGTCCACCTCTTTCAATGTGTCGGGGTCCACCAGCACCGCGTAGTCCAGGTGGGTGTGAGGCGCGGCCAGGATAATCTCTTTCACTTCCGCCAAAATTTTCTCAGCCCCGGTTTCCCCGGCCGCGGCCAGATTCCGAACCCGGGTCAGGGCCTGGACCAGGCACAGGGCCGCGCCGCGCTCCTCCGGGCTCAAATAGGTGTTCCGGGAACTCATGGCCAGGCCGTCCGCTTCCCGGACAATGGGCCGGCCCGCCACCTCCACCGGCACATTCAGGTCCGCCGCCATCCGCTTGATCACGGCCAACTGCTGATAGTCCTTCTCTCCGAAAACGGCCAGGTGAGGCAGCGTCTGGTTGAACAATTTCAGGACCACGGTGGCCACCCCCCGGAAATGGCCCGGGCGGGAGGCGCCGCACAGCCCCTGACTCAAGCCCTCCACGCTGACGTAGGTCTGATAGCCCTCCGGGTACATGTCGGCCGCGGTGGGGGTGTAGAGCACGTCCACCCCAATCTCCCGGGTCATGGCCGCATCCCGCTCCAGGTCCCGGGGATAGCGGGCCAGGTCTTCGGTGGGCCCGAACTGGGTGGGGTTGACAAACAGACTCACCACCAGCCGGTCCCCCTGCTCCCGGCCATAGCGCATCAGGGAGAGGTGGCCCTCGTGGAAATACCCCATGGTGGGCACCAGGGCGATTTTGTGGCCCTGCCGCCGCCAGGCCAGGGAAGCGGCCCGCATGTCCCGGGGATCGCTGATAATTTCCATAAAAAAACCCCGGACTGATCCGCCGGGGTTGAGGGTCGCCGCTCCCGCCGAGTCTCAGTCCGCCTGTGTACGGATCCAAGCTCTGCCTACGATAAAAATAGCATTCCGGCAGGGGGCCTGTCAAGAGAAGTTTTTCACAATAACGGAGGTTGGCGGTGTGCGGCCCTGAGGCCGGAAAAAATCCTCTAAAACCGAGTTGGATTCCATCCGGAAATTCCCCCTCCCCTCGGCGGGAGGGGGTTGGGGGGAGGGGGCA
>JBGSLA010000090.1:0-4886 GCA_041740935.1 Desulfobaccales bacterium | reverse complement strand
GTGGTCGGCCAGGGGCACCGGCGCCCCCCACAACGCCATGAGCGCGTCCCCGATATACTTGTCCAGGGTGCCCTGGTAGCTCATGATGATCTGGGTCATGGGGGTGAAATAGTCGTTCAGCAGTTTGATCAGGGATTGGGGGGGCATGGTCTCGGACAGGAGGGTGAAGCCCTCCAGGTCGGCAAAGAGCACCGTGGCTTCGATTTCCTCGCCCCCCAGTTCCAGGCGCTGGGGGTTGGTGATAATGGTTTCCACCACAGAGGGCGACACGTAGCGGCCGAACGCATGGCGCAGCCAGCGTTTTTCCCGGGCTTCGACGACATAATGCCCCAGGACGTTGCCGGCATAGACCAGCGCCAGGCCGGTGGCCAGGAGCAAGGGCGGCACCCAGAAGCGGGCCAGGAGAAACAGGCCGAAGGACAGGCCCATGATCAGGAGCAGCGCCACCCCGGTAAACACCAGGCCGGCCAGCGGCCTCATGCGGGTCAAGACCACGGAGGCCACCAAAATCACCCACACCAGCATGGCCAGGCGTACCCAGAGGCGCAGTTCCCGGCCCCAGGAGGCGTCCAGGAGGGTGTTAAGAATATTGGCCTGGATTTCCACCCCGGACATGAGCCGGCCATTGCCCCCGAAAAACGGGGTGTAAAAGGCGTCGGCCTGGGTCTGGGGGGTGGCCGAAGCCTCCAGGGTGGTCCCCACCAGAACCACCCGGCCCCGGATGCGGGAAGGCGGCAATGGGCGCTCCGGGTCAATGACCTGATAATAGGACACCGTGTCGATGCTCCGGGGCGGGCCGGCGTAATTGATCAGGCCGCTGAGGTTGGGCGGCAGGGAGCTTTCGGACCTCAGCAGCCGATACGCGGCAAGGGGCAGGGTCTCCTTGCCCCCGAGAGCCAGACAGAAGCGGCGCACCACGCCGTCGGCGTCCGGGGTGATGGTGCAGAGCCCCTGCTGCCGGGCGCTCTCCTGAAAGGGTTTATAGGGGGTGATGAGAATGCGCCGGGTGAAACGGGGGTCCTGGGCCACTTCAAAGGTCATGCTCAAAACCACATTTCCGGCCTCCCGGAAGGCCTCGGCCAGGAGTCGGTCGTCCTCCGGATTGCCGGCGTCGGCGAACAGGACGTCAAAGATGATGAGACGCGCCCCCGCGGCCTTCAAGCGGTTCACCAGTTCGGCGTGCAGCCGGCGGGGCCAGGGCCAGGGGCGGCGCAATTCCTGAAACGAGGGTTCGTCGATGGCCACGATGAGCAGGTCCGCAGGGGCCGGGGCCACCGGCCGCAGACGGGAAAACAGGTCCAGGGTCTGGTTTTCCAGGGAGTGGCCGAAGGGCAGGAAACTCAGCACCACCATGAACGAGGCAAACAGCAACCCCAAACCCCAGCCCCGGCCCTGGGGACTGGCCAGTGTCCGGCGCACAAGGGGTGAGGGCTTGCCTTCCAACCGCGCTCCTAAAAATACAGGGCCATCTTCAGGGTGATTTGGCGTGAGGCATTGAACATGTCCAGTTTGATGGGCTCCACCATATAAGAATAATGCCGGTTGAAAATGTTCGACACATTTAGGAAAACCAGGCCGCGCTTGCCGGGGAACTCATAGCCGGCGCCGGCGTCAGCCAACACGAAAAGATCGTAGGCCCGGTTTTTGGGGTCCTGGTAGATCAGATTTCCAGCCACATAGGCCCGAAAGCCGCTCCGGTGCCAGAAGGTCAATCTGGCCAATCCCCCAATTTCACTAAAATCATTGTCACTATTATACCTGCTGTCGAACCGCTTCCAACCCCCTCCCAGATATAACCCCAAATAGGGCGTCAGGATTTGGTTGAGCCCGATATTGGCATAATACTCTTTCCAGGTGAAGTACTCAATGGGGCCCAGATCGGAGAGAATCTGGGGACTGGACACCCGGATGGCCCCGGCCCGGAGGACCGTGAAGGTTCTGGGGGTCCACTGGGCCTCCCAGGAAGCGCCCGCCTCCCTGATCTCGGAGCCCTCAAAGGCATTGATGTCATAAGGCACTCCCCCGACCTCGGAGGGGACCAGGGACGATTGGTAACTGAAACTGCTGATCGCGGTGTAAGCTCCCACCCGGATAACCTGTTTCGGGGTAATATAGTAATTGATTCCCAGACGGGGACTCCACAGGTCCTGCTTGATGTTGCGCTCCACCCGGACGTTGGTATTTTGGGCGGCCTTATACATCCCACCCCACTCCACCAGCAATTTGGGGGTCACTTTCCAGTAGTCCAGCAGATAGAAGCTGTAAGACCATTTGGGAATATAAAAGGAATTGAAGGACCGGATGAGGGAACGGGTCGAGAGGGGTTCCACGTATGGATCCCAAAAAGGGCCGTCATAAAGCAACTCTCCCCAGGGGGCAAAAATCAGGGTTTCATTGGCATAGGTAAAGTTGCGATACAAAATCTGCAGCTGGTCGGAGTAGCTGTACTCCCCTTTGCCCCGGAAATAATCAGCCCCCACCAGGAAGGTGTGCTTCCCCAGGATCAGCATCTGCTGGATCTGGGGGTTGTAAAGGTCCAAGTGGTTTCTGTCCTGGTAGTAGCTCCTGGTATCGTAAGAGTAAATACCCTTATCATAAAATTGGAACCCCGGCAAAAAATCAAGACTGTAGGGCAGCAGGCCGGGGAAGGTGCCGCTCCCGGAAGCAAAGTCATTAAACCGATTGGTCAATTTGGTGTAGTTCATGTACGCCAGCAGGATGGCGGCAGGCGAAAAGCGATGCACCATGCCCCCCTCCAGGGTAAGTTGCGAAGAGAATTGCCGGAAATAGGGCTTATTCCGGTAAAAATAATCCCCTATGTAAAGGTTGTCGCCCATTTCCCGGTCATAATACAGGGATTGAAAGAACAGGGAGGTTTTGGGGGTGGTGTCCCATTTGAATAAGCCGCTTAAAAATTGGGAACGGGAATCGGAGTTGTGGCTCCGAAAGCCCTTGTCCCGGATCCAGGAACCATAAAGGTCCCCGGCCATCCCCGGCATGCCCCCGTAGCCTTCGAGGGAATAACTCTGGATATTTTGGTCCTTGCTGTCCCAAATGCCCAAGGTCGCCGAGGCCAACGCCCGGCCATAGGGCATCTCGAACATGGGGGTGTAGTCGGTGCCGATGGAAAAGGTGTTCTGGTTGGCAGGGGACAACAGCTTATAGAGGAGAAAGGCGGATGTACTGGCACCCACCCTTTGCCGGGTGCCGGCAAAGGCGTTGGCCAAAAAGAGCTGGGCCGAACTGTTGGTGGGGTCATTCTTTACTGCGGTGAGGGCCTTGCTGTAGCCCCAGGGACCCAGGCCCAGATTGTTGTAGGAGTAGGCCAGGTTGTAGTTCCTGACTGCCAGGTCCCGGTCCAGCATCAGGCGGGAGCGGAACACCGCCTGGTTGTCGTTTAAGTCGATGGATTTGTTCAGCTCCTCGATGGCTTCCCCGGGGCGGTTGAGGTCGGACAGGGCGATGCCTTTGTATAAATGGGGAGTGGGGTCCTTGGGGTCCAGGGTCTTGGCGTAGTCGTAGGTCTCCAGGGCCTTGTCGAAGACCCGCATCTGATAGAAGGCCTTGCCCAGGAAACTCTGGAACAGGGAAACCCGGGGTTCGAGCAGCGTGCCGGTGAGGATTTCCGCCAGGCCCCGGTTAAAGTCCCGAAAGCGGAAATAGTAATGGCCCAGGCCGATGCGGGGGTCGCCGAAATTGGGGTTGGCCTTGACGGCCCGGTCGAAAAACACCTTGGCCCCCTTATAGTCCCGGAAACCGATGCGGATAAACCCGGCCATGGACAGGACTTCGGCCTCACGGGGGGCCAGTTGGAGCGCGGTTTCGATGGTGCGCCGGGCCCGGTGCAGGTAATCGGAGCCCAGCCAGATGCGGGCCAGGTAGATATAGGCGTCCACGCCGGATGGATCCGCGGCCAGGGCCTTTTCCAAGTTCTGGCGGGCGGTTTCCAGGTTGAAGTGGGCCAGGTTCACCAGGGCCAGGGTGACCAGGGCCGCGGGGGATTTGGGGTTCAGGGCCACCGCCCGGTCGGCCGCGCTTTGGGCCGCGGCTTTGCGGTTCTGCACCAGGGCGATCTGGGCCAAGAGGGCCTGGGGCAGGGCGAACTGCGGGTCCTGGGCGCCGGCGCTTTCCAGGAGTTTTTGGGCCTGGTCCACCTGCCCGGCCATGAGCGCAAAATAGCCGGTCATGGTGGTGAAAAAGGGCGTGGGCTTCAGCCCCCGGCGGGCCTGAATCATGAGATCATAGGCCTGCATGGGCTCCTGCCGGCGGTACAGGGCCAGGGCCAGCCCGGCCACCGCGACCTCATCCGGGGTCTTTACCTGGCGGAAGAACGTCGCCGCCTCTTCGGGATTGTGGCGCTGAAGGCTGATCCAGCCCAGCACCGTCAGGGCCCGGGGGTTGCCCCGGTCCAGCTGCAGGACCCGTTCCGCGGCTTCCCGGGCCTCGTCCAGGCGGCCCTGGTCATAATCGGTCTCGGCCTGGCGCACCAGCGCGGCCGCAGCGGGCGGCCCCGCCGGAACCCGGGGGGCATTGGTGGCCGGCGTCAGGGGCAGGTCCCGGAAGCTGATGATGCCCGGATAGGCCAGCGACCATTGCACCGCGTCCGCGGGCTGCACCAGCACCCGTTTGCTGGGGGCCTGTCCCGGCCGGGCCAGGCCTTCCTCCCCGGGCGACAGGGCCACCTGCCCCTGGGGATTTTTGAGCAGCAGGGAGCCGTTGAGCAAGGCCAAAACCGTGAAGCCGTCCGGGGCCACCCTGAGGTTGAACTCGGTGCCCCTCACCGCGGCGGTCAGGGCCGGGGTTTCCAGTTCAAAGCGGAACTTTTCGTTGCTGTTTCTGAGCCAGACCTCCCCCTGGGGCACCTGGTACAGGCTGGCGACGGCCTG
>JBGSLA010000089.1:0-21837 GCA_041740935.1 Desulfobaccales bacterium | reverse complement strand
GCAGCCGGACAACAGCAGGGCCAGGGCGAGCCCCAGGCCGGCCAGGGAGATTATTGCGGTCAGAGCGGGACGCCGACGTCTGATCATAAATGTTATTTGCTTTGAAAAGTTTGATGTGGGGGAGGGGGCCAGGGGCCGCGGGCCCCTGCTCCCCCAGCCCTCCCCCCAGAGAAACTTTTCAGGCCAGGCCGGCCATCAGTTCCAGGACCTCCGATTCATCCACATCATACCAGGTTTCGTAGGCCTCGGCCACGGCAAAGGACAGGCCGCTCCTGAGGTTGGGGCAGACCAGCAGGTCCACCTGGGCCAGGAGGGCCTGGGCGGTGCGGTCCAGGGCGGTGGGCATGGCTACGATGATCTCGCCCGCGCCTTTGCCCTTGAGGAAGCGCACCGCGGCCCGCATGGTATAGCCCGAGGCCAGGCCGTCGTCCACGATGATGACGCCCTCCCCGGCCAGGTCCGGATAGGGCCGGCCGCCGCGCAGACGGGCCTCCCGTTGTTTCAGGTTGGCCAGGGTTTTGGCCACCTGGGCGTCGATTTCCCGGGGAGTGAGGGGCAGGCGGCTGATGAGGGGCTCATTAAACAGAGCGGCGCCGTCCGGGTCCAGGGCTCCGAAGCCCGCCTCGGTGGTCCAGGGAAGCTGAATTTTGCGGACAATAATCAAATCCAGAGGCGCAGCCAGGGTTCGGGCGATTTGGGCGGCCACCGGCACGCCCCCGGCCGGAATGGCAAAGAGGCGGAAAGGTTTTGCCAGGCAGGCCCGGAGCATCTCCGCCAGGCGCGCCCCGGCTGCAGGCCGGTCGGCGAAGACCCGGGTCCGGTTCCTCAGGTCGGGGTCGTCAAGGAGCTTTCCCATTGCCGTTGAAACTCTGCCAAAAGGGCTTGCACCCGACGGCGGAACTCCGTCTGGCCGAGTTGGGAGCCCTTGAGGCCGGCATGAAAGTTGATCTCCGACAGATAGGGCCTGCCCTGGGAGCTCAGCAGCAAATCCAGCACCGCATAGGGGAACTTTGCCCGGGCCATGGCTCGCCGGCAAAAAGACAGGAGATCCTGGGTCAGATCGGTGGGATGAAAGTTCCCACCTTGAAAGAGGTTTTTCCGAAACCCCTGGGGATTGAGCCGCTCATAGGCCTCGGTGTATTCCCCCAGGACCACCACCCTCAGGTCCCGGGCCTCGGCCAGAAACGGCTGGACCACCAGGGGGAAGGGAGGGGGCTGCAAGCCCGCCAGGCTGTAGAGATTCTCAAAACTCTGCCACAGGCTCACCCCCAGGCCCAGGTGGGCCCGGTCCCGTTTGGAGACCACGGCGCCCGACAGGCGGGCGTCTCCCAGGCGGGCGGCCAGATCCGAGAGGCCATGGGCCACAAAGGTCCCGGGGAGCATGTATTCGGCCAGGACCTGAGCCTGGGCGGTTTTGGTGCGGGCCACTGCCTGGGCCAGAAGGGGCGGGTAAAAGGTGACGCCCCGCTCCCTTAAATCCAGAAGCTTGATCTCCTCCCCGGGCCTCACGGCCAGAGGGCCGAGCACCAAATCCCCGGCGGCAAGGTCCGGATAACGGCGCCGCAGCTCAGTCAGAGTACGGACGATGGAGGGTGTTCGGCTCATAAACCTTGGGGCCCTTGGCTTTGCGGATTAACGGGGGACGCCGTCCGGAACGTTTTCCCCGGGATTCCGCCTTCAGGAGGGATCCGGTGCGTCGCACATATATATCATAATAGTCTATTTGGGCCACCTTGCGCCAGTGCCGGGCCACCTGGCTGCAGGGATAGATTTGAGCAAAAACGCTTTTCCCGAACGACCCTAATATTAACACGTCAGGACCAGGCTGGTTGAAATCATAAGGGCGCCGGCGGGGATTGAGAAGTTCCACCCCCTGGTCGTCTGATTCCACGAAGAAAAACGCCGGCATGAGGTGAACCTGGTGCCGGTCGTTCAGGAAGGCCACCTCGTACTCCGGGGTTTCTATAAGGCAGCGGGGCGAAAAACGTTTCTGCAAAAATTCCACCAGGCGGTGGGGGGGGTGGTCCTGATGATGGAACATGATGCGTATATAATCGAGGCCGCAGATCGGAACCAGCCACACGCAGAACCCTAACACCAGCCCGGCGTTCACCCAGCGCCGGGACGGGGAGGGCACTCCGGCGGTCAATCGGGCCGTGACCCGGCAGATCAGCAGGCCGGCCAGAGGCGCGGCCAGAAACAGGGCCGGCAGGGCGAAGCGGTGCCAATACACCGCGGTGCAATAGACCAGGGTCCAGAGAAAAAAATTGCCCACCCACAGGGCCCGCCGGAGGGTGAGGCGGCCGGTGCGCCACAGCCAGCCGCAGCCCAGGAGCCCCACCAAAAAGATCGGATGGGTGAGCAGATAGCGGAAACTTTCGCCATAAACCCGGCCGATGGTCAAGGGGGTGAAAAATTCATGGCGCAACAGGGCCTTTTGCTCCAGGAAATGCCAGACCGCGGGGGACAGGCCCCCCAGGATCATGGCCTTGAGGCCCAGGTAAAAAAGCAGGGGCAGCGACACCCCCAGGATGTACAGGAATATCCTCCAGGTCAGGCGCGGCCTTGTCCCCCGGTTCTGCCAGATCAGGGCCGCCAGGGGGGGCAGGAAGGCCAGACCGTAAAATTCCTTGGCATCGAAGGCCAGTCCCAAAAACAGGCCCCCGAGGAACAGGGGCCAGCCGGGATTTTCCTGTTCCAGCCCCCGGCTGAGGAGACAGAGGCCGAAAAGGAAGAGACCCAGGGCCGGGATGTCTCCCAGAACGGAGCGGCCCCAATAGATGACATCCGTGCCCACCAGCACCAGAACCACGGCGAACCAGGCGGCCCCGGCGCCGAAGAGGCGGCGGCTGGCCAGAAACAGGGCCAGGAAGGTAAAGACCAGGTAGAAGCCGGCAATGAGGCGCCCTTCGACCAGCCCCACCCCCAGGAGGCGATAGGCCAGGGCCACCGGGAAAATAACCGCGGGACCGACGCTGATGCGAAAGTCCAGGTCGGAGAGCTGGTCGGGACTTTGGATGGTGAAGGCGTAGCGCCCGTGCTGGGCCAGGTTGGCCGCGGTCTCGGAAAAGATGGCTTCGTCCCACCACAGGACGGGATAATTGGCCAGGTTATAAAAACTGGCCCAGGAGATCACCGCGGCCAGCAGCACCGCACCCCAAAAACCGGGGGACGCGGGCAGATTTCGGAGGGAGGCGAGTTTCATACCAGCCGATTATACAGGGTGCGATTTTCTATTTTCGGTAAAAATATTAAAAAAATCAAATTATTGGGTGTTCTGTGGGTTTCATTTCAATGAAACCCGTTGCGAAACCCCCACTTTCCCGCCAAGCGTCATGCTGAGCGAGGTGAAGAATCTCGCATTTTCAAAGGATTGAGATCCTTCACGCCGTTCAGGATGACACAAATAACTGCTTTTGCCAGGGCCTTTTTTGTATAGTTCGCTCAAATCCCCCTGAATCCCCCTTTCGAAAAGGGGGACTTTGGGGCGCCGGCATATCGACCCCCTTTTATTAAGAGAGGGGCAGGGGATATTTGGTTAGCTCCCGGGACCGGCAAGATCTGATATCAAGGAGCGTTCATATGGCGATTTTCTGTAGCCGCGAGGCTCAAGCCTGCGCTTATTCAGGTCGGAAAGCCATGGTCGCCGTTTGATTGCGACTTGGTATGAAAACCCTGGCGGGTCAGCTAAAAATGAAAACCGGAAAAAAAAGCCCACCTCATTATAAGGCAGGCTTTTCTTTCTGGAAAAGAAAAAATTTAGGAAAATTATAATCCTACAATATGCTGGTGCAGTTCCGCGGTTTTTTCCAGCCGGGCCCGATCCCGCTCGGCCACGATTTCCGCCAGGGTATCCTGAAATCGCTGGAACATGGGGCTGTTGATGTCTTCCCCCTGCCGGTGGGCGTCGATGAGCTTGCGGTAGCAGGAAATCATGCGGCTGATCATGGCCACTGCATATTCCCGCCCCTGGACCTTGATGGTGGCCAGGTCCAGGTCGAGATAGGCCTTCAATTCATCCCCCAGGATGGCGAAAGCCACGTTCGGGGAGGCTTTGATGCGTTCATTGAGGGCCTCGACCTGGCCCGGGGCCAGCCCCCGGCGGCCCAGCACCTTGTGGCGCTGGGCGTCGGTCAACAGGCACAGCCTGAAGCAGCTGCCGCTGCGGTCGGGCCAGCCTTCGTACTCGACGATTTCGTTGCCGTCCTCGTCATAGAAGACCTTGCGGATGTACGAGTCGGCAATCAGTTCGTGGAACAGACAATTGCCCACCCCGCCGATGCAGCGGTTGCCGTGGACCAGCACCTCGGTCTTGAGGCCCAGGGAGTCCGCCTCGGTTTTGAAGCGGGTGAGCTTGGCCGCGGTGTTGATCTCGGTGGAGGCCACGATCTGGGTGGCTCCCAAGGATTTAAACCGGGCCATCTCCTCTTTTTGTTGAATATTGCAGCCGACACTGGCGTGGATGACCAACTCCGGGTATCTCCGGTGGATCTCCTGCATAAGGGCGGGGGTCTTGACGATCACCCCTTCGATGCCGAAGTGGGCGTACTTTTCCACTTTGCTGAGCGCCAGGGGGAAATTCTCCGGGGGCACCTCGGCATTGAGGGCCACCCGCACCTTGCCCTGGCCGCCCCGGGTGAGACGGACGGCCTCAAGGATCTGGCTGTCCTCCATCTCCCAGGCGCATTTGCGGCGGCTGAAGCCCTTGGCCCCGACGTACACCGCGTCGGCGCCGCTGGCAAAGACGGCTTCCACCATTTCCAGGCTGCCGCCGGGGGCTAACAGTTCGTTTATCATACGTTCCCACACCTCCCTGAGCCTGCTATTGGCTCCTCGGCTCTGCGTAACCTGCTGCGCCAGTGCCTCCGGTAACCCCCAGGTCTGGTGGGTTCCTGCCTTGCGCCTACCCTTGGACGCGGCCCTCTCTTGTTGGATTGGGATAGGATATCGCTGAGTTACCTGTTAATTGTAACATAAGTTCACGAACAGACCCCGTCAACTATCATTGTAACCCCGGAAGGGAATATGGGTCAACGGTAAGTCTCGGCAATGATCCCATTTCCCCCAAGCGCCGCAGTTACCCCGAAATCCGGGTTATCGTCTCGCGGTGCCGGGCTTTACCCCCTGAAATAAATAATGCCCAGGGTGAAGGCCAAAGCGATCTCCACCGACCAGGTGAGCAGGTAAATCACCAGCTCCATAGGCCGGTAATCCTCATCCAGCAGGATGTGGTTCGGTTCTTTGAGAATTTCCCAGGAAGATTTTTCCAACATGCGGCGATTCTCCTTGCCTGAAAAATACGAGATTTTTCGCTGCGCTCAGAACGACACGTTGGCAACGTATCGGGTTTAAAACGCCTTCTAATAAAAATCCTTCAACAGCTCAGCCACCGGGCGCTCCACCCGCCAGCCGGCCAGGGGCCCGGCGGCCAGGGCCGGATAGGCCTCCTCCAGGAGGGGCCGGGGTTTGATATAGAGGACGCCTAAGGGGATGCGCTCCCCCCACTCCTTGGCCTTTTGATAGGCCCAGAGCTCGTTTTCAGGGTCGTAGCCGGGCTCGTCCTCCAGCCGGTAGACCCGGGACTGGTACCATGTGTAGGTGTTCACTTTATTAAAGGAAACGCAGGGCTGCAGCACTTCCAGCAGAGAAAAACCCTTGTGGCTGATGGCCTGTTTATATAATTCGGTGAGGTGCTCAGGCTGGCCGGCAAAGCCCCGCCCCACCCAGGAGCAGTCCTGGGCCACGGCCAGGGCCAGGGCGTGGAGCGGCGGATAGGGCACCCCGGCCGGCTGAATAAGCGAGGTGAAGCCCTGGTCGGAGGTGGGGGAGGCCTGGCCCTTGGTCAGGGCGTACACCTGGTTGTTGTGCACCACCAGAGTCATGTCGGGGTTGCGGCGGAACGCGGCCAGCAGGTGATTGCCCCCCTCGCCGTAGCAGTCCCCATCCCCGGTGGTGACCACCACCCTGAGGTTGGGGTTGGCCAGGCGCACCCCGGTGGCCACCGGCAGGGACCGGCCATGAATGCCGTTGAAGGTGTTGCACCGGAGGTAATGTGGAAACTTGGCGGCTTGACCGATGCCGGAGACCAGCAGGAGGTCCGCGGGGCGGATTTCCAGCTCCGCCAGGGCCTGTTTGAAGGCCTTGAGCATGGGGAAATTGCCGCACCCCGGGCACCAGGCCGGCTCGATGCTGTTATAGAGTTCCAGGGGCAGCATGGCGTGCTCAGGCCTCCCCGGGGAGATGCCGGAGGATATACTCCGGGGTCAAGGGCAGGCCGTCGTATCGCAGGATAAGCTGGTCCGCGGCCACCCCGGTCTCCCGGCGCAAAAGCCGCGCCAACTGGCCTGCCGCGTTGCCTTCCACCATGATAAGCTTCTGAACCCCCGCCAAAGCATGGGCCACCGCGTCTTTGGGAAAGGGCCACAACTCGGACAGGTGCACCAGGCGGGCGTTTTTCAGCCGCGCCACCGCCTCGGCCACCGGGCCCAGGCTCGATCCCCAGCACATCAGGGCCAGGGGCGCGTTGGCCTCGCCGCTCACCGTCACGCCGTCCATTTCCCGGGACATGGCGGCCAGCTTGCGCAGGCGCTTGTCGTGCATCTGAACCCGCACCGCCAAATCCTCGGTGAGATGGCCGTCCGGGGTGTGTTCGTCCGAGTCGGCCACCACGATCTCCGGGCCGAAGCCAGGCAGGCGCCGGGGGGAGACGCCGTCCGCGGTGATGGCGTAGCGCTGGTAGGCTTCTCCCGCCGGTCCCCGGTCCGGTTCCGGGAGGGCCGGCAGGGCGGGAAAATCCGCCGCGGTTAAGCTCAGTTGCGTGTCGCCGAAATATTGGTCGGTCAAAATGAAAACCGGCGTCTGGTAGCGCTCGGCCAGGCGCAGGGCCTTGGCGCCTAAAAGATAGCCCTGGGCCGGGGTGCCGGGGGCCAAGACCGCCCGGGGGAAGTCGTCCTGGCCGGCGTGGAGCACACATTCCAGATCGCCCTGGGAAGTGCGGGTGGGCAGCCCGGTGCTGGGGCCGGGCCGTTGGGCCACCACCACCACCACCGGAGTTTCGCTCATGGCGGCCAGGCCCACCCCTTCGGTCATCAGGCAAAAGCCCCCGCCGGAAGTCCCGGTCAGGGCCCGGGCCCCGGCAAAGGCGGCGCCCATGGCCATGTTGATGGCCGCGAGTTCGTCTTCGTTCTGTTCCACCACCACCTGCCAGCGGGCGGCGCGTTGGCTGACCGCGTTGAACAGGCTGGTCCAGGGGGTCATGGGGTAGCCGCAGATAAAGGTGAGCCCGCCGGCCAGAGCGCCCAGGGCCAGGGCTTCGTGGCCGCTGATCACCAGGAGCGGCTCCGGCGGCTGGGGGATGTCGGCCAGGGAGAAGGGATGCCCCTGGGCTTTGCCCATCTCGAAGCCGCGCTGCGCGGCGCGCCGGTTCCAGCCCGCCACCTCTTCACCTTTGGCCGCGAAGGTCGCTTCCAGGAGCGCCACCAGGCCGTCCACCGGCACTTCCAAAAGCCCCAGAATGGCCCCGGCCGCGCCGGCGTTCACCGCGATGTCCCCGGCCTGGGTGTCAGGCAGGACGGTGTCCGGCGACAGGGCCAGGGCTTTGACGCCTGCGGGGGCTTTTTCCACCTGGGATTCGTCAAAAATAATGATGCCGGCCGCGGCAACTTCCGGCCGGTGGATATCGAGGCTTTCCTGATTCAGGGCCACCAGGATGTCCACGCCTTCCCGGGGCGACAAGAGGGGCTGGTCGCCCACCCGGATGACATTGAACAGGTGTCCTCCGCGGATGCGGGACTGGTAGGATTGGCTTACGTGGACCTGACAGCCGCGCCGCGCCAGGGCCTTGACCAACGGGCCGGTGATGGCGTGGACCCCCTGTCCGGCGGCGCCGCCAATCAGAATGTTCAGGTCAATGGCCATGGGGTCCCCGCCCGGCGTTTTCCAGGCGTTCCACGTGAAATTCTGCACATACTAATGTATTCTCTGCAAGGGCAATTGTCAACAAGAAAAGCCTGGATTTCAGCGAGGAAAGCCAGCCGGCCGGCAGGAACCGCAACCCATTTAGCAGCCACCGGACAACCGCGCCAAGAGGGGCCGTATCAGGACAGCCGATCATGAGCCGTTTGCTCACCCGTAAAGCATGAAAAGCCGCGTAGGGCGGGCACCTCCCGCCGCTCTCATGGCACCGCCAGCGGGGCCAAGCAGAGCTTGGCGGGCAAGGGGTTCCCAAGCAGGGGCTTGGGAACCAGAATATATGTAGAGCAGGCGCCCTCGCCTGCTCTTTTCAAGAACCGCCGAGGGCGGCGGTTGTACACCAAAACTTTTCGGAACCGAATAAACTTTGGACCTTGGACTAAGGACTCAGGACTCAGGACTCAGGATTTTTCAGGAAAGCCTTCAGATCAGATTTTGGGATTCCAGTTCTTGACCGTGCTCCAGAGTTTGCCCAGCAGGCCTTCGTCCTGGTCCTGGGTCGGGCTTGGCACCGTGGTGGTCTGGCTGGCGGGGTCTTCGGCGGCCAGGTTTTTCAGGAGTTCGGTCTGCCGGGGGGTGAGCTGGCGGGGAATGACCACCCTGACCTTGACCAGCAGGTCGCCCTGTCTGGCGCCCCTGGGATAGGGGACCCCTTCCCCCCGGAGGCGGATGACCTCGCCGGGCTGGGTGCCGGGGGGAATGACAATCTCTTTGGTCCCTTTAAGGGTGGGCACGGACAGGCGGACGCCCAGGGACGCCTGGACAAAGGAAACCGGCGCCTCCAGGTGCAGGTCGTAGCCTTCCCGGTGAAAAAGCTCGTGGGGCCGCACCTGGACGATGATATAGAGGTCGCCGGCGGGGCCGCCGTTGCGGCCGGCGTTGCCTTCCCCGGCCATGACCAGGTGGGTGCCGCTGTCCACCCCCGGCGGGATTTTCACCTTGAGCTTTTTCTTTTCCCGGCTATGGCCTTCGCCTTTGCAGTCAGGGCAGGGTTCGGCGATGAATTCCCGCATACCGCCGCAGCGAGAGCAGGTGGTGGTGATCTGGAAAATGCCCTGGGTGCGGGTGACCACGCCCCGGCCGCCGCAGGCCGGGCAGGGGACCTTGCTGGTGCCGGGTTTGGCGCCGCCGCCGCCGCAGGTTCGGCAGGTCACCACCCGGGGCACCTCGATGGTCACTTCGGTCCCCAGGGTGGCGTCCATGAAATCCAGGGTCAGATCGTACCGCAGGTCGCTCCCGGCCTGGGGCCGGGCCTCCCGGCTCCCAAAATCCCCAAACCCGAACAAATCCTCGAAGATGTCGCCAAAGCTGCGGAAAATGTCGGAAAAATCGTGAAAGCCGGTAAAGCCGGTGGAGGACAGGCCCTCGTGGCCGTACTGGTCGTACAGCCGCCGCTTCTCCGGGTCCCGCAGGACCTCGTAGGCCTCGGCGGCTTCTTTGAATTTGTTTTCCGCGTCTTTGTTGCCGGGGTTGCGGTCGGGGTGGTATTTGAGGGCGATCTGGCGGTACTTCTTCTTCATTTCCTCAGGGGTGGCGTCGCGCGCCACCCCCAGGATGTGGTAATAATCTTTGCGTTTGGTCCCCATAGCGTTCAGGTCAGGCGGCCTTCCACCGTGGTAATTTTGTCGTTCAAAGCCACCCTCTTATCCCGCCGGTCGTCGATGGTGATGTGGGTGACGACCCGTTGCACCCCCTTTTCAAAAGGCAGTTCGTGCAGAATCCGGGCCCAGTGCAGCAGCTTGTCCGGGGGGCCTTCGATGACGGTGCCCATGTCCGTAAGCTTATGGGGAATTTTGTTTTGGCGCAAATAATCTATCAACCCGGCGATGTAATCCCCCACACTGGGGGTGCCGAGCCCCAAAGGCACCACGCTGATTTCCATAAGCGCCATGGCGGTTGTCCTCAGGCCGCCCGGTTTTCCAGGATAAGCTGGCGCACCGTCTCCTTCAGCCGTCTCAAGTCGGCCGATTTCAACACAAAGGCGTCAGCCCCCCAATCACTGAGTTTGTGGGGCGGTTTGAGGTGGGAAAAGAGAATAACCTGGGTTTTTTTTCTGGTTCCCTTAACGATTCGGCTGGTTTCCAATCCGGACATGTCAGGCAGCAGCGCTTCCAGAATGACGACATCGGGACAGAAGGTGTCAACCAGGCGGACTACATCCCCCCCGGATCCGGCCACCTGGACCTCGTACCCTTCTTCCTTCAGTTCCTCCTGGCAGAGCAACTGGATATGCGGTTCACCATCAACGAACAGCACCTTGGTCATCGGAGCACCCCCTTATCATGTGGCGCTCCCCCATACCGACAATATTATAATGATTCGGCAACCCTTTGTCCAGATATTTAAACGGCAGCTAAGGAATTTCGGGGGGAAATCTCAGGGTTTTTCCGGAGAGCCGCGGCGGGCCTGCCAGCGGGCCGCCAACTCCGGCTCGGCCCCTTCCTGCCCCGGCTCATAGAATTTTTTTCCGGCCAATTCCGCGGGCAAATAGGCCTGGTCCACCCAGTGGCCGGGGTAGTCGTGGGGATAGAGATAGCCCCGGCCGTGTCCCGTTGCGGCGCCGTCCCGGGAGGCGTCCTGGAGGTGGGCGGGCACCCCGGTCAGGCCGGTTTCCTCCAGGCAGGCTTTGGCGGCAAAATAGCCTCTCGTGGAGTTGCTTTTGGGGGCCAGAGCCAGGTACATGGCGGCTTGGGCCAGGTGGTACTCGGCCTCCGGCAGCCCCACCCATTCGAGGGCCCGGCTCGCCGCGGCCGCCTGCGGGAGGGCCGCAGGATCAGCCAGACCGATGTCTTCTGCGGCCAGGATAAACAGGCGCCGCATGATGAAGCGGGGGTCCTCGCCGGCCTTGAGCATCCGGGCCAGCCAGTACAGGGCCGCGTCCACGTCCGAGCCGCGCACACTTTTGATAAAGGCCGAAATGGTGTCGTAATGGGCGTCCCCGGCCTTGTCGTACAGTAGTTCCCGGCGGGGCAGGCATTCTTTCACCACCGCCATATCCACCCGGATGACCTTATCCGGCCCCGGCGGGGTGGACAGGACCGCCAACTCCAGGGTGTTCAACGCCCGGCGGGCGTCGCCCCCGGACACCCGGGCCAGGTGGGCCAGGGCGTCGTCCGTCACCTCGGCTTTTAGGTCACCCAAGCCCCGCTCCCGGTCGGCCAGGGCCCGCCTCAGGACGGCGTCCAGGTCAGCCTCACTTAAGGGCTCGAATATAAAGATGCGGGTCCGGGACAACAAAGCCCCGATGATCTCAAAATAGGGGTTTTCGGTGGTGGCCCCGATGAGGGTCAACAGACCCTCCTCCACGTGGGGCAAGAGGGCATCCTGCTGGGCCTTGTTGAAGCGGTGGATTTCGTCCAGGAGCACCACGGTGCGGCGGCCGGCGTCCCTTAAGCGCCTGGCTTCCTCCACCAGTTTGCGGACCTCGGCCACCCCCACGGTTACGGCGCTTAAGGCGAAAAATTCGGCGTCCAGCTCCCGGGCTAAAAGGCGCGCCAGGGTGGTCTTGCCGCAGCCCGGCGGCCCCCAGAAAATCATGGAGGCAAACAGACGCCGGGCCAGCATGGCCCGCCAGAGAATGCGGCCCTCTCCCACCAGCTGCGCCTGGCCCACAAACTGGGAGAGCTTACGGGGCCGCAGCCGGGCGGCCAGAGGCTCAGGGGGCGCAAACAACGAGGGGGGCTGGGGTCTCATGATGGGGGTCTTTCTTTGGTGAAAAGTCCAGAGTCCAGGGTCCAGAGTCCCAGGTTCTAGCGGCGGGTGGTGCCCGCCCTAAGCGGCTTTTCATGCTTTACGGTTGGGCCGCCGGACCATGAGCAAATGTCCTGAAAAGTTCTTTTCTTCTGACTGCTAACTGCTAACTTCTGACTGCTGACTGCTTCAATTCAGCACTGCTTCCTGTTTTTCCAGGGGAACGGTGATGATCGCCTGGGTGCCGTGCCCCAGGGTCGAGGTGATTTTCAACAGCCCCCCCAGAGAGGACAGGCGCTCCCGGATGCTGAAGAGGCCGTAGCCCGAGGATTTGCTGGATTTGGTGCCCAACTCGGCGGTGTCGAAGCCCACGCCGTTGTCCGTCACCTGGATGCGCAAAAACGGGCCTTCCTCCTTTATG
This sequence comes from Desulfobaccales bacterium, assembly GCA_041740935.1. Lineage (GTDB taxonomy): Bacteria > Desulfobacterota > Desulfobaccia > Desulfobaccales > 0-14-0-80-60-11 > JBGSLA01. Next base: position 9,755 of record JBGSLA010000089.1, on the reverse strand, counting down.
GTAATCTCCACCTGAGTGGCCTGGGCATGTTTGACCACATTGGTGAGGATCTCCCGCACCACCCGGAAGACCAGCACCCGGGCCGCTTCCGGCAGGGTGCTGGTGCCCTGGTCGCGATGGATCCCGATGCTGATGCCATGCTGCTCCTGCATCTGTTCCGCCAGCCATTCCAGGGCGGCCCTAAGCCCCAGGTCATAGAGGATGGGAAGTCCCAATTCGTAGGTTAGGGAGCGGGTGTAGCGGATGGCCTGGCCGATGAAATCCCGCACTTCGTTGACCAGACTTTCTGAACTCGGGGAGGCGACCTCCTGGCGCAGGGCTCCCAGCTTGATTTGCGACAGGGCCAGGATCTGGCCGATGTGGTCATGGAGGTCGGCGGCCAGACGACGGCGCTCCCGTTCTTCAGTGATGGACAGTTCCGAAGCCAGGGCCCGGAGGTTCTCCTGGTAGGCGTGGATCTCCGCCTGGGCGGCCTTTTCCAGGGTGATGTCGGCCATCATGGACACCACGAACTGGGGCTTGCCCGCGGCATCCCGGATCACCGAGACGTGGGTGCTGCCCCACATCCAGGAGCCGTCCTGGCGGCGGTAGCGCTCCTCCCGCTGGTAAAAATCCCGCTCTCCCCGGAGGATTTGGTCGAAATACATCCTGGCCAGGGCGATCTCATTGGGATGCAGGATGTTGGGGAGGCCCACCCGGCGAAGCTCCTCCAGGCTGTAGCCCAGCATCTGGGTGGTGGCCAGGTTGACGTCCAGGATTTTCCAGTCCAGGCTCAGAAGGCTGATCCCCACCGGGGCGCCCTCGAACACGGTGCGGAAGCGCACCTCGCTTTCCCGCAGCGCGCCTTCGGTGCGCAGACGCTCCTGGATTTCCTCCTGGAGCTGCAGGTTCACCAGGGTGAGCTCGGCGGTGCGCTCCTCCACCAGCTTCTCCAGATGGTCCCGGTATTTTTTGAGCTCCTCCTCCACCCGCTGGCGCTCCCGCAGGTCCACGGCGATGCAGAACATCAGGGGCTCGCTGCCCTCCAGACAGACCACCGTGTGGATGGAATGCACCGGCACCCGGGCGCCGCTTTGGGTCAGCAGTTTGAACTCCCCTGAGGGCATAAACTCCCCGGAGCGCTCGGCCTGGCCGCCCAGGGCCAGACCCTGCTGGAACACCGGCCGCAGCTCCGGCGGAAAGATCAAATCCCCCAGGTTCTGGCCCACCGCCTCGGAGGCCGCATAGCTGTAAAGCTCCTCGCTGGCCTTGTTCCAATAACGCACCGTGCCGTCACCGGCGTACCCCTGCACCGCCACCCCGGGAATATATTCCAGGAGATTCCGGAATCGCGCCTCGCTTTCCTGCAGGGACCCCTGGAGTTGCAGCAGTTGGGCCAACTTGTCCCGGAGCGCGATGTTCAGCAGATGAATCTCATCGAACTTCTTTTTGAGGAGTTCTTTGTCCCGTTCCAGCTCCTCGATGGTGTAGTTTAAGGCCCGCCAGGGCACAAACAGATGGAGCAGCGCGTCTTTCAGGGAATACCGTTTGGCCCACTTGAGATGATATTCGCAGTAATCATCCCCCTTGAAATAACATTTGGTCTCGTTCAGGGTCGCCGGCGGCAGGTTCCAGATGGTGGGTATGCCGGTATAGATGCCTTTATTAAACAGGCAAAAGTCCACTGTAGCGGGAATTTCCGGGAACCAATGGAGGCGGACCACGGCCCGGTCCCGGGTGGTTTCCACCAGATCGATGCGTTTGTTGCGGTTGAACTTGTCATTGATTTTTTGGACGCGTCGCAGGCTGCGCCGGGGGTTGCGGTAGGCGAACAGAATAATCCGTTGAATGTAGCCCAACTTGCGGCGCGCCGCGGAATCAAAGCCCATTTTGAAAGCGATGTTGACATCATCGGAAATCTCCCGGGCATTCTCGAACATTTTGATGACCACATCGCTCGGCACCCAGTTGTTGATTTCCATTAAAAATTCCAGGGGGTCGGCGAGATTTTCAATTTCCGGTCCCAGACCGGACAGCAGCCGGGGCAATTCCTGGGGAGCTTTCTCCTGGAAGTATTCAATGATGGCCCGGGTGTTCAGGCAACTGTGATGCTTTTCCATCTCCGGGAGGGAATCGAGGCTCTTGACAGGGGCGCTTTCAGGCAAAGTCCCAGAGGGCCTTTGGCCGTGTTCGCCGATGGGGTGAGTCTGTTTGGAAGAGTTCGCCATCTGATTCAGGACGGCCGCCCCGGCCGTCCCCGCACAGGTTAAAAACCTCTGCCGCCAGCCGTGGTCTTGTCGCTCCGGAACGCAGGCTTCTGAGCCTCCGGTCTGCAAGGTCCGGGGCCCAGGTCTCCAGGTCCGGGGTTGAAGGCTAAGATTGCGTCTCCTGAGAACATTTTATGATTAACTATACCACATCAATCAGAAAAACCCACCCTCTTCAAATTTCCCTCATGTTATCTTGTGACACCCTTCCCGTGTTACATATTTGCAAAAGATAGACCAGAATCCCCGACCAGGACGGCCGCCGACTGCCAACCGCCCCCTTTCCCGGGAAAGGCAGGCCTGGCCCGAAATGAATTCTCTTATTATTTCGGCTGGTAAGGCTTTTGGGGTGAATCGGGGAAATTTTATTGACATGTCAGGGTTTTTATTGACAATTATCAGGTTATGCCCTATAAGAAATTAAATCATTTCCTCACAAGGCTCAGGGGTTCCCCGATACGGCAAGAGAATTTCTCACCTTCCTTGTCGGTGGTCTCGCAGGGAAAACAGCTCCTGTCAACCCATCCCTCCTCGAGAAACGGGAGGAGCGCTTCCCCCATGACTCCAATTTCAATAAGATCCAAATACTTACCGAAGACCTATATAAGGAGGTTTTGGCCATGCTGTCAGGCGTCACTTTCCCATGGAAATTTTCCCTCAACCTGAGCAAGTTCTGCCAGGCCGGGCTGAATGTCTGTTTGTTCCGCTTCCTGCCCTTCCAAATCTCCAGGTGGTATCTCTTCCAAGTCGGAAGGCTGTATTATTTCCTGAAACGGCAGGAAAAAGCTCTGATTCAAGCCGCCATCCGCTACCTTTTCGGCAGCGCCCTGGAGCCGCACTCTCTGAAGAAACTTACCAGGAGCGCGTTTCGTGGGATTATTGATCATTACCACGAAAAGCTGTTTGTGGCCTACTCCAACTTTCCGAGGCTCCTGAAATTCTTGCGGAAGCGCATCACGTTGCAGGGCGAGGCGGAACTTCGGGAGATTCTTTCCCAGGGCCGCGGCACTATCCTGGTCACCGGCCATTACGGCGCGGTGGAGTTTTTGCCGGGGGCTTTAGCTGTGAGAGGCTATCCCGCCACTATGATCTGCCGCTTCCAAACCGACCGCCTCAAGCAATCCCTGCAACAACGGGCTGAGGCCGTGGGCCTGCAGCTGGTGGATGCCGACGACGGCAATGTGGTCCTGGCCGCGGTGAAGGCCCTGAAGAGCGGGCGCATCCTGATCACCGAGTGCGATGAGTTCGACGAGTGGCGTCCATCCAGGAATTCCCGGGTCAGCTTTCTCAATTGCTCCCTGACCGGGGACCGCACCCTGGACATCCTCCGGAAGCGCTCCGGCGCCCCGGTGGTCACTGCGTTCATGCAGAGAAACGGCCGGAAGAGCTACACCATGCGCCTCACTCCCGTGTTCACGCAACCCGGGGAGGGGGAGGAAACGGGCGAGGCCTGTCTGCAGGTGCTGGAGGCTTCCATCCAGGCCACTCCGGCCCAGTGGTATCAATGGAAGAAGTTCGCCCAGATGCTCGATCTGAAACCCGAGGCCCGGCATGCTCATCAAGAAAGTGGACATCTGGCACCTGAACTGCAGATTCCGGTACCCGTTTAAACATAAGCTGGCCACCCATACCGCGTCTGACAACCTGGTGGTGCGCCTCACCACCGATCAGGGAATCTGCGGTTACGGGGAAGGCATCCCCCGGGATTTTGTCACGGGTGAATCTTTAGGGGCAAGCCTGACCTTTCTGCAGGAAGACCTGGGGCCGGCGGTGTTGCGCTTCCCCATCAACTCGCCCAAATCCCTCTTGCCATCCCTCACCCTGTTGCAGGAGAAATGGGCCCCGAAGACCTTCCCCGGGGCCTGGTGCGCCCTGGAAACGGCCCTGCTGGACGCGGCCGGCCGCACCTGGGAGCAGCCGCTGGCCGCCTTTTTAGGCCCCAAATCGGCGGCCCGGGTGACCTACAGCGCGGTGCTGCCTCTCGGGGCCGGCCCCCAGTTGATAAAGTTTTTGCAGTTGGTGCGGGCTCAAGACCTGCACTTTGTCAAACTCAAAGTGGGGGAGGCTACTGACCTGGAAACCCTGGCCCTGGCCCGGCGGGAACTGGGCCCGGACGTGGATCTGCGGGTGGATGCCAACGGCGCCTGGAGCGCCGCGGAGGCCATTGCCTGTATCCGGGAGATGGCGCGTTTCCGCTTAAGCGCCGTGGAGCAGCCGGTGGCCAAGAACGACTTCGAGGGTCTGCGTCAGGTGCAGGAGGCGGTGGACCTCCCCATCATGGCCGACGAGTCCCTGTGCACCCTGGAGGACGCCAGGCGCCTCATCAGCCTCAAGGCCTGTCGGATGTTCAATATCCGCCTGTCCAAGGTGGGGGGGCTCTTAACCGCCCTGGCCATGAAGGAGATGGCCGACGCCGCCGGCCTCCGCTGCCAGCTCGGCTGCCACGTGGGGGAGACCAGCATCCTGGCCGCGGCCGGCCGGCACTTCGCCCTCAGCCAACGGCGCCTGGCCTATCTGGAGGGCTCCTTCGCCCCCTATCTCCTCACCCGGGATCCGGTGCGGGAGCCGGTGAGCTTCGGCCCGGGCGGCGTCGGCCTGCCCCTGGCCGGTCCTGGTCTGGGCATCCGGGTGATGGATGACATGCTGGATGAAATGGCGGTCTCCCGGATCACCCTGTCCTGATAAGTCCAAAGTCCAGAGTCCAAAGTTTATTCGGTTTCGAAAAATTCTTGCTCTTTTCAAGAACCGCCGAGGGCGGCGGTTCCACAAAAAAACTTTTCAGGACAGCTCCTCATGGGCCGGCGGCCCACCCGCAAAGCCTGAAAAGCCTCGTAGGGCGGGCTCCGCCCGCCGCTATGACCTTGGACCTTGGACCCTGGACTTTGGACTTTTCATAACAGCATCATCAACGCCCCTTGATGCTCAGCCGGCCCCGGGGCGAGAAGCCCTCCACCCCCGGGCTGTACATGGCCGCGGCCTGGGTGGACGGCATGACAAAATCCCCCTCGCACACGGCCCGGGCGTAATATTCGAAACGGAAGGCGCCGGGGTACACCTGGTCCCGGAAGACCAGCACCCGGTCGCCCCTGATTTCAAAGTGACTGGGGTAAAAGCGCAGGACCCCGTCCGGGTTGAGGTAATCGTAGGCCTCCCCCTCCTTTTCCGGAGAAGGTTCTTCGGTTTTCAAAGCGGAGTTCAGCGCCACCAGGCCCGCGGGCAGCGGGTCGTCCAGCACCACGTAGCGCCGGCTCCCCTGAATGTCCAGCTGCAGGCTGACCTTCACCAGATCGCCCACCCGGATCAACTCGGAGCCGTCGGTGTTTTTCACGGTTTTGGCCACCTTGAAGCCCTTGTCCACCCCCTGGTCCTTGAGATCCAGGCGGGGATAGCGGAGATCCACCTGATAAAGCCAGGTGCGGGGGCCCTGGCCCTTCAAGCGCACCTCAGGCCGGCTCAGGAGGGCCGGGACATCCAGGGCCAGGCCGGCTGAGCCTCCGGCGGTCCAGCTGAGCTCCTGGTCGGGCCGGCCGGGCTGGGTCACGGTGATTTTGCCGGCGCCGGTGTCGAAGGTGGCGCCCTTATAAAATTTCCCCAGAGCCAGCAGGGCCCAGCCGGTGTCGCTGGTGGAGGTCCAGATGCCCCGGCTGCCCAACCCTCCCAGAAGGGAGGCGGCCGCCTGCTGGGTCAGGCGGTCGGTGGGCATGATGGCCTGGGACGCCAGCAGGGCCAGGGCCGGCCCCCGGTAGCGGGCCTCGAAGCCGTCTTCGAGATAGTCATCCCGGGCCTTGTCCTTGCCCTCCAGGATGGGCTGCAGGTAGGCCTTGAGCATCTGAGGGGAGCGCAGTTTGGCCTTGTCGGCCGCCAGGATCAGGAAGAGCTTCCCTTCCTGGGGCAGGCCGGCATAATCCCGCAGGGCTTTCTCATACAGGGCCGGCGGCAAGGCCTTGTTCAGGGCCAGGGCGTAGCAGGCGAAGGCCCTTTCCAGAGGAGTGGCCTTGCCGTATTGCGCCCGATAGGCCAGGTTTCTGGTGGCTTTTTTAAGGCCGCCCTGGGGCACCGCCAGGCCCTGATCCTGGGCGACGCCCAGGGCCGCGAGGGCATACAGGGTCCCGAAGGGATGGGCGTAGCGCTGCCCCGGCCAATAGGTGAAGCCACCCTCATCGGTCTGCATGTTCATGAGCCGGCCGATGCCGTTTTGCAGAAACGCGTCCACCCGCTTGATATCAATGCCGGAGATCAGCTTTTCCCGGATGAGGCCGCGCAGGGCCGCCAGCCCCAGGACCCCCGAGCTGACCTGCTCGACGCAGCCGTAGGGATAATCCAGCAGATATTTGATGGGCTGGGTGAAGCGTACGAAGGGCGATCCCGACACGGTCAGCACGGCCTGGATTTCGCCGGCCATGACCTGGGGATCGGCCTCGGCAAGGTACGGCGGCAGGGGAAGCTTGACGGTCGTGTCTCCTTTAAAGGAGCCCAGAACCGCGGCGTTCTGCCGGACCTGGCCGGAATTGATCTTCAGGGCGTGCTCCACCTCGTCCTTTTTGCCCTGAAATTCCCCGGCAAAAAGGACCTTGGCCGGGCCGGCCGCTTTGGCCTCGCCCGCCACATTGAGCCTCAGGCTGTCCTGGGGATTGAGCTGACCGGTTTTGTCCACCGCGGTGAGGCTGAGCCCCCCTTCCGGGGTGGCCTGGAAAGTCACCGGCCCCTTGTCCCCGGTGGCGTTCATGGCCGACACCTGAAATTTAAACGCATCTCCTTTGCTGAAAAATCCCGGCAGGCCAGGCTCCAGATAAAAATCCTTGCTCGCGGTGAGATGCCGCTCGACGCTGGCGAAGCGGCTGGTGCGGTCCAGGGCCACGGCAAAGACGCGGTAGCGGGTGATGTTGTCCGGCAGGGTGAAACTGACCCGGGCCTTGCCCTGGGCGTCGGTCAGCACCTTGGGGTTGAAATAGGCCACGGCCTCAAAACGGCGGCGCAGCTTGGACACCAGGTCCGCGGAGAGCCCGCCGCCCCCGGTCAGGGGCTCCACCCGGGAGGGGTAGAAGGGGGTCTGGTGGACCAAAAGGGCGCGCAGATCGCCGGTGAACACCGCCAGGGGCAGGTCGAAGCGGGTAAGCTTTTCCAGGGTGGGGGTCTTGAAGCCGGTCAGGGCCAGGACCGCTTCGTCCACTACGGCCAGGGCCACTTCGGCCTCCAGCCCCTGGCCCTTGGGCGTGGTGGCGGCCAGGTCCACGGTCACCTGGTCCCCGGGCCGGGCCTTCCAGTCGCCGACCTCGGGGTTGATCTTGACCACCAGGCCCTCCGGGTCTTTAATGACCGGCAGGTTCAAATTGCCCCAAACGAAACCCGGGGCCTCCAGGTCATAGCCGCCGGGCCGCACCGGGAAATCCCCCCGGGGGCTCAGGCCCAGCACCGAGACATAGACATTGGGGCCGTAGTCGGCCTTCATGGGCAGGGGCATGGTTTGGGGCCCCCTGCCCCCAGGAATGACCTGGTGGGTCAGCAAGCCCTGGCGCTCCAGGGTGATGAGATAATAGGACACCGGCGCCTTGGGGGTTATCTGAAGGTTGGCGGTGTCCCCGGGCTTGTAGGCCGGGCGGTCAGCCCACAGGCCCAGGAGTTGGAAGGGCCGGTCCCGCTTTTCTTCCGGGATATATTCCCAATGGCCCTTGACCAGGCTGGCGGAGGAAAAGCTGCGGCCTTTGGCGTCGGTATAGGTGAAGGCCAGCAGGTAGCGCCCCGGCATGGCGGTGTCGAAGCGGAAGGGGGCCAGCCCGTCTTTTAAGGCCAGATCGCCGGCGTAGGATTTGCGCCAGGTGGACTCGTCATCCCAGAAGACGTCGCCCCGTTCGTTGCGTTTGGCCACATAGGACCAGCTGCGCTCCAGGACCTCGGCCCGGACGCTGCCCTGGCTGACTTTCTTGCCCTGGCGGTCCACCACCACGACCTTGAGCTCGTGTTCCTCCCCTATCTGGAAGGTTTCCGGGTGCCGGCTGATGCCCACCAGGAAGTCGGGCTCCACCTGAAAGGCCTTGCCCGCGGCCGCGGCCCGGCCGTCGAAATCCACCACCGTGGCGGTCACCGACAGACCCTGGCGTCCGGCCAGCAGGTGGCGGTCCAGGGGAAATTCCACCGTGGTTTTGCCGTTTTCGTCCAGGATGGCCTGCCCGCTTTCAATGAGCACGCTTTTTTCATCCATGGGGTAGCCGAAGGCAAAGGTGTCGAAGCCCGGCACTTGAAAGCTGGTGGCCGCCTGGTGGATGCGCCAGCGCACCTGGCCGTGCTTGACCTGGCCCCCGGCGTAGTAGGCCCCGGAGATGGCAATGCGGACGAACTCCACCTGGCGCTCCCGATTGACAAACGTCTTGTCCGGCCGGGAAAAGCGCTCGAAGGCGATATCCGTAAAATGGCGGGGCGGTTTGAATTCCTGCACCTGGAAGGTGGCCCCGGCTTCGGGCGCGGGGGCCTTGCCCGCTCCTTCCCCTTCTCCCCCTTCGCCCTCATCGCCGTAGTCCGCATCTTCCCCCCGACGCACCTGGGATTTCAGGGAGATTTTGGCGCCGGCGCCGAAGGTCATGTTCATGGAATAAACGCCCAGGGCCCAATGGGGCTGGGTCTCAATTTCCCCGGAGGCGGTGCCGAATTCCGACAAGGTCAGCTTCTGGGTGAAGACCTGCTCACCCCGGGGATTGACCACCGCGAAAAAGCACTCTTTGGCCTGGGGAGGCACAATGGCCCCGTCCCGGTATTCCCGCACCGTGCCTTTGAAAAAGACCTTTTCCCCCGGCCGGTAGACCCCCCGCTCGGTGAACACCACGCCCTTGAGGTTCTGGGGCTGGTCCGGGCTGGCCGTGTGCCAGACGCTTTCGGGCCGGAAATCGCCCTGGGGCTTCACTTCGATATAGGAGAGGTCGCCGGCCTTGGCCACCATCATGAAGGTGATGTCGCCAGGCGCCACCGCCCTTTTCACCGGCTGAAAATTTCCCAGTTGTTTTAGGGAGATGCCCTCCAACTCCCGGGAGGCGTAGGTCAGGACGCCGTCCTTGTCGGTAGTGCCCAGGGGGAAGACCTCGGTTTGGCGGGTAAAGGCCAGGACCTGGACGTCCGCGGCCGGGACGCCGTCTTTGAGGGAGGTGGCCCACAGGAGCAGGCTGGCGCCCCCGGTTTTATAGGTCAAACCCAGGTCGGTGATGCGGAATAAACCGGGGCCGGCCGCGGCCCCGCTGCCTTCCTGGTTGTCCCGCACCCGGATGAGCTCGATGGCCCCATTGCCCTTGCTTTGCCTGAAGCTCAGCGGCAGAGACACCGCCAGGACGCGGTTTTTTTCCCCGCCCGCCGGAAAAAGCTGGTTTTCCTCCAGGGGCGCGCTATCAAAGGGCGCATAGGCGCTTTTTCCCTGGATGAGGGGCTTGAGCTGGTCGGCCGCGGTACGCAGTTCCTGGGCGGCCTGCTTCAGGTCGGCGCCGGCCTTTTCCGCGGCCAGGGCCTGGGGCAACAGCAGGGGCGGCA
>JBGSLA010000088.1:0-21497 GCA_041740935.1 Desulfobaccales bacterium | reverse complement strand
GCTGGCAAGGCGGGGCTGCCGCCCCGACTTGCCAGCCCTTGAGCGAGTGTTAAGGGGTTGGGGTTGGGAGCAGGGGCCCACCGGCCCCGGTAGCACGGGCTTACAGCCCGTGGGACCCCCCCACCCCCACAAAAAACCTTTTCAGGACAGTTGCTCATGAGCCTTTGGCTCACCCGTAAAGGATGAAAAATGTGGCGCCGGCGCCCCGCCGGCGAACGAACCGCCGAGGGCGGCGGTTCCACATAGGAACTTTTCAGGACAGAAAACCGAAAACCTTATTACCAGGGCCCGAAAGCCGGCCGGAGGACCCCCACTATCTGTTTGCGGTGGTTGAGGATGGCCGGCCGCCACAGGGGCCCCAGGGCTTCCCGGGCCTCCGGGGGCAGCAGCTCGAGTCGGTGCAGGACCTCGATGATGGCCGGCCCCAGGGCCCGGCTGGCGCCGTCTTCGATCTTCAGGGCCACCCCCAGGCCTGCCTTTGCCAGGGCCAGGGCAAAGCCCCCTTCGGCTCCGGTTTTGGCGAACACCAGGTCGGGCAGGGTCAGCATGATGGTGGTCTCCAGGCGCCCGTCGCCGGCGATGTGGCGGGGGTGCTGCAGGCAGGCGGCCATGATCAGGCCTTCGGGGCTTTCCGGGGGCGCCGCGGCCAGGCGGGCGAACCCCCGGGCGATATGGTTAAGCGGCGCATAAAAAACCGGCGCGCCGCAGCCGTCAATGGCCACGGGGATGTCGGCCGGAGCGAGGCCCATCATGTCGGCCACGGTTTTGAGGATGAGCTGCTGCACCGGATGGGCCGGATTGAGGTAATCCTCCACCGGCCAGAAGTGATAGACGCACAGGGCCAGCATACAGGCGTGCTTGCCGGCGCAGGTGTGGTGCAGGGGCAGGGGCTTTTGTCCGGTTTGGGCCAGGGCCTTGGCGGTGGGGCGGTGCAGCGGGGCATGGCTGCCACACTTAAGCACCCCGGGGCTTAAGTCCAGGCGGGCCAGGATCTTTTCCACCAGGGCCACCTGAAAATCCTGGCCCGAGAGCGAGCCGCTCATCAGGGCCAACTCCTCCGGGCCGAACCCGAAGGCCCGGGCCGCGCCGGTGGTGATCAGCGGCAGGGCCTGGAAGGGCTTGGCCAGGGACCGCAGGCACACCAGGGTATCCGGGTGCCCCACTGCGGCCCGGGGGCGGCCGTCCCGGTCCACCACCGCGATCTCCCCCCGGTGGCGGCTTTCCACCTCCCCGCCCCGGGTCACCTCCACTAAAACCGGCTGATTTTTCTCGGCCATCGGTCCCCCGTGAAAATCCCCTGCCAAGCAACATTCCTCGCAAAAAGTATTGCTCAACAATCAGGAAGATTAATCTTCAGAAAAATAACGTTACTGTGACTGCTCGGGATGGCAGGCGGGATCGGCAGGTTTAATTGAGACATGAGATTTTAGTTTTTCCAAAGCCTCATCGCCTTGCTCAACGATCTTAGCCAAGATCCAAGCCGCCAGTTTATACCGGTGTTTTATCAAGAGACAATTGGGCTCATAAGGAACATTTATATTGTTGTTGTAACGGATATTAAAGGCATGGCAACCACCGCCGCACGAATACTTTATCCAACAATCTCTGCAAACTTTTTTGGTATCTGCATGAATTTTTTGGAACCTTAGCCGCTTTTGCCGATCAAACCCGGTATCAACATGTCCGATACAATTCTCATCTTCAACGACAGCCTCAAAGCAGGGAAACAGCCTGCCGTCCGGCGCCACAGCCACAAGCCCGCCGCCGGCCCCGCACTGCTTATGGTAGGGTTCCGGGAAAATAATCCTCCGCAGGGCGTCGTCAAAATGGAAAAATCGGATAGGCCGTCCCGTTATGAGGTGTTCGACGTAAATATCAGCTAAGGTGTCATATTCATGCAGGATTCTCAGAATTTTGCCATCCGGGGATATGCAGTGAGGGTGCGAGTCTTCAAGTTGGGCGGGCTCCACCGAAATTGAATCAAACCCCAATTCGTTCAGGTAAAGCACCTGCTCGGCAAAGTTCGGGGTGGTGGCCGTAAAGGTTCCCCTTACCATGAAGCGATTTGAATAGTTTTCTTTAAAAGTTAAAATATGTTGGAGAATTAGCTGATGGGTCGGCCCGCCTTTCTTGTCCAGACGCATCCGGTCATGGATTTTGGCCGGACCGTCCAGAGAGAAGATAAGGGAAAACTTTTCTTCGGCGAGAAAACTCATGATCTCGGCATTTAATAAGGTCGCGTTGGAGGTTAAAGAAAAATTTACCATTTTATCGGTAAGGCGTGCCTGGGTTCTCACATGTTCAACTGCTTTGCGAATAAGTCTGAAATTGAGCAAAGGCTCTCCGCCGAAAAAACCCACTTCCAAGAAATCACTTCGTTTGCCTTGTTCAAAAGCTAAGGTCAATGCTTTACGCATGACTTCTTCGCTCATCAAACCTGGCTTATTGCCAAATTCACCGTTATCGGCATAACAATACTGGCATTGCATATTGCAGGTGTGGGCAACGTGCAAGACAATGCTGATGAGGTCTTTCTGGATATGGTGGCGGTATGCAGGGGAGGCACTCCCGAATTTGCCGGTGTCTAATAGTTCCTGACACTGTTTCAGGCACAAACTTATCTGTTTGTCAGAGTAAATATTGCGGTATTTTTGAGATAAATTGTCGTGAGAATTTTTTTTAAGGTCAGGGAGTATATTTAAGGCGACGGGGCTTATTGCAGCACAGGCCGTAGTATTGATATCGTAAACAAAGTATTTTCCCTTAATCTCAAAAAAATACAACCCCATGTTATACATTTCAATGGTCTCATAAAAGCATTATTATAGTATTAAATCTTTATTATTTGTTATCCAGGGTGATGTTTAATCAACCCAGCATTAAATATCTAACCGGAGGCAAACTGGCACTTAATCTTGCACGTCGGCGATTGGCAGGAGTGCATGCAATCCGTCTTGCAGGTGCCGCCCTGGCACACGGCAAGGCAGGTGCCGCATTCGCTGCTTGGGGAAAGTTTGCAGGTGCCGTTACAGCCTTGTGATTCTGCTGTGGTTTTGCATACTATCTGGCATTGGCTGTCACAGCCGGCCTTGCGATAGAAATCATCAATGGCCTTTGGGTCCGGTTCGGCCTGTTTGGCAAACAACTGCCACACATGTCGGGAAAATTCTTCAGATTGATGTCCTTCCTGCTCCTGGCTTTCCGCAGCTTTTTTCTTATCGGCATCGCTCATTTCATCCTCCGAGAAGGGGGCGCCGGAACGCCCCTGATGGCCGACTGTCGGTTCTGGCGAGATTTCTCAGATTTTTTCGACATTCACCGCCTGGAGCCCCTTGGCCCCTTCGTTGACCTCAAACTCCACCTCATCATTTTCCTTTAAGGTGCGGAAACCTGAGCCCACGATGTTGGTGTAGTGCACGAACACGTCAGCCCCCTCGTCCTGCTGGATGAAGCCGTAGCCTTTGGACTCGTTGAACCATTTGACTTTGCCGGTGAAGCGCATAACCCCTCCTGCTGCCTGAATAATCCTTTCAGCCGGCCCGAGCCGGGCGATCAGGGCAAAAAAAATGGGCGGCCTCAGGCCCTCCCATGTTCTCCGGTGCTGGTGGCAATCGCCCTGACCAATGCTCATAGGCCTGTGTAAAGGATGCCCATCCGTAGCACAGAGATTTCCTTCAGTCAAGGAATTTTTGTGGCAAAAAAGACAGGAAATATAATTTTATTAATAAGTTGACTTAATCATGGCCTAACAGCAGGCGCAGGTGGTCCTCCACGCAGTCGGCCAGCACTGCCAGGTTGTAGCCCCCCTCCAGGAGGCTGACCAAGCGGCCGCCCGCGGTCTCCTGGGCCAACTGCAGGAGCATCTCGCCCATCCGGCGGTAGGCTGCCCCGCTCAGGTTTTGATGGGCCAGGGGGTCGGATTGATGGGCGTCGAAGCCCGCCGATACCAGGACGAATTGGGGGGCAAACTGCCGGAGGCGGGGCAGGCCCTCATCCTCCAGGGCTCTCAGGTATTCGGCATCGCCGCTGCCGGCCGGCAGGGGCAGATTGAGATTGAACCCCTTCCCCGGGCCTTTGCCCTCTTCCTGGCGGAAGCCGGTGCCCGGATAGCAGGTGTGAGGGTCCTCGTGCAGGGACAGGTAAAACACCCGGGGATCGGCGTCGAAGAGGTGCTGGGTGCCGTTGCCGTGGTGGACGTCCCAGTCGATGATGGCCACCCGCTCCAGGCCAAAATGTTCCAGCAGATAGACGGCCCCCAGGGCGATGTTGTTGAAAAAACAAAAGCCCATGGCCCGGTCGTGCTCGGCGTGGTGGCCCGGCGGCCGCACCGCGCAAAAGGCGTTGTTCACTGCGCCGTTCATGACATTTTCGATGGCCGCGAACACCCCGCCCACCGCCAGCAGGGCGATGTCATAGGATTCGGGGCAGATGCCGCAGTCGGGCACCATGAAAATGTTGTAGCCTTTCTGGCAGGCGGTTTGAAAGCGTTTGATGTAGTCCGGGTCATGGAGGCGCTCGATAAAGGGCAGGGGAGCGGGGTAGGGGCGGATGAGCATCAATTCCTCCAGAAGTTCGGTGTCCTGGAGTCGCTGCATGATGGCTTCCAGACGGGCGGGGCGCTCCGGATGTCTCTCGCCGGGGCGATGCCGCAGGTACTGTTCGTCGTAGACCAAACCGGTAATTCTCCGCATGAAATCAACCTCCGCGTCCGCGTCCGCCGCCCGCCGGGACAGCCGCGTTTCAAGGTATATAAAATGCCGTAAGCTGTAAAGAATAAACTGAAGGAGGAGTTTGCAGAGAGGGGGAGGGGCCGGTGTTCTTCCGTCCCCTCCCGCCTGCGAATTTGCTGTTACTTCAACCGTGCCTCCACGGCCTCCCATTTGAGGTTATTCATGAACGCCGCGAGGTAGTCGGCCCGTTTCAAGCCATAGTCCACCATAAAAGCGTGTTCAAAGACATCGAGGATCAGCAGGGGGTTGCAACCCGCGGGGTGCCCCACGTCGTGCTCGTTGATCCACTGGTTGATGAGCAGGCCGCTCATGGTGTCCTGGTAGAGGATGACCCAGCCGATGCCCCGCATGGCGGCGGTGGCCTGGAAGTCGGCGGCGCAGGCCTCGAAGGAGCCGAATTGGGCCATGACCTTCTGGGCCAGCTTGGGGGCCCTGGCAGGGTCGCCGTTGCCGCCCAGGTTTTCGAAATAGTATTCGTGCAGCCGCATGCCGTTGAATTCCCAGCCCAGGCGCCGCTTCAGTTCGGCGAACTCCGGGGTGGCCTGCCTGCCTGCCTTGAGCAAAGCGTTGATGGTGTCCAGGACCTTGTTGGTGTTGGCCACATAGCCCTGATACAGGGTGAAATGGTTGTTTAACAGGGTGTCGCTGAACCCGGCCATCCCCAGCAGGTGGGCATAATCCTTGGCGGTGTAGCTCATGCACGCTCCTTTCCGGTGTTAAGGGCCAGAAGATTTATTTAATTTAGGAATTATTCTTGATTAATCAAGGGAGGCGGAAAAAAATATCCCCAGGGGGCATTCCCGGACAGCCGGCTGTTTCGGGATGGGTGTGGTGGGGGAAGGGTATTGTGCCAAGTTCAGATTGAGATGAAACTACCAGACTATCTAACAACCTGTGTTGCTTTTTTATTACAGAAAACCGAAAACGGTATTATTCGGCGGCTTCCAGGTCCTCCCGGTCCAGGATACCCTGGGCCACCAGGGCTTCCTCGAGTTCGGCCAGGGCCTGCTTGAACGCGGGATAAAGGCCCACCGCCAGGGACACCCCCTTGCGGGTGGGGACCCAGTCGCCGTCCTGGTCTCCGGGCACGTGCACCCGGATATCCACCAGTTTGCGGCCTTTAAATTCGGACAAGGACAGAAAAATGGTCTCCCGGGCGTTTTTGGGCAGTTTGGCTACGACGTCGGACATACATGCTCCCCCTTGGCGGCCGGCGGTGCAGGTCCGGCCTCGGGAAAAGACTTCGCCTATCTTGAGGATTTTGTCAACCCCCTTTCGTTGGCGGGAACCCGGGACCAGGCACAGGTGAGGACACCTGTGCCACCGGGTTTTTCCTGTTTTTGGTGAGCCTGGGGCTCAAAGGGATTGTTTGAAACTCCTGTTTGAGAGGGCCAGGCTGCTTTACCATGAAAATCCCCTTGGCAATGTAGAGCAGGCGCCCTCGCCTGCTTTTTGAAAAGAACAGCCGGGGCGGCTGTTCCACATTTTTTCATCCCCGGGGGTTGCCAATTGTGGCCATGAAGGTTCAGCCAGCCAGCCGGCAGTTCCTGCAACGCCTCGGCAAAGGCCTCAAACATGGGCTTGCCGAAAAGCACGAAGGGCCGTAGGGCGGGAAAGCGCAGCGCATCCCGCCTTTGAGATGAATTCCGGTTCCCAAACTCCCGCTTGCGCCCCCCTTGGCCGCCAGGCTCGGTTGGGCGCCGAATCGGGCGGATTAACGCGGCGGGCGGGACGCCCGCGCTACGTATCTTTTGTTTGAACCCACCGGGTCATCAGCCGGCCGGCAAATCCCCCAGCGCCTCGGCAAAGGCCTCAAACATCGGCTTCCCGAAAAGCACGAAGCGCACCAGCTCGATTTCGGGGTGTTCGGCCAGATAATCCCTGACGGTGCCCAGGGCGATCCGGGCGGCCTGGGGCACCGGATAGCCGTACACCCCGGTGGACAGCGACGGGAAGGCCAGGGATTTGATGCCGTGGGCCGAGGCGACCTTCAGGGATTCCCGGTAGGCCGAGGCCAACAGCTCCGGCTCCCCGTGCCGGCCGTCCTTATATATGGGCCCCACGGTGTGGATGACGTATTTAGCCTGGAGGTCGCCCCCGGTGGTGATCACCGCCTGGCCGGTGGGGCAGCGGCCGATTTTGCGGGCCTCCTCCTGGATTTTGGGGCCCCCGGCCCGGTTGATGGCCCCGTCCACCCCGCCGCCCACCCGCAGCGCTTCATTGGCGGCGTTGACCATGGCCTCGGTGTCCTGTCGGGTGATGTCCCCTTCCACTAATTCCAGCAGCGCCTGGCCGATCCTGACCTGCATGGTTCCTCCTCGGTTGGGTTAAAAAAGTCCAAGGTCCAAGGTCCGGAGTCCAAAGTCAAAGGAGCAGAGGGCTGTGGCGGCGGGGAATGGCCCGCACCTTTCCATTACCGGTAGAACGGGCTTCTTCCAGCCCGTCCGGGCACGGGCCGTCCCCGGCCGCCTATGGTTCCGGTGGGCGCTTAAGGCCCGCCCCACCGATTTTTCCCCGCCCCAGATATCAGAGGAAGCACAGGCGGGACGCCTGTGCCACCGGGCTTTTCCTGAAATTAAGAGGATGACGGCAGGCGGGACGCCCGCCCCACAAATGGTCCCCGTTTACCAATCACCGTTCACCGTTCACCAATCACCAATCACTGGTAACTGGTCACTGATCACTGGTCACCGGTCAAGCCTCAGGCCGGAATCAGCTTATAGGGCTCGGCCCGTTTGGTCCAGTCGCTGGCGGGATACTTGGCGGTGAGAATATCGTAGGCCTCCCGCAGGGGCTTGGGGTCGTGAGTATGCTTGTAGCGGGTGACCCCCCGGAAGAAAATGGCCTCAGGCACCGCGTTGGCGTCCGGGTTCTGGCTGATGGCCTCTTCGAACATGGCCCGGGCCTCGGGAAACTGCTCGGTGTCGAGATAGTAGCGGCCTTTGCCCACCTGCAGGGCGGCGATGAACTCCCCGGGGGCCAAAAAGCCCACCGAGCGGTAGTGTTCCTGGCCGTCGGCGTCCAACACCAGGATGGTGGGCGTCCAGGAGACGTTGTACTTCTGCATGAGCGCGGCGTCGGTCACCTGGATCTGCACCGGAATGAAATTATAATCCACAAAATCGATCACCGCCTTGTCCGGGTACGTCACGGCACCCATCTGCTGGCAGCCGATTCATTGGGGATTGTAAAAATCCAGGAGAACGGGTTTTTTGGTTCTGGCCGAGGTTTCCAGCGCTTTGGCCAGATGGTCCAGCCAACCTACCTGCATGGCCATAGTGGTCGCTCCTTTCGTGGAGTGCGGCGCTCGCCCCGGAGCGTTCGCCCGATATTTGCCTTAACATAATCACCCTGGTGAGGAAAACAAGGGAGACCCGGCCGGCCCGGACAATGTGATTCTTTTCACGATACTTGGCCTTTTTGTTGTGATTTTGTATTAATTAAGTTCCACTTTATATTTCATTAAAGGATAGAGCCATGCCTGAAATGTGCCTCACCCGAGAATTGGACGAATTGCGGCGACAACTCCCCTACCATCATCTGCGGCAGCGCAAAATCAAGACCACCAAGGAGATCGACTGGCAGGCGGAATGGGAACGGTTTGACGGCCGGGAGCTTTTTACCTTCAATCTTGCCGGGATTCCCGCCAAACTGCTGGAGGATGTGCGAAAACGGCAGGAAGTCTTGATGGACGGCAACCAGGCGTCCATCTCGGTCCTGACCCGGGTGGTGGACGGCCTGTGCGGCTACCCCATTACGCCCTCCACCCCCATCGCCGAGCAGTTCGCCCGGGCCGCGGCCATGGGCCAGAAGAATCTTTTCGGTACGGAACTGATGTATTTTCAGCCCTCGGACGAGCTGTCCGCCATCGCCTCGGTGGAGGCCATGGCCTCCCAGGGCGGCCGCTACGTGGACAACACCTCTTCCCAGGGGCTGCTGCTGAAAACCAAAAATCTGTTCTCGGTGGCCGGCAAACGCCTGCCCGTGGTCATGACCGTCATGGCCCGGGAGGTCAACAAGGGCTCTTTATCCATTCACTGCGGCCATACCGACTTTTATGCGGTGCGCAATGCCGGCTGGGCCCAACTGGTGTCCTGCGACAACCAGGAAATGCACGATCTGTTGCCCATCGCCTTCAAGGTGGCGGAGTTGCGCCAGGTGATGCTGCCGGTCATGGTCATCGGCGACGGCTTTATCAAAAGCCATGCCATCGAAAATGTCCAGGAGCTGTCCGACGCCTTTCTGGGGTTTTTCCTGGGGCCGCCCAACCGCTTCCATCAGCCGGATTTCGAGCAGAGCACCCTGACCGGCACCTTCACCGACACGGACCTCACCATGGAGGGGCAGGTGGCCCAGGACCTGGCCTACCGCTTCTTTAAAAGGGGCTTCATCGCGGCCATGACCCTGATGAACAAAATCCTGGGGACCAACCTCAAGGTGGTGGAATGCTACCGCACCGAAGACGCGGACCTGGTGGCGGTCATCCTGGGCTCCGCCGCGGGGGTGGTCAAAGACGTGGTGGATTATTACCGGGACGTCAAGGGCTACAAAATCGGGGTGGTGCGGCCGGTGCTGTTCAATCCGCCCTGCTACGAGGAGCTGGCCTACGGGATGCGCAAGGCCAAGGTGATCTCGGTGTTGGAGCGCGCCGGCACGGCCCATAATCAGCTCCTGCTGGCGGACGTCCAAGCCGCGTTGCAGGTGTCCATCCGGGCCGGCCGGGAAGGCCGCCGGGAGCACCGCATCTACGGCCGGGAGGATATGCCCACTCTCCTCCACGGCGTCTATGGCCTGGGCAGCAAGGACTTCAACAAGTACGACGCGGCCTCGGTGGTGGAGAACATGATCAGCGTCTTCGAAAAGCGCCGGGGCTTTCTCCGGGATTTCTATGTGGGCATCGAAGGGCCTCTGACCCTCAAACCCTCGCCCCTGCCGGGATATCTGGACCGGGAGTTGGGCATGACCTTCATCGGCGTAGGCGCCGAAGGGGTCAAGACCGCGCTCGAATCCGCGGCCCTGATTTACGCCGAAAATGTCCCCGGCGAACCCAAGAACTATGTTCAGTCCGGGGCCCGCTACGGCGCGGCCCGCAAGGGCGCGCCGGTGTTCATGAACCTGCGCCTGTCCTCCCAGCCCATCCGCAACTCCAGTGAGCTCACCCAAAGAGACGTGCTGGCCTTTTTCAACGAGAAATTTCTCTCTGACCAGATTCTGCGGGAATACGTGGGCGGCCTTAAGGAAAACGGCCTGCTGGTGGTCAACACCACCAAGACCTGTGCCGATCTCATGGACAGTTTCCCGGAACAGGTGCAGTCTTTGATCAAGTATCGGAAAATCCGGCTGCTCACCCTGGACGGCACCCAGGCGGCCATCCAGCATCTCAACCGCAACCTCCCCGGGGCCGCCATCCTGGGCCTGGTTAACAAGGAAATGGGGATTCTCAAGGAAAAAGAGTTCGAGCTGCGCTTCAAGAAGATCATGGAAAAGAAGCTCGGCGGCAAAAAGGGCAAAGGCAAGGAAGTCATCGAGTCCAACCTGTCCCTGCTGAGATTCGGCATCGAGCAGAGCAACCTCGGTTGCGGCGCCGAGCGCTGGTCCTCCGCGGCCCTGGCTGTGGCCACTGAGGGTCAGGTCTATGCGCCGCCGCCGCCGGAGGACTTCGGGGGCAAGCGCGGCCGGGCGGGTCTGCCGGTCACCCTGACGGAAAAGGATGAACTGGGCACCATCAAACCCGTCAATCTCATCGACAACTACCAGGAAGTCTTCCATCAGCAGATGATCCAGCCCATCCTGGAGGGCAAAAAGGTGCCCTGGGACCGTTTCCTGCCCGAGGTGCCGGCGGCCACCAGCCGCTTCCGGGACATGAGCTACATCGGCACGGCCATCCCGGTGTACGATCCCGACAAGTGCATTGCCTGCGGCATCTGCACGGCCTCCTGCCCGGACGCGGCCATCACCAGCACCATCACCGACCGGCCCATCCCGGAGGAGGCCCGGCGACACTTCAAGGTCTTTAAAAAGCCTCCCAAGGGGGTGCCCTGGGACCGCTTCGCCATGAACCTGGAGGCCGACCCGGCCTCCTGCAAAGGCTGCGGCGTCTGCGTCCGGGTCTGCCCCACCGACGCTTTGCGCATGGTGGACAAGCTCAAGGTGCATGACCTGGACTTTATGCCGGAAATGTTCCGGGCCTGGGACAAAACCATGGACCTGGCCCCCATCGTGGACCGGCTGCCCCTTAATCACCAGGTGCTTTTCGTGTTTTCCAAACTGTATCCCGGCAAGCACACCCTCTGTCCGGGCTGCAGCGAAGGGGTGATCAACCTCCTCACCTTCTACGCCCTCGAATCCCTGCGGAACCATCCCCAGGGGATCGCCACCTTTTACCAGGGGCTGCGCATCCTTTCGGAACGGAACCGCCGGGCCATCGAGCACATGCTGGACCACGGCTTCAACATCTACACCATCAACGCCACCGGCTGCGACCAGGTGTCGGAACTGGTGAACCCCTTCAACACCCGGATTTACGCCTCGGGGCACTACGGCTTCGGCACCGCCTCGGCCGCGGCGCTGGGGGCCAAATTCGCCCTGGACCAGGCTTACGTGGACCGCAATCAGGACGTGCTCACCAAGATCATCGTGCTGGCCGGGGACGGCGCCATCTACGACATCGGCAACGGGCCCTTCAACCACGCGCTGGGCGAGAACTTCGACATCACCTGGATCATTTACAACAACGAAGGCTACATGAACACCGGCACCCAGAAGTCCGGGGCCACCCGCTTCGGCGCCGACCGCTCCACCTCGCCCATCGGCAGGAAGTTCGCCGGCAAAACCACCCTGCACCGGCGCATCATCGCCCAGGCCATGGCCATCTCCCATGTCTACGCGGCCAAGCTCAGCATCGACAATCCTTTTTACGCCATCAACATCCTCAAGGAGGCCATCGCCTACAACGGGCCCTCTTTGGTGGAATTTTTCTCCACCTGTCCCCAGGGCCACGTGACCCACGACTGGGCCGGCCCCCTCATCGCCCGCATGATGGTGGAATCCCGCAAGTGGCAGGTGGCGGTGCGGCGGCCCTTCCAGAAGGTGGACATCAGCGGCAACCCCGACCCCGAACTGATTTACCCCGCGGCGGGCAAGCCCTTCAAGCGGGGCGTGAAAAGGGACGCGGCCACCTTCTACGACGTGGTAAGCATGTTGGGCCAATACAATCCCCACATGCTGACCGTGAAAAGCGGCGACATTCCGGAAATCGTGCGGATCAACGAAACCGTGAGCCTCTTTCGCTGGCTCAGGAACCAATACCTGGGCGGCTACAGGGACTCCATGCCCAATGAGGAGGAAGTGGAGCGCATCGTGGAGGAGCGCTATCAGCTGAACGGTCCGGTTGAGGCTCCGTAGTCGAGCCGGCCTGGGCTGAGGTTTTCTCACCCTTTTACAGGGGGAACGGGGGGAATTGAGACGTTCTTTCAATTCCCCCTTATTCTTCTCACCCGAATTTAACGTCAAACGCAGAGTATGAACTCTTTGCAAAGGCGTCGGGGTGAGGAGGTTTTTGGTAGCCGCAAGCTTTACCGTGAAAATCCTCTTGGCAATGTAGAGCAGGCGCCCTCGCCTGCTCCTTTAAAGAACAGCCGGGGGCGGCTGTTCTACATTTTTTCATCCTCGGGGGTGGCTAAAGTTGTCCATGATCGTTTAGCTTGCGCCACCAGTCCCACTCGGAAAAAAACGCATAAAGTTGAGATCCTTCACTGCGTTCAGGATGACAAAAAGAACCACTTTTCCCAGAGCTTCGGTATAATGTTCTCCCTATGCAACCGCCCGCCACACTTATCCGCAGGGCGACCCGTATGGGTCGGGAATTTCGGTTTATCCGGGACGCCGATCTGCAAACCTGGGCACTGGAGGAACGTCTCAGCCTGCGCCGGGTTATGGCCGCCACTCTAAAGGCGGGCGTCTTTCCGGAATGCCTGGAGCGCAATTTCCCCAGCCTGACCGTCCAGGAGCAGGCGCGGCTGTTTGACGCCAGCGCCCTGGTGGCGGGGCTTGGGGGACTGGGGGGTACGCTGGCCGTGCTCCTGGCCCGGATGGGGGTGGGCCGGCTGTTGCTGGCCGACGGCGATGGGTTCGCGCCCTCCAACCTCAACCGCCAATTTTTGGCCAAAGGGAGGAACTTTGGCCATAACAAGGCCCGGGCGGCCGCGGAGGAACTGCGGGACATCAATCCGGCCCTGGTGGTGGTGCCCATTCCCCATTATCTGACCCCGGAGAACCTGCCGGACTATGTTGACGAAGTTGAGATCGTGCTGGACGGCCTGGACAGCGTCAGCGCCCGCCGGGATCTTTTCGCCGCGGCGCAAGAGAGCCGCGTGCCCCTGGTGCACGGCGCGGTGCTGGGGCGCTACGGCCAGGTGGCCACCGTGCTGCCGGGGGATGCCGACGGCTTTGCCCGCATTTATCCGGACGCGTTAAAGGAGCCCGAAGGGGGCCGGGAAATCCTGGCCCCGGCCGCGGCCCTGACCGCCAGCCTCCAGGCCCTGGAGGCGGTGCGGCTGCTGTTGGGCCAGCCCCCGGCCTATCACGGCCGCCTGGCCCATTTCGACGGGGACACCGGCACCCTGGAAATTGTGCCTCTTTGGGAATAAACCTGGGTTGCTCAGGGCTCGATGAATCGAGCCCCTACAATCGGTTCTCCTTGATTGCGACTTTGTATTAGAGGGGGGAGGGGGGGTGGGGGAGAGGGCAGGGGTCCCCCGCCCCGGTAGCACGGGCTTCCAGCCCGTGGAAACCCCCCTTCCCCGAAAACCATTCTCAGAACCTTCCAGAAAGCCCGGTCAACCCCCGCCGATGGGAGGGAACAACCCCAGGCGCTCGTCCCCCTGAAGGGGGAAGTCCGGATGCTGCCGCCGGCCATTGACCATGATCAAGGTCACTTCTGCGGGCGGCAGGCCGAGCCGGGAAATGATCTGGGAAACCGGGGCGCCGGGGGGTATATCCAGGGATAGCCCCTTATACGGGTCGTATCCCGGCACATGGAGCCGCAAGGTGGCGTTGAGGAAGACCTGAAGGGGCATGGCCTTAGAGAGTTTGCGGTTTGCGGTTTTCTGTTTTCTGTAAAAAAGATAAGGATAAATAAAATGTTGAGAAAATCGCTTGTCTTATAAGACCCTTGCCGAAGTGTTTTAATGTGTCATCCTGAACGCAGTGAAGGATCTCAACCTGTTGCAACCATTATGGCCACAAATGGCCACCAGGGAGATGAAAAAATGTAGAACAGCCGCCCCCGGCTGTTCTTTTAAAGGAGCAGGCGAGGGCGCCTGCTCCACATTTTCCAGGAGATTTTCAGGGGACAATACGAGATTCTTCGCTCAGCATACCCCTGCCCCACACCCAAAAAATTTCCCCCAGCCTCCTGATTCAAGCTTTTTTTTCACAGAAAACCGAAAACCGAAAACCGCAAACCGTCTTAAAAGCCTTCCAGCACCTTATCCACCTCTTCATCCGTGAAGTCCCAGGTGACGTTATGGGGCTTGAGGGTTTCTTTGAAAAACCCCGGCAGGCGGTCGTGGTGTTTGGTAAAGCCCGCGTCCCGGTTGAAGCTGCGCTCGTCGGTGAGCACCTGCTGGCCCAGCGCGGTGACCGCGTCGGTCCCCAAACTCAGGCCGTAGCGGGCGTTGATCATGTCCACGATGCATTGCAGAGCGTCGGGATTATCCAGGATGGCAAAGGCGGTAAACAGGCACAGACCGGTGGAATCGATGGCCGCGGTGGCTATCTGCAGGTTCCTGGAGCGCTCGATGTTGCCCTCCTTTTTCAGAGGATCGCCGCCGCCGGCGCAGCCCACGATATTGATGGCCACGGTGTACCCGGAGGTGTGGTCCCCGCCCATGGGGCTGGTGGCATAGGACAGCCCCATGCCTTTTTCGGCCCGGGGGTCGTAGGCCGGCAACCCCTGGCCTTTGACCGCCGGCACCCGGTCCACCCCCAGGGCCCGGCCGGTGAACATCGAGCCGTTGCCGATAATCAAGCCCCAGGCGTCGCCGGTGGCCACTTTTTTGACCATGTCGATGGCGGCCGGGCCGTCGCCCCAGGGGATGACGCCCCCTTCCATGAGCACTCCCAGGGTGCAGCCCATCTCGATGGTATCGAGGCCGAAGTCGTCGCACAGGCGGTCGATCATGGCAATCTCATCAAGATTGTGGATCAGGGTGTTGGCGCCCAAAGCCCAGATGGTCTCATATTCAAAGCCGGAGGTCAGGTACTGGCCGGAGGCGTCGTGGTAGCTCTGGGAGCACTGGATGACGCAGCCCGGGTGGCAGCCCTCCTTGGTTTTGCCGCCCCGCTGTTTGATCAACTCGGCCATGCGTTCGCCGCTGATGTCTTCGGCGAACTCGAAGCGGCCGCCCCGGAAATTCTTGGTGGGGAGCGCCCCGGCTTCATTGACGATATTGATCAACACCGAGGTGCCGAAGGCCGGCAGAGCCTGGCCGCTCACCGGGTGGTCCACCAGGTATTTGGCCCAGCGCCGGGCGGCTTCTTTGAACCTTTCCGGGTCGGCCAGGGGCACGGGGGCGGCGCCCCGGTCGTCCACCACCAGGGCCTTGAGTTTCCTCACGCCCATCAGGGCCCCCAGGCCCCCCCGGCCCGCGGCGCGGCCCGGCCGCCCCTGGGGATCGGTGAAGTGAATGGAGGCCCCGGTGAGGCGCTTCTCACCGGCCTGGCCGATGCTCATGACCCCGACCCCCTGACCGCAGCGCTCCCACAGGCGGGCCATGGTATCGTAATTGCCCAGCCCCACATAGTCGTCCGCCGGTAAAAACTCCACCCCGTCTTTGGTGATGCGCACCACGGAGAATCTGCCGTCCTCCGGAGAGCCTTCCACCACCACAGCCTTGATGCCCAGGCGGGCCAGCTTTTGGGAAACCAGACCCCCCGAATTGCTCTCTTTGATGCCGCCGGTGAGGGGTGATTTGCCGCCCACCGAGATGCGTCCGGTGTTGGCGGCCGGGGACCCGGTCAGGAGGCCCGGGGCCAGGACCAGCTTGTTGTCGGCGCTCAGGGGATGGCAGGTGGGAGGCACCTCCTCCCGGATGAGCCGGGAGGTGAGGGCCCGCCCACCCAGTCCGGCGTAAGCATCAGACACTTCTTGCCAAGCAACGCGTTTTTCGGCCATGTTGAGACGCAGTATTCTATTCATAATATAGCCCTTTACTTTTAGGAATTGTTCGATTCACCATACCCGAGTTAACCCAATGGCTAGTGCATGGCACAGAACTGCACAGAAGTCAATGGGGATTGCGGGGACAGGCAGGGAGGGGAAAATAACAGGTAACTATCAGAAGATCAACCCGAGGCTCTGGCAAAAGTGTTTTTTGTCATCCTGAACAAAGTGAAGGATCTCAACCTTTTGAAAATACGAGATTCTTCGCTTCGCTCAGAATGACAACTTCTCACCCTCTTGAATTTGGCAAGAAGATCAACCCGTATGAAGGTTTCCTTTTTAGTCCATAGCAGATTGCGGATTTCCGGGTAGAAACAGGCGACTGTTCCCTATTTGCCGGCGAGACCGGGAAACAGATGCAGGTAAGCCAAACCTAAATATTCATGGACCGCGCTTTCCATGCCGGTCAAATTCCTGCCGGAGGGGAGAAAATCTATAAGGGTAAAATACGTTGCCGAGCGGAAATCACCGGGTGCGGCCAGGGGCTTCAGGCCCGCTTTTTGAAAAATGATCATGGCGCGGGGCAGATGTACGGCTGAGGTCACCAACAGAAAGGGGCGATTATTGACCAGAGACTGCACCCCGACGGCGTTGCCGTGGGTGTCTGTGGCCTGATTTTCGGCGATCAGTTTTTCCGGGGGCACTCCCAGGCTCCCGGCAAAATCCTTCATCCTGCTGCCCATGTCGCCGAAAAACCCGCGGCCGGTCATAATCAGGGTCGGGGCCCCGGACATGAGGCGAAAGAGCCTGACCCCTTCCAGCACTCGAAAGGCGCTGGCCTCATCGAGTTGGCTGGTGGGGGGCGCCGTGTCATTGAGACGCAAGCCCCCGGACAGGACCACGATGTAGCTGATATCCGACAAGTTCTGGGGCGCGCTGACCGGGGCGTAGCGGCTTTCCAGGATTCCCAGAAGATAATTGGGCAGGGGCGAGGTGGTGAAAAGATAAAAACAGGCCACCCCGAGCCCCAGGCTCAGCCAGGCCTTTTTCTTTGAACCCCGGAAAAACCGCGCCTGAAAAAAACCATACAACAACAGCAGCAGGACGATGACGCCCGGTTCAGTCAGCAGGCCGACGATTTTCTTGATGGGATACATAACCGGCTTTTTTTACAGAATAAACACCGCGGCGGCCACGCTGGTCACCCATTTGTCCTTTTTGCCCCGGGCCATGGAGACCACGTACTTGGGGGAAAAACTGCGCTCCGCCAGGGTATATTTTTCGGCCTCCGGCGACCAGGCCCTTTTCCAGTTGATTTTCAGGCCCTTGGCCGAAGCATAGAGCTCAGCCGCCTGATCGCAGACCCAATCCTCCACTTCCTCGTGTTCCTTACCGTAGCAGTGAAATTCGCTGATATAGCCGTAATCGTCCGGGTTTTCCGGGAGAAGGATGGCCACCGCCGCGGCCATCAGCCGGCCTTCCTCGTCGCAGTCGCACCGGGACATGACGGTGAAGGTGAGCTGGCCGGGAAACAGGAGTTTGAGGCCCTCC
This sequence comes from Desulfobaccales bacterium, assembly GCA_041740935.1. Classification (GTDB taxonomy): domain Bacteria; phylum Desulfobacterota; class Desulfobaccia; order Desulfobaccales; family 0-14-0-80-60-11; genus JBGSLA01. The sequence continues at coordinate 4,052 of JBGSLA010000088.1, read as the reverse complement.
TCGATGTCCAGCAGCCGGCATTGGGGGGGGACGATGGAGGAAACCGTGACCAGATTGAGGGAGGAGATGCGGGCCTCCCGCAGGGCTTCCTCAAAGGAATTCAGCCGCTCGGAGTGCACCCCCACCCCTTTGGTCAAAAAAACCGCTTTGGGCACCAGGGGGTTGACGGGAAAGGGTCGGTCGAGGGCCATGCTCATTTCCTCCCTGCAGCAGATAATCACCAGACTTTATACCCCAGAAAGCCTTGGAGGTAAAGCTATTGGCTCCCCATGACCAGCGGGGCCAAGCTTTTCCCGGTCAAGCAGCCGCAATTTTCCAGGTATCCGGGTCTGGGGCGCCGAACCCCGCAATGCCGCCCGGCATCTCCCCCGGCCAGCGAAGAATTGCCGGCAAAAAAAGCTTGACAGGATGAATGGGGTGCGCTATTGTTTTGTCAATCAAACATAATTTGGTATTTCATGAAACCTCCCCCTTTAACTGCCAGCATGGAAGACTACCTCGAGGCGATTTATCACCTGGAGCGGGAACATCGGGTGGCCCGGGTCAAGGATATCGCCGGCCGCCTGAAGCTCCACAAGTCCACGGTGAGCAGCGCCTTAAAGAACCTGGCGGAGCGCCGGCTGATCAACTACACGCCCTACGGCCTCATCACCCTGACCCCGGAAGGGACGCGCCAGGCCAAAGAGGTGGTCCGCCGCCACGAAACCCTGCGGGATTTTTTCGTCAAGGTGCTCAACATTGACAGCCAGACCGCGGAAGAAGCCGCCTGCCTTATGGAACATGCCATCCCGGGGATTATCGTGGACCGGCTCATCCAGTTCGGGGAATTTTTGGAAATCTGTCCCCGCAGCGGCAAAGCCTGGCTGGAGGATTTCCAGCATTTCTGCCAAAACGCCGCGCAAACCAGGCGCTGCGAGGCGTGCCTGTCCCAATGTCTGGAAAATTTCGAGGAAAAACAACACCACCGCCAGCCGCAGACCCTGCTGCTCCAGGACCTCCAGCCGGGGCAGAAAGGCATCGTCCTCTCGGTGGACACCGCCACAAGTCCAGGCCAGCGGGTGAAGGAGCTGGGGATCAGGCCGGGCGTGGTGGCGCAGGTGGAGGGGCTGGGGCCCTATGGCGACCCGGTGGAGGTGAAGGTCAAGGGGTATCATTATTCCCTGCGGCGCGAAGAGGCGGCCGCGGTGACGGTGGAGCTGCCCTGAGGTTCGGCATCATGGGTATTTTTTTTACGGCAAATGTTTTGTATTCAAAACAATGAAACAAATTAATAACTCAGTAAATATTTCAAAACATTAAAGCCAGGCTGCATCTTCATACCAAGTTGCGCTTAAAAGCTAAGTTCTGCAGCAGCGAGGCTTTACCGTGAAAATCCATCCGTAGGGGCGGGGTTACCCCGCCCCTACAAAAGATTTTCATTGCCGGGGGTGGCCAATAAGGCCATGAGGGTTTAACCTGCGCCGGCCCGGACTGCACCTTGGTATCAGACACGTTCTGAAAAGAGATGCCCTGTGAGGAGGCAAGCCCATGGAAAAGTCAATGCGACAGATGCAGGTGAACGAACGCGCGATGGTCAAGGCGGTCACCGCCACCCGGGAGCTGGGCCGGCGCCTCCGGGACATGGGGCTGGTGCCCGGCACGGAAATTCTGGTGGTGGGGCGGGCGCCGCTTAAAGACCCGGTGTCCCTGCGCTTGAAAGGCTTTACCATGACCCTGCGCAACAACGAGGCCGACTACATCACAGTGGAGACGGAGGAATGAGCGTGACGGAAAATATCACGGTGGCCCTGGCCGGCAACCCCAATTGCGGCAAAACCACCATGTTCAACGCCATCACCGGCGCCCGCCAGCGGGTGGGCAATTATCCCGGCATCACGGTGGAGCGCAAGGAAGGCACCTACCGCTTAAACGGGTTGGAAGTGCATCTCCTCGATTTGCCGGGGACCTATTCCCTGACCGCCTATTCCCTGGAGGAGCTGGTGGCCCGGAACGTCCTGGTGGAGGAGCGCCCGGACGTGGTGGTGGACATCGTGGACGCCACCGCGCTGGAGCGCAGCCTGTACCTGGCGGTGCAGTTCATGGAACTGGGGGTGCCCCTGGTGCTGGCCCTGAACATGATGGACGAAGTCAAAAAGAAGGGCCTGCGCCTCAATTCCGCCAGGCTGTCCGAATTGCTGCGGGTCCCGGTGGTGGAAACCGTCGCCCGCCAGGGCCGGGGCAAAGATGAAGTCATCCGGGAGGCCGTTGACTTTGCCAAAAAATCCGGTCATTTCTGGAAGCCCCTGGAAATTTCCTACGGGCCGGATATTGACCCGGTCCTGGCCAGGATGACCGAAAAAATCGAGGCGGCCGGCTTCCTGACCGACCGTTACCCGGCCAGGTGGATTGCGCTCAAGTACCTGGAAGGGGATGAAAAAATCATCGAGGCCGGCCGACAGCTCGGTTCTCTCTCCCACACCCTGGAGCAGATGGCCGCCAGGGTGGAGGAGGCCTGCGACCGGAACTACAAATCCTATCCCGAGGCCATCATCGCCGACTACCGCTACGGCTTTATCAACTCCGTGCTCCGGCAGCCCGACGTCCTGGTCTCGGAGTCCCGGCAGCGCTTTGATCAATCGGACAAAGTGGACAAGGTGCTGACCCACAAGCTCCTCGGCCCCATCATCATGGTGGGCCTGCTCTACGGCATCTTCCAGCTCACCTTTGCCCTCGGGGAGTATCCCATGGGCTGGCTGGAGGCCTGCTTCGGCTGGCTGGGGGGCTCCGTCAAAGGAATTGTCCCGGAGGGCCTGGTGCAGTCGCTGCTGGTGTCGGGCATCATTGACGGGGTGGGCAGCGTCCTGGGCTTTGTGCCCCTGATCGTGATCATGTTTCTGCTGGTCACCTTTCTGGAAGACCTGGGCTACATGGCCCGGGTGGCCTACATGCTGGACCGGGTGTTCCGCATCTTCGGCCTGCACGGCGCCTCGGTCATGCCCCTGATCATCTCCGGCGGCCTGCCCGGGGGCTGTGCGGTGCCAGGGGTCATGGCCGCCCGAACCCTGAGGAGCCCCAAGGAGCGGCTGGCCACCATCATCACCGCGCCCTTCCAGGTGTGCGGCGCCAAGATTCCGGTGTTCCTCCTCCTGGTGGGGGCCTTTTTCCAGCAGAGCCAGGCAATGGTGATGTTTTTGATTACCCTGGGGGCCTGGGCCGCGTCCCTGGTGGTCTCCCGCCTCTTGCGCTGGACGGTCATCAAGGGAGCTTCCACCCCTTTTGTCATGGAACTGCCCCCTTATCGCCTCCCCACTCTCCGGGGTGTGTTGATTCACACCTGGGAGCGCACCTGGCAGTACATCAAGAAGGCCGGCACGGTCATCCTGGCCATCGCCATCCTGCTGTGGGCCGCCATGACCTTTCCCCAGCTGCCGGCCGACCGGGTGGAGCAGTTCAATAAAGAGAAGGAGGTCGTGGTAAAATGGGTGGCTGAAGAGGCCGGCCGGCGCAATCTGTCCGATGCCGATAAGGAAAAGCTGCTCAAGGAAAAACAGGGCGACATCGAGGCCCGGCAGGGCGAGGCGGCGCTGGAGCATTCCCTGGCGGGCCGACTGGGTCAGGCCGTCGAGCCGGTGATGGGCCTGGCCGGCTTTACCTGGCAGACCAACATCGCGCTCATCGGAGGGGTTGCGGCCAAGGAGGTGATTGTCGCCACCCTGGGCACCGCCTATTCCCTGGGCGAAGTGGACCCGGAAGAGGCCGGCAGCCTGTCCGAGAAAATCGCCGCCGACCCCCAGTGGACCCGGCCCGCGGTGCTGGCCCTGATAGTCTTTGTGCTGCTGTACGCCCCCTGTTTTGTGACCGTGGTGGCCATGGCCCGGGAGGCCTCCTGGAAATGGGCCCTGTTTGCGGTGGCTTTCAACACCGCGCTGGCCTATGGCCTGGCGGTGCTCATTTTCCAGGTGGGGTCCAGGCTTTAGGGGTTGTGGGGGAGGGGGGCGAATTGAGCAACAGGCTGGCTTCACACGGCAAATAAACACCCCCACCCCAGCCCTCCCCCATCAAGGGGGAGGGAG
>JBGSLA010000087.1:0-30296 GCA_041740935.1 Desulfobaccales bacterium | reverse complement strand
GGCCTCGATGGCGGCCAGGGTGGGTTCCAGCCCCACCGCGCCCACCATGGCGGAGACCACCAGGTCGGCCTCCGGGGCCGCGGCCACGGCCACCGCGCCTGCGGGGCCGGCCAGGATCTCCAGGGAGGGGAAATCGGCCAGGGATTGTCTCAGCTCCCGGGCCGCGTCCTCGTCCTGCACCGACACCCAGCGGGGGCGGAACTTCCTGATCTGGGCGGCCAGCACCCCGACGTTTTTGCCGGCGGCGAGGCCCACCACCTGAAATTCCCGGGAATGCTCCGCGGCCACCGCCAGGGCGTTTTGCCCGATGGAGCCCGTGGAGCCTAAGATGGCCAGACGTTTCATAAGCACTCGGCTATTTTGAAAAATCGTTTTATTGTACAAAATTTAACCTCATCCTGCAAAATGAGACTTTGGCTTGCCGGTTTTCCTGAGATCCGGCCGACTGAAGAACTTTTCCAGACAGTTTCCCAGGGGCTTGCGGTCCACCCGTAAAGCATGAAATTTTTTTCCGGGGGGAGGGCGAAGGGGAAGTGGTGCTTCCCCCCCCCGGATCTTCTTTTTGAACCAGGACCACAGGCATCTTGCCTGTGAGGCACAGGTTGAAAACCTGTGCCACCAGCGGCGGCCGCGGGCCGCCATATTAGAACTTTTCAGGGCGGTTTCTTTCTCGGTGAGATTCAGGTAAAATTTTGGTGAAGGAGCGCGTCATGACTCAACGAGAAGCGGCCCTGGCCGGCAAGCTCACCCGGGCCCTGCAGCAGGCAGCCCGGGCCGAACAGGTGGAGCCGGAGGCCCTGCGGCAGGGCCTGGCCGAGGGCACCGTGGTGATCCCCGCCAATCGGCGGCACCAGGGACTCAAGCCCATCGCCATCGGCCAGGGTGTCAGGGTGAAGGTCAACGCCAATATCGGCACCTCCCCCCACGATATCACCCTGGAGAAGGAGCTGGCCAAGCAGGCCGCGGCCCTGGAGCACGGCGCCGACGCCATCATGGACCTGTCCACCGGCGGGCCCCTGGACCTCATCCGCACCACTCTTCTGGCCGACTGCCCGGCGCCCTTCGGCACCGTGCCCCTCTACCAGGTGATGGTGGAGGCCAAAAGCCTGGAAGAGGTCAAGGCCGACCATTTCCTGGACATCGTCCACCACCACGCCCGGCAGGGGGTGGATTTTGTCACGGTGCACTGCGGGGTCAGCCGGGCGGCGCTGCCGCTCTTGAAAAACCGCATCACCGGGGTGGTCTCCCGGGGGGGCGCCTTCACCGTGGCCTGGATGCGCCGCCACCAGCAGGAAAATCCCCTGCTGGCGCAGTATGACCAGCTTCTCAAAATCGCCAGGGAGTATGACGTCACCCTGTCCCTGGGGGACGGCCTGCGCCCCGGCTGCCTGGCCGACGCCACCGACCGGGCCCAGGTTCACGAGTTAAAGCTCCTGGGGGAACTGACCAAGCGGGCCTGGGCCAAAGGCGTCCAGGTGATGGTGGAAGGGCCGGGGCACCTGCCCATGCACGCCATTAAAAAGAACGTCCGCCTCCAGCAGAAATATTGCGCCAACGCCCCCTTTTACGTGCTGGGGCCCCTGGTTACGGACGTGGCCGCGGGCTATGACCACATCGCCGGGGCCATCGGCGGGGCTTTGGCTGGGTCGCTGGGCGCGGCGTTTTTGTGCTACGTCACCCCCGCGGAGCATCTCAAGCTCCCGGGGGTGGAAGACGTGGTGGACGGGGTGGTGGCCTCCAAAATTGCGGCCCACGCCGCGGACCTCGCCCGGGGCCTCCCCGGGGCCGCGGCCTGGGACCTGGCCATGTCCCAGGCCCGCCGGGCCCTGGACTGGCAAAAGCAGATCGAGCTCAGCATCAACCCCAAAAAAGCCCGCCTGTACCGGGAAATGTCCCAGGCCCGGGAAGACCAGTGCACCATGTGCGGCCGCTTTTGCGCCATGAAGGTCTTTGACGATAAGTTTGAGTGAGGAGTGTTGCGGGGGTGGGGGCCCGGGAGCAAGAGCCTTTCACCTCCTCCCCCGCCCCGCAGGATAAGATACGGCTTTTTTGTCATTCTGAGCACCGCGACGCATCTCTTTTTTCCTGCAAAACTGAGATGCTTCGCTCCGCTTCCCTCCGTTGATAAGGACACCGGTTCGCAACCTCCGCCCCCAATCCCTCGGGTGGGGTCAGGGGAACGGCAGCAAGGGAAAAAAGACCCCGGCCTTCCAGAAAACCAGCCATCTGCCTGGAATTGTTCAATTCCTTCCTGTCCCCTGACCGCACCGGCAATGCCAAGTCGCCATCAAAGCGAATCAATTGTAGGGACTCGATTCATCGAGCCCTTGGAGGGTGCAATGAATTGCGCGCCTGCGAAAAATTCCCTTTTGATGAAATATTGGCATAACCGGTAGGACGGGCTTCCAGCCCGTCCCTGCACCGGTGGGACGCCTGTGCCACCGGGATTTGCCGCGATTTGATACCAAGTTGCAGTCCAACGCCGGCAAAGGCTTTCCAGCCTGCATAGGCGCAGGCTGAAGCCTGCGGCTACAGAAAATCGCCCTTGGAACGCTCCTTGGTATAAGAGAATCTGGGGCTCATGAGTGATCGTTGTGGAAAGTATTAGGCCGGGTGTGGTCCCTTGGCCCCCTGACCCGTCATCTCATGAATGTGCAGGCGGGCTTCCGGGCTTACCGAGGTGAAGCGCACCTTGGCCTGGTAAAGATGGTCGGGGCCCTCCTCCAGGGCCGTGACCTTGCCGTAGATGCGGCCCGGAAGTTCGTCGCCGGCGGGGTCCAACAGGTGCAGGCGCACGTCCTCCCATTCGGCCAGTTCGCCCCGGAACAGGGCCACGGCCCCGGTTTCGGAAAGGCAGGTGAGGGTGGCCTCAGCCAGGGCCGCGACCACCACCTTGTTCCGGATGCGGTCCAGGTGCACCGCCGGCCGGGCCGGCAACTCCACCAGGGTGTCCTGGCGCTCTTTCAGCCTGAGGTTGTAAGGGGCTCCCAAGGCCCGCACCTCATAGAGGGTAACCTGGCCGGGGATGCCTTTCATGTGCACCTTTAAGACCTCCCCGGTCTCCACCACCTCCTGCACCCGGGCGTAGGTGTCGGCGCTGATGAGCACCTGGCCGGCGGTGGCCATGCCCTCGATGCGGCTGGTGAAATTGACCGGCGAGCCCACCACGCTGTATTTGGTCCTGAGCTCCGAGCCGATGTTGCCCACCACCACGGCGCCGGAACTGATGCCGATGCCCATTTCCAGATGCGGCAGGTCCTCCGCGGCGTTGAGGGCGTTGATGTCCTCCATGACTTCCTGCATGACCACGGCGCAGGCCACGGCCTGGCCGGGATGGTCGGCCATGTGCTCCGGCGCGCCGAAAAAGGCCAGGATGCCGTCCCCCTGGATTTCATCGATGACCGCCCGGTGTTCCACCAGAATCTGGATCATTTTTTCCAGATAGCGGTTCAACAGGGAAATGATGCCCTCCGGGGCCATGTCCGCGGTCAGCGCGGTGAAGCCCCGAAGATCGCTCATCAGGATGGTGACCTCCCGGGTTTCGCCCCCCAGGGCCAGGGCCTCTTCGGATTCCAGGAGGCGCTGCACCACCTCTTTGGTGACGTAGCGGCCGAAAGTGTCCCGGATGAAATCCCGTTTTTCGATGTATTCGGTCAGCTTCTGGCCCAGATCATTGAAGGAATGGGCCAGATCCACCACCTCCCGGGCGCCCTTTTCGGGAACCGCGACTTCAAAATTGCCCTCGCCGATTTTCTTCACCCCCCGTTGCAGGGCTTGCAGGGGGCGGGAAATGCCGGCCGCGAAGAACATCCCGAAAAGAATGCCGATCAGGGCGATGGCGGCGCCGCCGACGACCCCGGCGATTTTGGCCTTGTATTCCATGTCTTCGGAATTTTGTTCGATGGACTGGAGGGCCTGGCCCCTGATTTTATCGGCGGAGGTTTTGATTTTGGTGTGTATGGGCAGGAAATACTCATCGATATTGACCACCGCCACCACTATAAAGGGGCTGTCGGGGACCTGGGCCAGGGCCATGAACTTTTTGCGGGGGCGGTTCCAGGAGTCAAGAAAGGCATAATATCCCGTAACCAGGGGTTCGGTGAAGGAGCGCTGCACCAGGTTCCACATCTCCGGAAAATCTTTTTGCCATTGGCTGAAATTTTTTCCCTCCACTTCAGGGTTGGGGTGTAGGACCGAAAGCCCCTTATTATCAATCAAGTCGGTATATCCCGCCACTCCGTCCGGAGTGCGGATTTCCTGGACCACGAAGCGCCGCAGGGCCGCGTTTTTCCTTATTTCCCGGTAGTTGTAGGATTTCTTTTTTCCCAGGATATGGGAAACCTCCCGGGCGAGGAATTCGGCGATGTCCTCGACGGAAAACTCCCCGTATTTCTTTAAAATTTCTTCGGAGAGCTGAAGATTGTCCTTGGTGAGCTTTTCCACATTCTCTTCCGCCAGGGCCAGATTTTGCTGGCGCAGCTTATCGCCCATCCAATCCGCGCCCGTCAACAAACCCAGGGTCACAATCAGGACCAGCGCCAGATATGACAAGATCAGAGACGTGCGAATGCTCATGCCGGCCTCCCGCAAGGGCGATGCAAAAGATCAAATTAGGCTATCTTACCAGATATTTTACTAAAAAGGTGAATCAGGAGGGCGTGCGGGGAAAGAAAAGGCGATAGGGTTCTGAACCCTTCATGGCCTCAATGGCCACCCCCGGAAATGAAAATATTCTTGTAGGGGCGGATTTAAAACCCGCCCCTACAGCCGGAGGATTTTCAGGGTAAAAGTTTTAATCTGGGGGAGGGAGGTTGCCACGGGCTGGAAGCCCGTGCTACCGGGGTCGCGGGCCCCTGTCCCCTCCCCCAACCCCTTAACGTTTTTTTCTCGTTCCCAAGTTGCACTTGGGAACGAGACGTAAAACCCCCAACCGGGGCGGGGTTGCCCCGCCCCTCCGAAAAACATTTCCTTGCCGGGGGTGGCCGAAACTGCGCCTGAAAATTTAGCCCCGGCCCCCCTCGCCTCAGGCCGGCTCCTCTTCCACCTTGCCCTTGTGCTTGGTGCCGCACATGGGGCAGAGGATGTCGATCTCCTTTTCCTCCCCGATGAACTTTTCCTTGAGGGTTTCAGGCCCCAAAAAGCTGACGTCGCCGCAGGCGCAGGCCGGGCATTCAGCCCGCACCCGATATTTTTTCTTGGACATGGCTCCTCCTTGCGAAGCTTTTCTGGGCCACAGTATACCCCATTTTTTACTCCAGGCAAAAGCCTCGGCTGGGGAAAGCGGCCAGGGGCCCCGGCCCGGCGCTCATTCGCTGTAATTTCTGATGATCCGCACGCCCCCCCAGAGGAATAACAGGGCATAGAACACGAGGACGCCCAGGGAGATCAGGGTCTCCAGACTGAAATCCGGCCGGCGCAGGAGGATGTTGGTGTGGGTCAGGGGCAGGACCAGAACGACATACCGCAGCGCCGGGGGGATGGTCTCCAGCGGGAAAAAGGTGCCGCAGAAAAAGGCCATGGGCAATATAAAAAAATTGCTGAAGGTGGCGTTGTCCTCGTGGGAGCGCGACTTCATCCCCACCACCACCCCGAAGGCCGCAAAAGTGACGCAGTTCAGCACCAACGCCAGGAAAAACACGGGGTTTACCCGCACCGCGCCGCCGAACAGCAGGCCCAGCCCCAGAAGCAGGACGGAGGCCAGCAGCCCCCAGAGCACCCCCGCCAGCACCTGCCCCACCACGATGGCCGCAGGGCTCACCGGGGCCTGCAGATAAATCTGCAGGGTGCGGAAATGCAGCCGGCTTACCGTCAGATTGGTGGAAATCCAGGTGTAGGCGTTGATCATGGAGCTCACCGCAATGAGGCCGGGGAGGAGAAAATCCAGATAGGAAGAGCCGGCCACCGACACCTGGCGGCCCAGTCCCAGGCCGAAGGCCAACAGGTACAACAGCGGCGTAAATATGATGGAAACCACATATCCCAACCGGAACAGCCGCTTTTGAAAAATCAGCACCTCCCGCAGGAACACCGGATACCATCTCATGAAGCCAGCCTCTCCCCGGTCAATTTGATGAACACATCCTCCAGGTTGGTCTCCCGGATAATGACCCCCTCGGGTTCGGACTGGGCCAGGGCGTAGGCTTCCTCTTTGTTTTTGACCAGAAGATATTTTTTGCGGCCGCGGTCCAGGGACTCGACGACGAACCCGCCCACCTGTTCGTTCAGGGCCCCGGGAGTGTCCAGGGCGATGAGGCGCCCGTGGCTCAGGATGCCCACCCGGTCGCACAGGGCCTCCGCTTCCTCGATGTAATGGGTGGTGAGCATCACCGTGACGCCCTCGGTTTTGAGCCGGCGGATCATATCCCAGACCTGGCGGCGCACCTGGGGGTCCAGGCCCACCGTGGGTTCGTCCAGAAAGAGCACCCGGGGGCTGGACAAAAAGGCCCGGGCGATGAGCAGACGCCGCTGCATGCCCCCCGAGAAGGTCTGGACCCGGTCCTGGGCCCGGTGGGCCAGATCGCCGAATTCCAGGGCCGCGGCGATACGGTCTTTCAGGTTTTTGAGGTCATAGAGTTTGCCGAATACCAACAAGTTTTCATACGCGGTCAATTCCCGGTCCACGTTGATTTCCTGGGGGCAGACGCTGATGAGCTCTTTGACCTTAAGGGGTTGCTGCACCACGTCAAAACCACTGATGCGGGCAAAGCCCGAGGTGGGCTTGGTGAGGGTGGTGAGCATCCGGATGGTGGTGGTCTTGCCGGCCCCGTTGGGCCCCAGCAGGCCGAAGATTTCCCCGGCGGCCACCGTCAGGCTGAGGCAGTCCACGGCCAGGGTTTTGGGGTATTGTTTGGTTAATTCATAGGTTTCTATCATGAGGCGCCATCTTTCCTGGTCCGATTATTCCTTCCGGAAAAGACCCGGCCGCGGCCGGCGAAGAGGCCTGGGGATGAAGCCGCGCCTGCACCAGGGCCGCCAGGGATTCGGACCGCAAAGTATCGGTGGTGAAATAGGCCGCCCGGAGCAGGGCCGCCACTTTCAGGGCCAGGTCGGCCCGCAGGGGGTGGGCCTTGTCTTCCGTGTCAATCACCAGAAAATCGGCCTGGGGAAACTGGTGGAAAAGCCGGATCAGGCTTTGCACCTCCTCCATCACCGGCAATTCGGAGAGCCCCTGGTTGGCCCGGCCGTCACTGATGATTATAACCAAAAAACGGCGGCGGGGGTCTTTCCGGCTCACCACCCGCAAGAGACGGTAGGCCGCCGGCAGCCCGGCGGCCAGGGGGGTTTTGCCGCCCACCGGCAGATCCTGAAGCCTCCTCAAGGCCAACTCCACGCTGGCGGTGGGGGGCAGGACCACTTCGACCCGGGTTTGGCGAAAGACCACCAGGGAAACCTGGTCCCGCTTCTGGCAGCAATCAAGCAGCAGGGATATGATCGCGGCTTTTGACGGCCGCCAGCCGCTTTTTTTACCCCCATGGAGCCGGAGCAACCCAGGACAAAGAGGGCCAGATGGCCCATCTTGCGCTCCCGCTGCTTGAAGCGCAGGTCTTCATGGCCATTTCCGCACAAGGTTATTGGGGGATCACTCCGGGAGCTTCACACTCCCTAGACACGCCTGTCGTTGACGTGAAAAAATTCACTGGTCAAGGCTTAGGCGTGTCCCCCTGAAAAAAATTTTTTTCTAGGGGACTTGCTTAAGGGTTTCTCATGCCCTTGATTATTTAACAAAAACGCTTAACTCCGGGGCGGGGGGCCGGGCGCGTCCGGAGGCCGGCGCTCCCGGAGCTGCCCGGGGGGCGCCCCTATTTGGTTGGAAAATTCCTGCCGATCTGAGATAATATGAAGAAAAAATTAATAAAATCCAAAGATTACGTTTGACTGCGGCCGATTTGGGCGGAACCGGGTGAACAAGGCCCGTTCCCTGGCTTTTCTGCCTTGAATATCTATGTTTATAGCTGAAAGCGGAAAGTTTCAGCAGGGGGTGAAGCCATGGGCAAGAAAAACAAGCTCTGGGGGCTACTGGGCGGCCTGGCCTGGCTTCTCCTGAATTATCCTCTCCTGCACATTGCCAATACGGACATCCTGGTGGCCGGGATGCCGCTCTTGGCCTTGTATGTCTTCAGCGTCTGGCTGTTGGCCATCGTCGGGCTCTTTTTCCTGGCCCGCCAGGGTGGAGGCGCCGGGGACCGGAACAACGGGGAGCCTTCATGAGGGAAGGACTCGATCCTCTCCTGGTGGGGATTTTGGCCTTCGGCTATCTGCTGGTGCTGTTCGGCATCGCCTATTACGGCGACTGGCGGCGGGCCCGAGGCAAAAGCCTCATCGCCAACCCCTACATCTATTCCCTCTCCCTGGCCGCGTATTGCACCGCCTGGACCTTTTACGGCAGCGTGGGCAAGGCCGCCCATTCCGGGGTGACTTTTCTGGCGGTGTATCTGGGCCCCACCCTCATCGCCTTTTCCTGGTGGTTCGGATTGCGCAAGCTCCTGCGCATCTGCAAGGAAAACAACCTGACCACCATGTCCGATTTCCTGACCCTGCGCTACGGCAAAGGGGCTTTTATGGGGGCCGTGGCCACCGTCGGGGTGCTCCTGGCCGTGACCCCTTACATCGGGCTGCAGCTCAAATCCATTTCCGACACCTTCAACGTTCTGGTGCATGGGGAAATCAGCCCTCTCCTGGACGTGCCCCTGTACCAGGACACCGCCTTTTTTGTGGCCCTGCTTTTGGCCATGTTCTGCATCCTGTTCGGGGCCCGGCACCTGGACCCCACCGAACGCCACGAAGGCCTGGTGGCCGTGGTGGTCTTCGAGTCTCTGGTGGAGCTCCTGGCCTTTGTTTGCCTGGGGGTGCTGGTCACCCTGGTGCTCTTCCCGGGATGGGGGGACATCTTCACCCGCATTCAGACCAGCCCCGAATTTCACCAATTGCTCCTCCTGAACACCGGTCCCCACAACAGCTACACCCTGTTTCTGGTGATCACCCTGTTGTCCATGGGGGCCATCCACTTTCTGCCCCGCATGTTCCACATGGCGGTGGTGGAAAATACGGCGGAAAAACATCTGAAAACCGCGATCTGGCTCTTTCCCCTGTATCTCTTGCTGATTAACCTGTTTGTCCTGCCCATTGCCTTCGGGGGGCTGCTGCTGGGTTTGCCGCCGGAGCAGGCCGACACCTTTGTGCTCAGCATCCCTTTGGAAACCGGGCACCCTTATCTGGCGCTGCTGGTCTTTCTGGGGGGCCTGTCGGCCTCCACCGCCATGGTAGCCGTGGCTTCCATTGCGGTGAGCACCATGCTGTTGAACAGCCTGGTGCTGCCCCTGGCCATCCGGCTGAAGCTCCAGGATTTCATTACGCCGCACCTGTTGACCATCAAGCGGGGAGCCATCCTGTTTCTGATTTTTTTGGGATATTTCGGCTACCACTTCATCTGGCCCACGGTCATGCTGGTGGATATCGGCCTGATCGCCTTTTGCGGGGTCATGCAGTTGGTGCCGGCCATGCTGGGGGCCCTGTATTGGCGGGACGCCACCCGCTGGGGGGCCGTGGCCGGTATGCTGGCGGGGTTTTCCCTGTGGGCCTACACCCTGGTTTTGCCCTATCTGGTGGAAGCCGGCTGGTTTTCCCTGAGCATCCTGGAGAAAGGCCCCCTGGGCCTGGCCTTCCTCAAGCCCACGGCGCTGTTGGGTCTGACCGGCCTGGATAATCTGTCCCACGCCTTTTTCTGGTCCATGCTGTTCAATTTCGGCGCCTTTATCAGCGTCTCCCTGTTCACCGCCCCCGGTTCCATCGAGGAAGAGCAGGCCCGGCGGTTCATCGAGGTCTTCGAACTGGACCGGGAAGCGCCGTTGGCCAAACGCTACACCTATTTCCCGAGCCTGGAACAGTTGACCTTCTTTCTGGAAAACCTCATCGGCCCCAGGAAGGCCCAGGAGATGCGCCATGCCTTTCTGGGGGAAGTGATGCTGCCGGAAGCCGAGTGGGGCGACCGGGAAAAACTGCGGCTGGCGGGCTTTGTGGAGCGGACCCTGGCGGGCTCCATCGGGCCTGCCGCGGCCCGGGTTATTGTGGAGGGCTACCTGTCCTCCATGGGCTCCCGCATGGAGGAGGTGTTCGATCTTTTCGGCCCGGTGTCCAGCTCTCTCGAGGTCAGCGAGGAAAATTTAAAACGCCGGGCCGCGGAACTGTCGGTGCTCTTCGAAGCCTCCCGCCGGCTGGCGTCATCCCTGTCCACTCCCGACCTGCTGGAGGGCGTGCTCAATCTCCTGGTGGAGCGCTTAGGCATAGAAAAATGCGCGGTGCGCCTCCTGGGGGGAGACGGCCGTTTGCGGCTCAAAGGCTCCCGGGGGCTGGACGCCGAGGGCTGGGAAATGGCGGTCAAGCCCGACCCCGAGTCCCTCCTGGGGCAATGCCTGTCGACCGCCCAGGTCATTTCCGTGCCGGACGCCTCCCAGGTGGGGGAGCGCCTTCAGGGGCTCCTGGAGGGGGAAATCCAGGCCTCCCTGGTGCTGGCGCCCCTCACCACCGAAACCCGCAACATGGGGGTCCTGACCGCGGCCAGCCCCCAGAAGGGCTATTTTTCCAAGGAGCACGTGGGGTTCTTCCAGTCGCTGGCCGGCCAGTTGGGGCTGGCGGTCATGAGCGCCGGCATGGAAGAGGACCTGCGTCTGGATGAATCACGCCTCGAAGCCGTCTGGCAACTGAGTCAGATGACCAAGGCCACCATCAAAGAGATCACCGATTTCGCCATGAAAGAAGGCAGGCGGCTGACCGAAAGCAAGCTCGGCTTCGTGGCCTTTCTTGACGAACATGAATCGATGTTCACCCTGCAATCCTGGTCCCCCACGGTCATGCCCGAATGCCGGATCGTGGATAAACCCCACAGCTGGCTCCTTCAAACCGCGGGTCTGTGGGGGGAAGCGGTGCACCAACGGGGGCCTCTGGTCATCAACGACTTTGCCGCCGCGGACCCCCAGAGAAAGGGCTATCCCGCCGGCCACGTGGAGCTGCAGCGCTATCTGAGCGTCCCGGTTTTTGATGACAACCGCATCGTGGCGGTGGCCGGCTTTGCCAACAAAGACGAGGACTATACCGAGGCCGACGTCCGCCAGGCCACCCTGCTCCTGGAGGGCATGTGGTGGACCATCAAACGCAAACGGGCCGAAGAGGCCCTGGCCGCGGAAAGGAAATTCCTCATCACCACCTGTATGGACGGCATCCTGGCCCATGATCAGGCCGGCACCATTTTTATTTTTAATGAAACCGCGGCCAGAATCCTGGGATATGACCAGGAGGACGTCATCGGCAAAATGAACATCCGGGAACTCTATGCCCCCGGCCAGGTCCAGGAGATCGACGCCAAAATTCACGAAAGCGGCCATGGCGGGGTCGGTATTCTGGAAAATTATGAAACCTGGGTGCGGCATAAGGACGGCACCCTCATCCCCATCTGGCTGTCCGCCCGGGTGTTCCATGAGGACGACCGGGAAATCGGCCTCATGGGGCACTTCCGGGATCTGCGGGAACGCAAACGCATGGAAGAGCAGCTGCTCCGGAGCGAACGCCTGGCAGCGCTGGGCAACATGGCGGCCCACATCAGCCATGAAATCAAAAACCCCCTGATGCTCATCGGCGGCTTCGCCCGCCAGGTCTTGAAGGAGATGGATCAGGACCCGGAAAAAAATCGGCCCAAGCTGCAAATCATTGTGGATGAGGTCAAGCGGCTGGAGGAATTTCTGGTGGAGGTGGGAGGCTACGCCAAACTGTCCGAACCCAACCTGCAGCCCGGGGACCTCAATGCCTTGATCCAGGACCTCTGCCAACGGATGGAGCCGAGCCTGAAGGAAAATGACCTGGAAGTGGTCCTGGACCTGGATCCGAACCTGCCCCCGATTCTGTTTGACCCGGGGCACCTGCGCCAGGCCCTGCTCAATATCGCCAAAAACGGCATCGAGGCCATGGAGGCCGGGGGAAAGCTCACCATCACCAGCCGGCGGCAGCCGGAGGGCATCCTGGTGGAAATTTCCGATACCGGCGCCGGCATCCCCCCCGAAGTCCTGGAAAAGATTTTTCAGCCCTTCTATTCCACCAAGCCCAAGGGCAGCGGCCTGGGGCTGGCCATCTCCCAAAAGATCATCGAGGCCCACCACGGCAGGATCGCCATCGACAGCGAGCCCGGAAAAGGCACCCGGGTGAGCATTCTCCTGAAAATCGAGGCACCGGCCGGCTCGGGTGACGTCTCCTAAGTTGTCTGGCGCAGATCTTTCCCGATCTGTTGCCCAGGCCGTTTAAAGTCCCCCTTTGAAAAAGGGGAACTTCAAATGATTATGTCAAATCCCCTCTGACCCCACTTTAGAAAAGGGGGGATTTTTAGGAAGTTTCCGGATGGCGGCAAGTTAATTTTCCCCACCCCGGCCCTCTCCCCCTTTGGGCCGGAATGGGAAAAATGGATTAGTTATTGCTCCCGGAAAAAATGCCGAGTTGCACTCAAAAAGCTTTTCTGTAGCCGCAGGCTTTACCGTGAAACTCCATCCGTAGGGGCGGGGTTACCCCGCCCCTACAAAAGATTTTCATTGCCGGGGGTGGCCGATTGCGGCCATGAACGTTTAGCCGGCGCTTTTTGAGGCTGGAAATCCCTTGTCGCTGTTTGACTGGGACTTGGCCTAATCGGTCAACAGCGGCGTCTGCTTCAAATAGCGGTTCTCCGCCAGTTCCCGGAGAATAAAATGCGCCACATCGGCCCGGGAAATTTTGCCCGCGGTGATCCCGGTGAGGTCGGTGAGCACCCGGTACGTGCCGGTGAGGGGCCCGTTGGTGAGAAAGCCCGGGCGGACGATGGTCCAGTCGGCGTCAGCGGCCCGGATCAGGGCCTCCTGGCGGTCCTTGTCCTCGTAATTGGTCCTGAGCAGCAGGGGGTTGATGATCCGGTCATAGAGAAAGCCGCCGCGCCCCTTGCTGTCCCCGGCGCCGATGCCGGTGACGACGATCAGGCGCCGCACCCCCTGTTCGGCCATGGCGGCCAGCACATTTTGGGTCCCCCGGGAAAAGACCGTCACTGGCTTTAAGGTCACCGGCACGCCGATGGTCAGGCAGACGGCCTCCTGACCGGCCAGGGCCTCTCGAACCGCGCCGGGGTCCAGGATGTCCCCCGCCATGACCCGGAGCCCCTCCCGGGGCTGGGGGATTTTGCCGGTATGGCGGGCCATGGCGGTTACCGCGTGTCGGGCCGCCAGGGCCTGGTCCAGCAGTTGCCGGCCGATGCCCCGGGAGGCGCCGATGATGAGGATATTCATGGAATCCTCCTTTCCTCGCCGTTCTTCATGGGCCTTTGGCCCATCCATAAAACATGAAAACGCTGGTGGCCAAGATGCCGGTGTCACCAAAAACTTTTCAGAACAGACGCTCATGAGCCCTGGGTTTTCTCAAAATTAGGGAAAGCAGGAAAGCTCCCCTTCGCCCACTGAGCCTCCCAGGGCCTTGCTTCCCCTGCCAAAAGTTGTACAATTGCCTCAATCTGCCAAATCCATCCTGCCGTTCCGGTCCGATTCACCCTAGTTTTCGAGAAAGGCCGCAGGAGAAGCCGCGGCAATGCAGGATAACCGAAAAACATGGAACAGTTCCGCCATAATCTTACCCCGGTTGAAGTAAAAAAGTTTTTAAAAATCTCGGCCGACCTCACCGAAAACCTGTTTGTCCGCTTCTGTTTCAAGGTGCCGGCGCCCTGTCCCCGGTGCCGCGCCCATACGCTCTGCCATGCCGGCGCGGTCAGTTTTTACAGCAGCAACATGGACAAATTGACCCACGAAATACAGACGTGTTTGAGTTGCGGCTATAAAAGCGTGTCCATGGTGTTGACCATCGAGTCCTTGTAGACCGGCGGGCCGCGGCGGGGTGGGCAGGGGAGGAAAGCTTCGTGCCGCGCTTCATAAATTCGCTGGTTTTCATCCGGAAACCTCTCGTTTTTGGAAAGGGTTTTGAAGTCCCCCTGTGAAAAAGGGGGATTTGGGGGGGGGGGTTCAAGGGGTTATCAAATCCCCCCTAAACCCCCCTTTAAAAAAGGGGGGGATTTTAGGCCATTTCCGGATGAAAATTCGCTACCCTGATTTTGTCACCCTGGGCCCCAGGGGAAGGGTCTTCGGCTTTCTGTTATTGAATTTATGAAATGTTGTGCTTCGGCGGGAGACCGGGCCGCCGGGATCGCCGGCAGCCCGGCCGGTGGTTTTCCTGCATTACTGGATGTGCCAGTCTTCCCCCACCGCCCACAGGGGACGGCCGCCGGCTTCTCTCAGCTTCATGGTGCGGTCGCCCTTAACCTCCGTGGCCAGAATGAAGGGTTTGCCGAGGATGGAGAGGCGGGAGCCGGTAATGGTCAGCCGGTCCTGGGGGGCCACCGTCAGCTTCTGTTTGGTCATATAGGTTTTGGGCCCCAGGACCGCGGTTACCTGTCCCTGGGGAGTTTTCAGCACCGCCTGAACGCACAGATCACGATTGTTTCCCGAGGGCACCTGCTCCAGCCGCACCACCTCGCCGGAGACGGCGGCCACGGTCTTGGGGTTGAACAGGGTGCTGTAGTGCAGGGCTTTGGCGCTGTGCGCCGATGAGGCGCTGAACAGGAAGCTCAGGCCCATAAATCCGATGAGCATGAGACATGAGGATTTGGTCTTTTCCATGGTTTTTTAATTGGGTCAGGGGTTAGAGACCCTTCCTCCGCTAGATTGAGATAACTAAGGGAAAGCGGGGTCGGCCTGCCGTGGCCGGCCCCGATTCGGGTCAGAAGGTGAGGTTGCCGTTACCTCCGGTTCTTACCGGCGCCCTTACCGGCCCAAGCCGGCACCCCGTTGACGTCGCGCAGGTTAAGGGTTTTGCCGTCTTTTTTCACCTGGGCGGCGATGATGGCGGGTTTGCCCTCATCGGTGACCCGGGAGCCGGTGACTTCCACCTTGTCGCCCGCGGCCGGCTTGACCTCTTGCTTTTCCATATACCAGGCGGGTCCGAGGTGGACCGGGATGGTTTCCTTGTCCGTCTTTAAGGTGAAATGCACCCCGTTAGATGCGCCTTTACCGGGGGCTTGGACCACGCTTTCCACCGTGCCGCTCACCGTCTCCACGGTGGCGGGATTGTACATCCGGCTGGAGGGGTCGCCAGGACCCCGGCCGCCACCCCGTCCCATGCCGGGCTGGGCCAGGACGCCGCTTACCAGGGCCAGGCTGAGAAGGCCCGCTAAGGCCGCAATACCGAGTTTTTTCATGTCAGATTCCTCCTTTTTTTTGGCGCAAAACAGGGTGGGGCTTCTTGCCCCGGACCTCTTCCCCAAAAAAGGCAACGCCGTGAATATAATCTGCCGGCGCTCTGCGCTCCTTACTGAATAAACCCCCAGAGACGCCCGATTCGGCGCGAGAATGTCTCTGGGTTCGTTTTTTTGTGGGCATTCGTTCAATATTTTCAGGTTAATTATCTTCATGCCTGGTCCGATAATTGGGGATCACAGGCTTTTTGCCGGTGCTGCCCAGGCAAGATGCCGTTGCTCCCGGGCGAGGACCGGTTTCAGCTATTCCCGACCCTCTCGAAATTCCTGCCGGCCGGGGTTGGCGATCATGCCGTCTCTGGGGACAACTCATTGAAAATACAATCTTTTTCGCCTGTACAATTTTTTGGAAAATCACGGTCAATTCTTGACAAATTAAAGAAAAAATGATAAAAATTTTTTTATTAACAATTTAATTCTATTGGGATTTTTCCCCAGAGGGCCTATGCCGCATCTGGAACCGTGGTCCGCGCAGATTATGCGGACGCGTGATTGCCAAGCCAAGACACTGCCATCCCCGTTGCCTTTCATGATACCAACCGTTTCTGCTCAACCGTGGCCCGGGCGGGTGTGCGCCGCCATCGGCCGCTCGCTCCCTGTTCCGGAGTACCCATGAGTCCTACCCAGAAAATGCTGATCAACGCCGCGGACCCGGAAGAATTCCGGGTGGCCATTCTGGAGGAGGGCCTGCTCTCGGAGTTTGCCCTCGAGGCCGCCAGCCGGGAGCAGACCAAGGGGAACATCTACAAGGGCACGGTGGCCAACGTGGAGCCCAGCCTCCAGGCCGCGTTCCTGAACTACGGGGGCAACCGCCACGGCTTTCTGCCCCTGTCCGAAGTCCACCCCGACTATTATCTGGACAAGGTCAAGGACCGCTCCAAAGTCCGCATCCAGCAGGCCCTGAAAAAAGGCCAGGAACTCATCGTCCAGGTGATCAAGGAAGAAAGCCCCACCAAGGGGGCCTATCTCAGCACCTATGTGTCGCTCCCCGGCCGCTTTCTGGTGCTTTTGGTAAAACAGAGCCACCTGGGCATCTCCCGGAAGATCGAGAAAGAGGAGGAGCGCCAGCGCCTGAAGGATTTGGCCCAAAAGCTGGGGGTGCCCCCGGACATGGGGGTGATCGTCCGCACCGTGGGCGAACAGGGCAAGCAGCGCATCCTGTCCAAGGACTTGAATTTTCTCTTAAAGCTCTGGGAAGACATCCAAAAGGCCGCGGAAAAACCGGCCCCCTGTCTGCTCTATAAAGACCTGGATGTGATTACCCGGACGGTGCGGGACTACCTGTCCCCCGACGTGAAGAACATCATGGTGGACGACCCGGAAGTGCACCAGCAGCTCAGGGGCTTTTTGCGGCTGGTGTCCCCCCACCAGGTGCGGGCCTTGAAGCTCTATCAGGACAAGCTGCCCCTGTTTGTGCGCTACCAGATCGAGGAGCAGATTGAACGGTTGTACACCGAACGGGTGCCGCTAAAATCGGGCGGCGGGCTGGTGATCAACCCCACCGAGGCCCTGGTGTCCATTGACGTCAACTCCGGCCGCTGCCTGAGCCAGGGCAACCTGGAGGAAACCGCGTATAAAACCAACCTGGAGGCGGCCGAGGAAATCGCCCGGCAGCTTCGCCTCCGGGATCTGGGCGGCCTGGTGGTCATCGACTTCATCGATATGAAGGACAAAAAGCACGTCAAGGCGGTGGAGCAGGCCTTAAAACAAGCCCTGAAACCGGACAAGGCCCGGGTCACCGTGGGGCACATCAGCAAGTTCGGGCTCCTGGAGCTCTCAAGGCAGCGCCTGCGCCCGGCCTCCGAGACCAGCACCTATACCACCTGCCCCGCCTGTCAGGGCCGGGGCCGGGTGAAATCGGTGACCGCCCTGGGCTTAAGCCTGCTGCGGCAGATGTCCATGCAGCTGGGACAGGCCCCCTTGCGGGAAGTGCGGGCCCTGCTGCCCCCGGATGTGGCCAATTTCCTCCTCAACCAGAAACGCAAAGAGCTTCTGGACCTCGAAGAGCAGTATAGCGTGAAAATCATTCTCACCGCCCAGCCCGGTCTGCCCCTGGAAGAGATTCAGCTCGAATATCTCAAGCCAGAACCAGGCGAGCCGCAGGCCGCCAAGGGCGAAGCAAAGGAGTCCCGGCGTGCGCAGCAACCTGATGAAATCCGGCCTGGAAAAATATCCTCACCGCTCACTCCTTAAGGCCATGGGCCTCACCGATGAGGAGATCGACCGACCCCTTATCGGCATCGCCAATTCCTACAACGAGCTCATCCCCGGCCACATCCACCTGGACAAGATCACCCAGGCGGCCATGGCGGGGGTGCGGTTGGCGGGGGGCACGCCCCTGCAGTTCGGGGTCATCGGCGTCTGCGATGGCATTGCCATGAATCATCAGGGCATGAAATATTCTCTGGCCTCCCGGGAACTCATCGCCGACTCCATCGAGGTCATGGCCACGGCTCACCCTTTTGACGGGTTGGTGCTGGTGACCAACTGCGACAAGATTATCCCGGGGATGCTCATGGCGGCCCTGCGGCTTAATATTCCGGCCATCATCATCAGCGGCGGCCCCATGCTGGCCGGGCGCTTTCAGGGCCGGGAAGTGGACCTGATCAGCGTCTTCGAGGGCGTGGGCGCGGTGAAGGGGGGGCGCATGAGCGAAAGGGAGCTGGCCGAACTGGCTGATTGCGCCTGTCCGGGGTGCGGCTCCTGCGCCGGCATGTTCACCGCCAATTCCATGAACTGCCTGTCGGAAGCGGTGGGTCTGGCCCTGCCCGGCAACGGCACCATCCCGGCGGTGCACGCCGCCCGCCACCGCCTGGCCAAACACGCGGGCATGAAGCTCATGGAAATGGTGGACAAAGACATCACGCCCCGGCAGATCGCCACGCTTACGGCCTTTCGTAACGCCATCGCGGTGGATATGGCCCTGGGGTGCTCCACCAACACGGTGCTGCACGTCCCCGCCATCGCCCGGGAAGCCGGCATTGATTTGCCCTTGACGCTGTTTAACGAGATCAGCGCCCGCACCCCGCACCTGGCCCAACTCAGCCCCGCGGGGCAGCATCACCTGGAGGACCTGGACCGGGCCGGCGGCGTGCCCGCGGTCATGAAGTCCCTTTTGGATGCGGGCCTGGTGTCGGGCAGCCCCCTGACCTGCACCGGCCGGACGGTGGCCGAGAATCTGGCCCGGGCCCGGGTGTTGGACGACACGGTCATCCGCCCGCTGAACCGGCCGTATCATACCGAGGGCGGCATTGCCATCCTCCGGGGCAATCTGGCCCCCGACGGTGCGGTGGTCAAGCAGTCCGCGGTGGCCAAGGAGATGCTGGTCAATGAAGGCACGGCCCGGGTCTTCGAATCCGAGGAAGAGGCCGTGGCCGCCATCCTGGGCGGGCGCATCCGGGCCGGAGACGTGGTGGTCATCCGCTACGAAGGCCCCCGGGGCGGGCCGGGCATGCGGGAGATGCTCACCCCCACCTCGGCCATCGCGGGCCTGGGGTTGGACAAAGACGTGTCCCTGCTCACCGACGGCCGCTTCAGCGGCGGCACCAGGGGCGCGGCCATCGGCCACATCTCGCCTGAGGCCGCGGACGGCGGCCCCATCGCCCTGGTGCAGGACGGCGACCGCATTCGGATCGACATCCCCGGCAAGATCCTGACGCTGCTGGTGGACGATGCCGAACTGGCCCGCAGACAAGCTGCCTGGCGGCCGCCGGAGCCCAAGATCAAGCACGGCTATCTGGCCCGCTACGCCCGTATGGTGAGCTCCGGCAGCACCGGCGCGGTGTGCGCCTGAGAATGTTCATAAGCCTGTCGGCAACGGCCGGGCCGCGGTCCGGATTTTGGGGTTTTCGACACTCCCCCGGCCAGGACCGCGATCGACTGAACATAACCCAGGGGTGATTGTCGGCCGGACTCGCCGGCCTGACCAAAACTTCCTGAATGATGTCGGCAGGTTTATTCACTTATGAACAAAAACTCCGGCCTTATAATTGTTATTAAAGATTAATTCTTTTTTAATTATTAATTGATGGGGAGATGACCATGCATCTGAAAATGGATCGGGAAAATCTGCTCAAGGCGGTGGGAAGAACTCTGGGAGTGGTGGACCGGCGGGGCCCCATGGTCATTCTCAGCCATTTTCTCCTGGAAGCCCAGGACGACCAGGTGGCGGTGGCGGCCACGGATCTGGAGGTGAGCTTCAAGGGTTTTTTCCCGGCCGAGGTCCTGGAGCCCGGGGCCCTGACCCTGCCGGCCCATTATCTCCACAATCTGATCAAGGAACTCCCCGGAAATTCCCTGGACCTCACCGGCACCGAAAGCTCCAAGGTCAAAATTCAGGCGGGGGAGTCCCGCTATCAACTCATCGGTCTGCCGGCGGATCAGTTTCCGCCGGTGCCCGAGATCGCCGACCTGACCCTGGTGCAGGTGGACAGCACGGTCCTCAAGGAGATGATCGAAAAGACCATCTTTTCGGTATCGGTGGACGATCTGCAGTATCACCTGTCGGGCATTTTCTGGGAGCGCCTGGAGGGCCCGGAGGGCTTCCAGCTGCGGATGGTGTCCACCGACGGCCACCGCCTCACCCTGATTGAGCGGCCCCTGCCGGAGAGCGAACAGTTCGCCATCGAGGAGGGCATTCTCATCCCCCGGAAAGGGGTGGCGGAAATTTTGCGGCTGTTGGCCGAAGAAGACAAGGTGGGCCTGGGCCTGAGCAAAAAAAGCCTGGCCCTCCAGACCGACAATAAATATCTTTTTATCCGCCTGTTGGAGAAAAAGTTTCCCGAATACCGGCGCATCATCCCGGAGAGCTTTGTCTATCGCTTCGTCCTGTCCAGGCAGGCGCTCTATGACACCATCCGGCGCATCTCGCTGTTGTCCACGGATCGCTTCCGGGGAGTGGTGCTGAACTTCGGCGTCGATACCCTGGAGGCCACCTTTCACAACCCGGAGGTGGGGGAAGGGCGGGAGGTCATCCCCCTCACCCTGGCCGCGGGGGACCAGGCAGAACTCCCCATGCAGATCGGCTTCAACGCCCGCTATTTCCTGGAGCCCTTGAGCGTGATGACCGAGGACACGGTGTTTTTGGAGCTAAACGATCGGGAGCGCCCCTGCCGCTTGGTGCAGCAGGACGACCCGAACTACTTCGCCATTATTATGCCCATGAGTTTGTGAAATTAAATGTGTCATAAAAACGTAGGGTGGGCAGTGCCCGCCCTACAATAACTATAAAAAAAGTTTTGCGAAAAAATGTATTTGCATTAATAGTTGGATTAATAGCTAGTTTTTTAATAGTAGAGTGTTTGTTAAGGATATATAACCCTATCCCACAAAGATTAAAAGGTGATACAATAATATTACCTGTTAATGATAAATATAAAATAAAAAATTTAAATAGGAAAAAATTAGATAAAGATATAATACATACGAAAAATTCTTTGGGTTTTAGAGGGGCGGAAATTCCGCCGAATTTTAACGATTACTTGTCAATAATTACGGTTGGTGGAAGTACAACTGAATGTTTTTATTTATCTGATGGTAAAGACTGGCCAAGTCTATTAGAACTAAATTTAAAAAAGATATTTCCTTTAGTTTGGGTTAACAATGCCGGTTTTGATGGTCATTCAACCTTTGGCCATAAGATATTAATAGACGACTTTATTCTTAAAATTAAGCCTGATATCATACTGCTTCTTGTTGGAGCAAATGATGTCGGAAGAGAAGATTTAAATAAAGGATACGATAGAAGAATAACACCAAAATCTGATGATAGTATTAAGGAAAATATTCTCCAAAAAAGTGAATTATATAACTTTATAAAAAACATTTTTCGTGTTCTCAAAGCCAGGGAAATGGAAGTACACCATAAAGAAATAGATCCTTTAAAATTAGAAACTCTTAAAATAAATGAAAATGAAAAAATTGTAATTTTTCAACAGCATAAAAAAATTTTAGATAACTTTAAAAAAAGGGTTAATCTTTTAATAGAGAAATGTGGTACAGCCAATATAGAACCGATTTTAATTACTCAGACTCTTTTGTGGGGAGATGTAATAGATCCTGCAACAAAAATTTATTTGGCAGAATTAAAAACAAAAAAAGGGCAAAATGGAATATTGCAATGGGAAGTATTAGAAATGTACAATGATGTAATAAGAAATATAGCAAAAGAAAAAAAGATATTTATTATTGATCTGGCTAAATTAATGCCAAAGGATTCAAGGTATTTTTATGACGAATATCATTTTACCAATTTGGGAGCGGAAAAAGTAGCAGAGATAATTTTTAACGACATAAAAGATCATCTGGCAAATATGCATAATCGGAAAGGCCTTCATTAATGGTCTCCAAGCAGGGGCTTAGAGGGAAACAGACGTTCCCAAGCAGGAGCTGGGGAACGAGGAGAAGAATACCCACTTGGTCGACAGTAAGGGAAAATTTGTAAGAGATTTAATTATGTATAAAAAAATATACCTTTTTCACCGGCCTGAACTCACAACTCCGCGGGACCTTTCCGGATACAAGGAGAAATGGATTGGATGAAGCCAAAATAATTCCGGAAAATAACGTGCAGGACTATGGCGCCGAGCAGATTCAGGTCCTAAAAGACCTGGAGGGGGTGCGGGAACGCCCGGCCATGTACATCGGCAACACCGGGGCCGAGGGCCTGCACCACCTGGTCTTCGAGGTGGTGGACAACTCCATCGACGAGGCCATGGCGGGGTTCTGCACCGAAATCACCGTGAAGATCCATCCGGACCAGAGCGTCACCGTGGAGGACAACGGCCGGGGCGTGCCGGTGGATATACACCCCACCGAGGGGCTGCCCGCGGTGGAGGTGGTCATGACCCGCCTGCACGCCGGCGGCAAGTTCGACTCCGGGGCCTATAAGGTGTCCGGCGGCCTGCACGGGGTGGGGGTGTCGGTGGTCAACGGCCTGTCCGAGTACCTGGAGGTGGAAATCCGCCGGGACGGGCAGGTGTGCCACCAGCGCTACGAGCGGGGCAAAACTGCGGTGCCCCTCACCGTCACCGGCGAGACCAAGCGCCGGGGCACCAAGGTGACTTTCCTGGCGGACCACCTCATTTTTGAGGACATCAATTTCAACTACGACGTTTTGGCCCAACGCCTGCGGGAGTTGTCCTTTTTAAACGGCGGGGTGCGCATCCGCTTGAAGGATGAGCGCACCGGCGAAAAAGACGATTTCCTCTACGAGGGGGGCATCGTCTCCTATGTCAAGTACTTAAACCGGGCCAAAACCCCCATTCATCCGGACCCCATATATCTGTTGGGCAGCAAAAACGGCACCAGCGTGGAGATCGCCTGCCAGTACAACGACTCCTACACCGAGCAGATTTACACCTACGCCAACAACATCAACACCAAGGAAGGGGGCTCCCATCTTTCCGGGTTCAAGGCGGCGCTCACCCGGGCCATCAACCAGTATCTGTCCACCAGCGATCAGTTCAAGAACTTCAAGGACAACCTCCAGGGAGAGGACGTGCGGGAAGGGCTCACCGCGGTGGTGAGTGTGAAGCTGCCCCATCCCCAGTTCGAGGGCCAGACCAAGACCAAGCTGGGCAACAGCGACATCAAGGGTCTGGTGGAAAATATGGTCTATGAGCATCTCCTGACCTTTCTGGGAGAAAATCCCCAGGTGGCCCGGCCCATGCTGAGCAAGCTCCTGGACGCGGCCCGGGCCCGGGAAGCGGCCCGGCGGGCCCGGGACCTGGTGCGCAAGAAGGGGGCGTTGGGGGACATGACGCTGCCCGGGAAGCTGGCCGACTGCCAGGAGCGGGACCCGGCCCGGCGGGAGATTTACCTGGTGGAGGGCGACTCCGCCGGCGGCTCCGCCAAGCAGGCCCGGGACCGGCGCTTCCAGGCGATTTTGCCGCTCAAGGGCAAGATCATCAACGTGGAAAAGGCCCGCTTCGAGAAGATGCTGGAGAATTCGGAAATCCGCACCCTCATTTCCTCCCTGGGCTCGGACCTGTCCCAGGAGCAGCCCAATTCGGAGGACCTGCGCTATCACCGGGTCATCATCATGACGGACGCCGACGTGGACGGCTCCCACATCCGCACCCTGCTGCTCACCTTCTTCTATCGGCAGATGGCCCATCTGATCCGGGACGGCCATCTCTATATCGCCCAGCCGCCGCTGTACCGGGTCACCCAGGGGAGCGACAAGATCTACCTGAAGGACGATCAGGAGTTCAAGAAATACCTGATTCGCCGGGGGGCCGAGAAAAAGCGCCTGCGGCTGTCGGGGGGCGAGGGCTTGGAAAGCCCGGAGCTGGCCAAGGCCCTGGAGCACATCATCAATTACCAGGAATACCTGGGGCGTTTCGAAAAACGGGGGCTGCCCCGGGAGATTTTGCGGCTGCTGTTGGATCAGGACCTGGTGGAGCGCCAGGCCCTCCAGGAGGAGGCGCGCCTCACCGATCTGGCCGCGGCCCTGGAAGACACCGGGCGCTGGGCCGCCAGGCTCGAGCCGGACGAAGAGCATCATGCCTTTGCCCTGGTCATTCAGGCCCACAAAGAAGGGTCCAATCCCATCCGCCTGGATTGGGATTTGCTGGGCGGCAGTGATTTCAAGGCCCTGGTGCGACTCGATCGGGAGCTGGCCTATCTGAAAAATCCGCCCCATACTTTGGAGGCGAAAAACCGCGCCTGGGACATCAAGGCCCCGGAAGACCTGGTGGCCATCGTCCTTGAGGAGGGGCAAAAGGGCCTCACGGTGCAGCGGTTTAAGGGTCTGGGGGAGATGAATCCGGAGCAGCTCTGGGAGACCACCATGGACCCGGAGACCCGCACCCTCCTCAAGGTGAACATCATCGACGCCTCCCAGGCCGACGCCATTTTCACCATCCTCATGGGGGACAAGGTGGAGCCGCGCCGGGAATTTATTCAGAACAACGTTCTTGAACTGAACCAGTTGGATATTTAACATGGTGGTACCGGGTTAAGGCCGCGTCCCGGCAGGTTGTCTTGGTGCGCCTCACCCCGTAGAGCCTATCTTATCAAGGAGGGCCGTTATGCACCGGAAAGCCAAATTCAGAGTTTATGTGACCAGGCGGGAATTCCTCTATGTAGGGGATACCCCCGACCATTCCCTGATGCTCACCGAAATGGAGGGAGAACCCCTGGAGTACACCCCCGGGGAGGCCGGCAACTTTGTCTCCCGGCGTAGTATCGGGTTCCATGACCGCACCAAAGGGTCCGGCCCCATGCAGGGCTATGCCATGACCTATTATGAACAGGGTGCGGTGTTCTCCCGGTTCGAGGGGGCCCGCAATGAAGGGGTCACTTCGGGCACCTGGAAGGTGTACAAGGGCATCGGCAAGTTGCAAAATCTCCAGGGGAGCGGCACTTTCACCGTGACCTCCTCGGGGAGGCCCAACGAATTTATTCTGGACATGGAGGGGGAATATATTCTGTAAGTTAAGGAGAGCGGGGTGGAGGCAGGGGTCTTCCGGCCCCTGGCTTCCTCCCCCCGTCGATCTGGTTATATTGGACTCTGGACTTTTCATAACAAATTTAACCAAAAAACTGCGGTCAGGCCCTTTTCAGGCTAACAATCCGTTTCCGGAAACGTCAAACCCAAAGAGCTCATCATGAAATGCGTGCGTGGCGGCAACAATTTTGGGGGGGACATAAGCCGGGAATTCGCCGCCCTCCGCCCCCCGATACTCCTCCAGGGACGTTCACCAGACCACCAGGTCTTCTTTGTCCGGTTTTGACCACTTCTCCTGTCGATCTGGATTATGCCCTCCTGAGGCGGCTTGCCCGGGGGGAGCAGGCCGCCCTGGAAGAGCTCATCCGCCGCCATGAGCGCAGCCTGTACGGTCTCGCCTATCGCCTGCTCAAGGACCCCCTGGAGGCCGAAGACGCCCTTCAGGAGGTCTTCCTGAAGGCCTATGAACACGCCGGCAGTTTTCAACCCCGCAGCACGGTCAAGGCCTGGCTGAACCGCATCACCGCCAATCACTGCTTAAATCGCCTCCGGGGCCGGACGCCCCTGGATTCCCTGGACGACGAAGACCGGGCCCCGGTGCTGGCCTCGCCTACCGCCAACCCCCTGGAGGCCCTGGAAGGCGCCCACCTGGCCCAGCGCCTCGAGGCGCTGCTGTCGTCCCTGCCGGAAAAGCAACGCCGGGCCTTGATTATGAAACGCTTCGGCGACCTGTCCTACCAGGAAATCGCCGACATCCTGGAAACCAGCCCCAGCGCGGTGGACGGCCTGATCAAACGGGCCCGCCAGTTTCTGCGCAAGGCCCTGGCTGAAGATTTGACTTTTGCATAAGGGAAAAAATTACGCCTTGCCCACCAGCTCCTCCACTTCCTCTTCCCCGTGGGCCAGCTCTTCCTTCTGTTCGGGGTCCAGGCGCAGGAGCATGGCTTGAAATTCCCCGGCGTGGGTCTTTTCCTCTTTGGCGAC
The DNA here is from genome assembly GCA_041740935.1 of Desulfobaccales bacterium. GTDB lineage: Bacteria > Desulfobacterota > Desulfobaccia > Desulfobaccales > 0-14-0-80-60-11 > JBGSLA01. The sequence continues at coordinate 4,560 of JBGSLA010000087.1, read as the reverse complement.
GTCGAGGAGGATGGCCTTCAGGTGAGCATTTTGGGTCATATGGGCCAGCTGCTCGTAGAGGTTGACTGCGTCCAGCTCGGCGATGAGCGCGGCCCGCAGAATTTCCTTATCCAGATCGGCCGCGTTCACTTTATTGAGATCAATGGGTATTTGGGATAGCATAAGACGTTCTCCTTGGTTTTTTTGGGGAGATATGGTTACTTGTAAATATTAAGCCTTTCGGGAGGGAAGGGAAGCCCTGGTGAATTTTTTTATGCTTAACGCGGCCAGGCGGCAGGCAAAATATTGGCGGCGCGCCGGAAAAAGTTTCAAACGGTGTTCTATCAGCAGAGGGAAACATCATGAAGTGCCTTGAGGTCCAGGAACATCTTTCGGCTTGGCTGGACGGGGAAATCCCCGAGGAGCTGAAGCCGCGTCTGGCGGACCATCTGGCCTCCTGTGCGGCCTGCCGGGCGGAGCTGGCGGCTTGGGAGCGCCTGGAGGCCGCGCTGGGCGAGCTCGAAGTCCCGGCCCCCCGGGATGTGGCCGCCGGGGTGCGTCGGCGGCTCCCCCGCCCCCGGTCCTCCTGGCACCAATCTTTGGCCTTGGCCGCCTGCCTGGTCCTGGGTATTTTTCTCGGGGGCTCCCTCACCGGGACCCTCTACCAGCAGGGGGTGGCCACCGCACCCGGCAACGGCACCGAGGTGGCCAGCCTGGAGATCTTTCAGGATTATCCCCAGGGCTCCCTGGGCGGGGCCTTTTCCTTCCAGGGGGAGGAGGACAACGGCGCATGAGGCGGGACTGGCTCCTCTACCTGGTGATTTTCTCCCTGGCCCTGAACCTGGGGACCATCGGCACCCTGGTGTATCTGCGCTGGCAAGCCCCGCCCCCGCCGCCGGAGGCGGCCCCCCTGCCGTTTCGCCAGATGCTGGCGGAATTGCAGCTTACCCCCGAGCAGCGCCAATGTTTCGGGGGGATGGCGCCGGAGCACTGGCGCAAGGTCAGGGAGTTGCAGCAACAACTGGCCCGCCAGCGCCGGGAATTGTTCGCCCTGATCAAGCAGGACAAACTGCCGGAGTGGCCGCCGGTGCAAGCCAAGATTCGGGAGGTCGGCAGCCTCCAGCTTCGCCTGGAAGAAGAGAAGGTGCAGCACCTGCTGGAGGTTCAAAAAAATCTCTCCCCCGAGCAGCGGCGTCTGCTGGTGACCAACCTGGAGCGGCGCCTGTCGCCCTTTTGGGGTCAGGGCGGCCGGCACCGGGGTCCCATGAGACAGATGCGGCCTCCCGGCCTAGGCCCGGAGCCCGGACCGCTTGGCCCCCCCGGCCCGCCGCCGGGGCCTCCCGGGGGAAAATAACCAACGGACTGGAAATTTTCATTTCATACAGGAGATACGTATGCACAAAAAAACCTGGCTTTTCGCCATACCGGCCCTTTTCCTGGCCGCCAGCCTGACCTCGGCCGACCTTAGCTTCGCCCAGGCCCAGGGGGGTCAGGGCCGGGGCGGGGCCGCCCAGGGCGCCGGACCCGGCTGGGGGGCCGGCAACCCCAACCGCGCCAATCTGTGCGGCCCCCAGAGCTGTCCGGTGGGCGGGCCTCAGAATACCCAGACCCAGACCCGGAGCAGGAAACGGTATCGGGGGAACGCCCCCCAGGCTTCATCCTCATCTACCCCTCAAACACAAAACCCTACACCCCAAAGCGGCAACTAACCCCCTAACCCCGCCCCCGTCCGGGCCGAACCGGACGGGGGCGTTTTTTTGCTGGGATCTTTCCTCTGCCGCATTTTCTGCTCCGCTCACGCCTGATTTCCAGTTGAGCCCCTTGGTTTGAAGTTCCTCAGGTGGCCATCTTCCGGTGGGGCGGCCGTCCCTGGCCGCCCAATGTTCTGGCGGGCACTTAAGGCCCGCCTGACCGAATTTTTCTGGGTATTAAGTCCGTAGGCAGGCATTCCGTTTCTAAATCTCCCGTTTGTGAACCCTCTTGCTCCCCAAGCTCTGCTTGGCTTCGAATCCGGCGCATTAAAGCGGCGGGCGAGACGCCCGCTACCCATCAAGGGGGCAGGAAAAAACTTTCCGGAGAAAAACCAACTAACTGCTAACTGCTGGCTGCTGACTAACCAGGCTTGCTTCGCCGGCCGGTGGCAGTATAATATCCCTGGAGCCTGCCGTTCTGTGGCTCCTGATGCGAATCCCCTGCCACTCTGGGAGGCCTTAACCCATGTCCGCCCCCGCCGATTTGTCCCATCTGGAAAAGCTGGCCGGTTTGATCCGCCATTACATCGTCACCGCCACCACCCTGGCCGGCTCCGGCCACCCCACTTCGTCGTTGTCGGCCGTGGAGCTCATGACCGCGCTGGTCTTCGGGGGAATTTTCCGCTTTGACCCGGAAAACCCCCAACATCCCAACAACGACCGCCTGATCTTCTCCAAAGGGCACGCCTCGCCCTTGTTTTATGCCCTCTGGGTGGCCGCCGGGAAGCTCACCGGCAAGGAAATGGAAGCCGATTATCGCAAATTCGGCAGCCCCCTCGAAGGCCACCCCACCGTGACCTTCCCCTATGCCGAGGCGGCCACCGGCTCCCTGGGCCAGGGATTGTCCATCTGGGTGGGCATGGCTTTAAACGCCCAGTATCTGGACAAACTGCCTTACCGCACCTACGTGCTCTTAGGCGACAGCGAAATGGCCGAGGGCTCGGTCTGGGAAGCCCTGGAAATCGCGGCCCACTATGGCCTTGACAATCTGGTGGGCCTCGTGGACATCAACCGCCTGGGCCAACGGGGGGAAACCCTGTACGGCCACGATGTCGCGGCCTACGCCACCCGGGTGGCGGCCTTCGGCTGGGAGGCCATCCCGGTGGACGGCCATTCCCTCCCGGAGGTCCTGGCGGCTTATCAGAAGGCCATGACGATTACGGGCAAGCCGGTGATGCTCCTGGCCAAGACCATCAAGGGCAAAGGCATTTCCTTCATCGAAGATAAAAACGGCTGGCACGGCAAGGCCCTGAGCCGGGAGGAGTGCGGCCGGGCCCTGGTGGAACTGGGGCCGGTGCACATGGACGTCCGGGGGGAGATCGCCCTTCCCGAAGATATCACCCCCAAAATCCCCAAATCCATCCCCTTGGCCCCCTTCCACTATCCCCGGAACAAACCGGTGGCCACCCGCACGGCCTACGGCAACGCCCTGGCCCGCCTGGGGCCCCCGAACCGTGATATCGTCAGCCTGGACGGCGAGGTGAGCAACTCCACCATGGCGGAGATTTTTGCCAAGGTGTGCCCGGAGCGCTTTTTCGAGATGTTCATCGCTGAGCAGAACATGGCCGGGGTGGGGCTGGGTTTGGCCCGGCGGGGCAAAATCCCCTTTGTGTCATCCTTTGCTGCGTTTCTGACCCGGGCCTTCGATCAGATCCGCATGAGCCAGTATTCCGACCCCAACCTCAAATTTGTGGGCTCCCACGCCGGCGTGTCCATCGGCTGGGACGGGCCCTCCCAGATGGGCCTGGAGGACCTGGCCATGTTCCGCGCCATAGGGAACAGCGTGGTGCTCTATCCGGCGGACGCCATCGCCACCGAGCGCCTGGTGGAGCAGATGGTGCAGCGCCGGGGCCTGATGTACCTGCGCACCACCCGGGAAGCCACCCCCATCCTCTATACCCCGGACGACGAATTCCCCATCGGCGGCTGCAAGATCCCACGGTACAGCAAAAATGACCGGGCCACGGTGGTGAGCGCCGGCCTCACCCTGTTTGAGGCCCTGGCGGCCTATGAAACCTTGCAGAAATTGGGGATTTCCATTAGGATTATCGATCTTTACAGCATCAAACCCATCGCCGCCAAAACCCTGGTCCTGGCCGCCCAGGAGACCGGCGTGATCATCACCGTGGAGGACCATTATCCCGAAGGCGGCCTGGGGGAGGCGGTGATGCACGCCCTGGCTCAGACGCCGGTGCCGGTCCATTGCCTGGCGGTGACCAAAAAGCCCAAAAGCGGCGCCCCCCGGGAGCTTTTGGACTATGAGGACATTTCCCGGGAAGCCATCCACAAGAAAGTGAAAGCGGTTTTGGGGTATTAATATTTGAGGCCGGGCAGCCTGGCTGGAGGAAGCACCATGCGCGTCGGCATCGCTGCAGATCACGGCGGCTTTGAACTAAAAGAGCAATTGCTTGAGGAACTGCGCGGCCGGGGGCATGAGGTGGTGGACTTCGGGGCCTTTGAGTATGACCACGACGATGATTACCCGGACTTCGTCATCCCCCTGGCCCAGGCCGTGGCCCGGGGCGAGGTGGAGCGGGGTTTGGCCATCTGCGGCAGCGGCGTCGGGGCCTGCGTGGCGGCCAACAAGGTGGCGGGGGCCCGGGCCGCGCTCATCCATGAAATTTTTTCCGCCCACCAGGGGGTGGAAGACGACGACATGAACATCATGTGCCTGGGGGGGCGGGTGACCTGCTACGCCCTGGCCCTGGATCTGGTCCAGAGCTTCCTGGGGGCCCGCTTTAAGGGCGAGGCCCGGTTTCGGCGGCGCCTGGACAAGGTGGCCCGGCTGGAACAGGGGCTGAAGGAGTGAGATATATTTTCTGGGGGGAGG
>JBGSLA010000086.1:0-3611 GCA_041740935.1 Desulfobaccales bacterium | reverse complement strand
CCCCCCCACCCACCCCCCAGGAATATTTTTCACGTGGCGCCGGCGCCCCTGCCGGCGAAAAAACGGTTAATCCCATGACCAAAACCCTGGTGACCGGCGGCAGCGGCTTTGTGGGCCGGGCCGTGGTGGTGGAGCTTCTCGCGGCCGGGCGGGAGGTGCGGGTTCTGGTGCGCAACCCCGACCATCCGGCGTTGGTGGGCCTGCCGGTGGAGATGGTCCGAAGCGATCTGCGCGAACCGGTCTCTCTGGCCGCGGCGCTGCGGGGCTGCGACCGGCTTTTCCACGTGGCCGCGGACTACCGCCTCTGGGTCCCCGACCCGAAAGAGATGTACGCGGTCAACGTCCAGGGCACCAAAGACCTTTTGGCCGCCGCGGCCGAGGCCGGGGTCAGCCGGGTGGTCTATACCAGCACCGTGGGCGCGCTGGGCAACCCCGGAGACGGCGCGCCGGGCACCGAAGAGACCCCGGTCACCCTCGCCGACATGGTAGGGCACTACAAACGCAGCAAATTCCTGGCCGAGCAGGCCGTCCTGGAGTATGCCCGCCAGGGGCTGGAGGTGGTGCTGGTACACCCCAGCGCCCCGGTGGGACCCTGGGATTCCCGCCCCACCCCCACCGGCCAGATGCTTGTCGATTATCTCAGAGGCCGCATGCCGGCCTATCTCGAGACCGGCCTCAATCTCATCCACGTCCGGGATGTGGCCCGGGGGCACCTGTTGGCCGAAGCCAAGGGCCGGGCAGGGGAAAAATATATCTTAGGGAACCAGAACCTCAGCCTCTCCGAGATCTTTCAGATGCTGGCGGAGATTACCGGCATTCCGGCTCCCAGGGTTCGCCTCCCTTATTGGCCCATTTTGGCCCTGGCCTATGCCAACGAATTTTGGGCCTCGTACCTCACCAAAAAGCCCCCCCGGATGCCCCTGGCCGGAGTCAAGATGGCCAAAAAATTCATGTACTTTGACAGCAGCAAAGCAGTCCGCGAGTTGGGCCTGCCCCAGACCCCGGCGCGCCTGGCCCTCACGGAGGCGGTGGACTGGTTCCGGGAACACGGCTATGCCTGAGCGGCAATTTGGGGGATTTTTTTCTTGGCATTATAATTTGGAGAACTGGAGGGCGGGAAAGTGTAGCGCCTCCCGCCTTAATGGATGGTGCTGCTGCAGGCCAAACTTTCATGGCCGTATTGGCCACCCCCGACAATGAATATCTTTTGTAGGGGCGGGGTAACCCTGCCCCTACGGATAAAACTTGGCGGTAAAGCCTGCGGCTATTTTTTGCCGGATGCTCCAGGTTTTTTGAATTTCACATGTAAAATGTGCAAAATTATAATCAGGAAGTCCCGAAATAAAATCTGCGGACACCCCTTCTTTTGACCCAAGGTACTTATAACCATGCGTTTTCCCTTAAGCCTCAGCGTTGACCTGGCCCGTTACCTGGCGACCCAAAAGCTTCGCGGCGAGGAAAAATTCCCCCTGGTGCTGATGCTCGAACCCACCCACCAGTGCAACCTGGCCTGCCTGGGCTGCGGCCGTATTCAGGAATACCGGGATACCCTGGGGCAGTCCCTCACCCTGGAAGAGTGCCTGGAGTCGGTGCGGGAATGCGGCGCCCCGGTGGTCACGATCACCGGCGGGGAGCCCCTTTTGTATCCGCCGGTCTTTGAACTGGTGGAAGAATTGGTGCGCCTGCGCAAACACCTTTACCTGTGCACCAACGCCATTCTCCTGGAGAAAGCCCTCCCCCGCCTGCCCCGCTCCAACCGCCTCACCCTGAGCCTGCATGTGGACGGTATGGCCGCAACCCACGACCGCCTGCTGGGGCGCCCGGGCCTGTTCGACACCGCCGTTAGGGCCATCCGGGCCGCCAAGGCCCAGGGCTTTCGGGTCTGCACCAACACCACCATCTATAAAGAAACGGACGTCCAGGAAATCCTGGCCCTTTTCGACCACCTGACCCGGCTGGGGGTGGACGGCATCCTGGTGTCCCCGGCCTACAGCTTCGCGGGGGTAGCGCCGGAGTTGTTTCTGAGCCGGGAGGAAATTCAGGAAAAATTCACCCGGTTAAACCAGGCCTCTAATAATTTCAGCTACTTCAGCACTCCCCTGTACCTGAGCTTCTTGAGGGGCGAGCGCCACTACGACTGCACCCCCTGGGCCAACCCCACCCGCAACCCCCTGGGCTGGCGCGCCCCCTGCTACCAGATCCTGGACCGCCATTATGCCGCTTTTGGCGAGCTCATGGAGCACACCCCCTGGGAGCGCTATGGCCCCGGGCGAGACCCCCGCTGCGCCCAATGCATGATGCATTCCGGCTTTGAGCCCAGCGTGGTGCGCCAATTGGGCGGCAACCTGGCCGACCTCTGGACCATGCTGCGCTGGAATTTGACCTGAGGCGCCCCCCTGCCGGCGTCTCCGACCCCTGCCGCCATGGCCCTTGCCCATCCCCGCCGGTTTGAGTGGCTGCCGGGGCTTTCCCTGGTTCTCCTGGGCTTGGCTCTGTACCTGCCGGCGCTGTGGGATTGGCCTCTGAGCCGGGCCGAGGCCATGTACGCCCTCATTCCCGGGCAGATGCTCGCTTCCGGAGACTGGCTCACCCCCACCTTAAACGGCGTCCCCTACCTGGACAAGCCTCCCCTGCTTTACTGGCTCAACCTGGCCGCGTACGGCCTTTTGGGGGCGACGGCCCGGGCCGCCCGGGTCGCCACCCTGGCCATCGGCCTGGGGGAGGTCTGGCTCACCTATGTCATCGGCCGCCGCCTCCTGGGGGTGCGCCCCGCCTGGCTGGGCGGCTTCGTGCTCCTCACCTGCGTAGGTTTTTTCACTTTGCACCTGCAGATTCTCACCGATCACCTGGTCACCCTGGGGCTTTTGGCCGCACTGGCCGTGCTGGTCTATGCCGACGACCGCCCCTCCTGGCGCGGGGCCGTGTTGTTCCAGATCGCCCTGGCCGTGGGCTTCCTCAGCAAAGGGCTCATCGGCCTGGCCTTTCCTGTGCTCATCCTGGTCGGGGACGCCTGGCTGCGGCGCCGCCCCCGCCTGCTGTCCCTGGCGCTTGACCCCCGTGGCTGGCTGGTGTTTCTGGCCCTCACCGTCCCCTGGTTCTGGGCCATGGAACAGGCCCACCCCGGTTTTCTGCGGCACCACCTGGTGAATGAACAATTCCTGCGGTTCCTGGGTCAGCGCCATCCCCCGGACATCATCCCCTTTCCGCTGCCGGGCTTCTGGCTCTTTCTGTTCATCTGGCTCCTCCCCTGGGGGCTGGTGCTGCCGGAAGCCCTGTACCGCTTCTGGCGGGGCACCGCCGCGCCGGAGCCGGCCCGCCGGGCGCGCCTGCTTCTCCTCTGGGCCGCGGTGGTCATGGGTTTTTTCTCCATTTCTTCGACCCGGATCGAATACTATTCTCTCCCGGCCCTGCCGGCCCTGGCCCTGGTGGTGGGGTGGCGCCTGGCGGCGGCCCTGCAAAATCCCCGGGACCGCAGCCTTCCCCTGGCCCTGCTCGCGCTCGGCCTGTTGGGATTGGCCGTGGGGATTCTCCTGCCTTATCTGGAGCAGCTCTGCGCCGCCAACCGCCGGGAATTTTTCGGCATGTTCCCCCTCATCCAGCCCATCGCCCGC
>JBGSLA010000085.1:0-17808 GCA_041740935.1 Desulfobaccales bacterium | reverse complement strand
CCCCCCCCCCCCCCCCCCCCCCCCCCCCCCCGAAACCATCCCCCCTCCCTGCCGTTGGATCATCGATCCCCTGGACGGCACGGTGAATTTTGCCCACGGGTTTCCCATGTTCTGCGTGTCCATCGCGTTTGAGGCTGCGGGGGTGCTGGAGTATGGGGTGGTCTATGACCCCATGCGGGAGGAGCTCTTCGAAGCCAGGAGGGGAGGGGGGGCCTGTGTCAACGGCCGGTTGATCAGGGTGTCCCAGGTGGACCGGCTGGACGGGGCGCTGTTGGCCACGGGCTTTCCCTACGACATCCGGGAGCGCCTGCCCGAGACCCTGGCCCGCATCGGGCGGCTCCTGGCCGTGTCCCAGGGGGTGCGCCGGGCCGGCTCCGCCGCCCTGGACCTGGCCTATGTGGCCGCCGGCCGCCTGGACGGCTTCTGGGAAGAAAACCTCAAACCCTGGGACACCGCGGCCGGGGTTCTCCTGGTCGCCGAAGCCGGCGGCGCGGTCTCCACCTTCACCGGCGAGCCTTACTCGTTGGCCTCAGACACCATCGCGGCCAGCAACGGCCTTCTCCATCAGAATCTCTTGGCCCTTATTGCCGCCTAATATAAAAACTTAGCCTCTCCATGTTTGTTTCTGATTCATGGTCTGTCATAAAGAAATTAATTGACAACCACTTGTTACTATTGTGAAATGGGTTGAGAAGCAGCTTACGCACCCTAATCAAGTTCTGTAATTTTGCCTATGAGCGCAATACAAGACATCTGGAACTGGCTTTCAAAGCCTGAAACACAGACTACCTTGAAATTTCTTGGAGGAGGGATTGCTGCGGTTGTAGCTGCGCTTTGGGCACTCTATAAGTTCCGAGCCAAAGCTCGTGAGGCCCAAGAGCCTACCCATGGAGGCGGGATTTCCGCAGGCCGTGACATTATTGCTGGCAGAGATATCATAAACATCCAGACCACCCCGGAGCAATTCGATGCCTTGCTTAAAAACGCCTCAAAGAAACGATGGCGGAATTGCCCACTGCTGAGGCCGAGCGCCGGGCCATTTTAGAAAAAGAGCTGGAGGCCATTAAGTACAAGCATGACAATCTGCTACAAGCCTTCGAGGAACAGAAGGCCAAGATAGCAGAGGCATACCAGGCATTGGAAGACTTCAAGCCGGAGTTCACCCCGGAGCAGGCGGAACAAGCTCAGGAAGCCCTGGCCCGAGGCGATACCCAGGCCGCGGAAACCCTCTTTCAGCAGGCACTGGACAAAGGTGTTGAAGAATCGGCCGAGGCCGCCTATCAGTTGGGGGTGCTGGCCGAAAGCCAAATCGACTACTTGAAAGCCAAAGAATATTACGCCAAAGCCTTGCAGCTCCAGGCCGACAACCCCCTGTATCTCAATGCCCTGGGAAACTTGCAGCGCACCCTTGGACTTTACCAGAAAGCCCAGCTGCACCTGGAGGAGGCCCGTAAAATAAGGGAAACGGCCCTGGGGCCGGACCACCCTAACGTAGCCGCCAACTTAAACAACCTGGCCGCGCTGTACGAGACTCAGGGAAAGTACGCCGAGGCCGAGCCCCTCTACCATCGGGCTTTAAAAATTGACGAAAAAGCCTTGGGACCGGACCACCCGGACGTGGCCACCGACTTGGAAAATTACGCCGTCTTACTTAGGAAAACAGGCCGGGAGGCGGAAGCCACGCCCCTGGAGGCCCGGGTCCGGGCCATCCGGGAAAAGCACAGAAGTTCAAAGTAGTTCGAGGAACTCCTCCACGCTTAAGCCGGCATGGCGGATGAGGGCTCGCAGGGTTCCGGTGGAGAGTTCTTTGTGTTGTGGTATGGAGAGATTAACCCTGATTCCAGGTTTCACCATGACCAGGTGACTGCCCACCTGGCCCAAAGGAATCCACCCCGCTTTTTCAAAAGCCCGGGCGGCTACCTTGCCGGAGATGTTGCCGAGCCTGCCCATATCCTAAAGAGCAACCACAATAGGCTTTTCACCCGGCTTGAGTGATAAATTCGCCAGGGCTTTCTGGTCCTCGGCCCACAGCCAGGCGATGATGGCTTCTTTGATGTTGTCCAAGGCCTCTTTTTCGTCCCGGCCCTGGGAGACGCAACCCGGCAGGGCCGGACACTCCACCACGATCCAGCCGTCATCACTGGTCTCCAGGGTCACATGAAATATCATTGTCTTCTCCTGGCTTAGCTTGTCTTCCCTAAAAAAACCCATTGACAAGATAACGAGACTTAAGTATACAACATCCAGAGCAAAAAAGGCGATGCAGAGCGAACGACAAATCTGGTGCTGGTGGCGCGTGTTCACAAATCCGTGAGGTGCGTCCACCGGTTTGCTTTATACTTTTCGGGGCCCCTCACGGGAGGGGCCTCGGTTTTTTGGCAACCCCAAAAGCCGCGGCCCACAAAGGCCCCGGCTTTTTTTGTTATTTCTGGGGGGAAAGCAAGGGCAGGCACAGGTGAGGACACCTGTGCCGCTGATTCCTGCCTTCCCAACCTTTCTCTCAACCGCACATACGGTAGCACGGGCATCCTGCCTGTGCCTGGACGGGCTGGAAGCCCGTCCTACCGGGAGTGTGTAAGGGTTTGGAGGGGGCTTGGGGGGAGGGCAGGGGTCCTCGACCCCGGTAGCCCGGGCTTTAAGCCCGGGGGAATCCCCTCCCCCAAATAGAAAACCACGGAGCAGCCATGGTAGTGCCGGATTTTCAGGAATTCCACCGGCTGGCGGAGCAGGGCAACGTCATCCCCGTGTATCGGGAGATCCTGGGCGACCTCGAGACCCCGGTATCGGCCTATAAAAAACTCAGAGATGAAGCTCCTTCCTATCTCCTGGAGAGCGTCGAGGGGGGCGAAAAGTGGGGCCGCTTCAGCTTCCTCGGGTTCAATCCCTCCCTGGTGCTGGAGGTCAAGGACGGCCGGGTGACCCTTAAGCGCCGGGGCGCCCCCGAGGTTCTGGACCCGGATCTACCCCCCTTTCAGCATCTGCGCCGGGTGCTGCAGGGCTACCGGGCCGTGGAGGCGCCGGGTCTCCCCCGCTTCTGGGGCGGGCTGGTGGGCTATTTCGGCTATGACATGGTGCGCTATATCGAGCGCCTGCCGGAGCTGACCCCGGAAATCTCCATGCCCGACGCCAGATTGCTGCTGGCCGACCACCTGCTGATTTTCGACAATCTGCGCCAGACCATCAAGGTGGTGGTTCTGTGCCACCTTACCCCGGAGCTCAGCCTCCAGCATCAGTACAACCAGACCGTGGCCGAAATCCACGACATCATCGAGCGCCTGCGCCGGCCGGTGCCCCATGGCAAGGTCAGGCCCGCGGGGGCGCGCCAGCCCCTGGCCTCCAACCTCACCCAAAAGGAGTTCGAGGCCATGGTGCTTAAGGGCAAGGAGTACATCACTGCGGGGGACGTCATCCAGGTGGTGCTGTCCCAATGTTTCAGCACCCCTTTGGGGCAGGACCCCCTGGACCTGTACCGGGCCCTGCGCTGCATCAACCCCTCGCCCTACATGTTTTTCCTGGACACCGGCGACGTCAAACTCGTGGGCGCCTCCCCGGAAATCCTGGTGCGCCTCGAGGGCAGCCGCATCACCTACCGCCCCATCGCCGGCACCCGCCACCGGGGCGCCACCCCCGAGGAGGACCAGGCCCTGGAGGCGGATCTGTTGGCCGACCCCAAGGAGCGGGCCGAGCACATTATGCTGGTAGATTTGGGCCGCAACGACGTGGGCCGGGTGTCGGCCATCGGCACGGTCCGGGTGCCCGAGCTGTTCAGCGTGGAGCGCTACTCCCACGTCATGCACCTGGTCTCCCAGGTGGAGGGGGAGTTGGCCCCCGGCGAGGACGGCATATCCTTACTCGCGGCCACCTTTCCGGCCGGCACCGTGGCCGGCGCGCCCAAAGTCCGGGCCATGGAGATCATCGAGGAGCTGGAGCCCACCCGCCGGGGGCCTTACGCCGGCGCGGTGGGCTATCTGGGCTTCAGCGGCAATCTGGATTTTTGCATCACCATCCGGAGCTTCACTGTCCATGAGGGCCAGGTCTATCTGCAGGTGGGGGCCGGCATCGTGGCCGACTCGGACCCGGCCCGGGAATACCAGGAAACGGTGAACAAGGCCATGGCCCTGATGCGGGCCCTGGAACTGGCGGAGGAAGGGTTGTGGTAGGGGGCGGTGGGCTATGAGCTATGAGCTATGAGCTTTGGGCTGTGAGCTGTTGTAAGCTATAAGCTGTAAGCTATAGGGTTTAGGTTATTGGTAATTTTCAACTATCATGTGTCACGAGACATTTCTTGGGAACAAGAAAACACTGTCATGCTAAGCGCCGCTAAGAATCTCGTATTTTCATAAGATCGAGATCCTTCAATTCGCTCAGGATAACAATACAAAATACTTTTTCAAAGGCCAGTTTCAGTAAATAAGGTCATAACCATGCCCTATTAGTAACGAAAACTTACTTTGAATTTTCGCTCACGGCTCAAAGCTCAAAGCCTATAGCTTACAGCTTATAGCTTACGGCTTACGGCTTACAGCTTACAGCTTATAGCTTACGGCTTATAGCTTATAGCTTATAGCTTATAGCTTACGGCTTACGGCTTATAGCCCCAAAAAGGATTTCATCATGCTGGTCATGATAGATAACTACGATTCTTTCACCTATAATCTGGTGCAATATCTCGGGCAGTTGGGCGCCGAGGTGCAGGTGTTTCGCAACGATCAGATCGACCTGCCAGGTCTGGAGGATCTCCAGATGAGCCACCTGGTCATTTCCCCCGGACCGTGCTCCCCCACGGAGGCGGGCATTTCGGTGGCCGCCATCCGCCATTTTGCCGGCCGGCTGCCGATTTTGGGGGTGTGCCTGGGGCATCAGGCCCTGGGCGCGGCCTTCGGCGGCGACGTGGTCCGGGCCCCCCGCCTGATGCACGGCAAGACTTCGCTGATTTACCATGACGGCCGGGATATTTTTCAGGGCATCCCGTCGCCCTTCGAGGCCACCCGCTATCATTCCCTCATCGTCCGCCGGGAAACCCTGCCGGATTGCCTGCAGGTGTCGGCCCAAACCGCGGTGGGGGAGATCATGGGCCTCAGGCACCGGGAACACGCCATCTTCGGGGTGCAGTTCCACCCGGAGTCCATCCTCACCGGGGAGGGCATGAATATCCTCAATAATTTCCTGAAAAGACAGCGGGGCTGAGGCCTTGCAGGTGAATTCATGGGTCCTTTGGTATATGTTGAATTAAGAAGCCATTGCAAAACCCCCTTCTTCTGTCACCCTGAGCGAAGCGAAGGGTCTCAACTAGTTAGAAAGACGAGATTCGTTCCGCTCAGAATGACAATATTGGAAAATATAACGTCTTGAAATAAGTTGTAAAAACCTATTTATTCCGAGCCACCCGGGCCGGGGCAAGTCCCAGACGGCGGTGATTCATGTCCCCTGAGAACAAGCGGCCGAAAAAATCGCCACCCCCGGCGCCGCCGGAGCCGAATCCCTCCCCGGAGCCGGCCCCCCATAAGGAATACGACATTGACATCTACCGGGCCTGGTGCAAAAAATGCGGCCTGTGCGCCGCGTTCTGCCCCCGGGAGTGCCTGGCCCTGGACGAAGAGGGGGCCCCGGTGGTGGTCAAACCCGAACGCTGCACCGGCTGCGGCTGGTGCGAACTGCATTGCCCGGATTTCGCCATCAGCGTCAGGGAGCGGTTGGCGGAAGAGCCGAAAGAGGGGGAGGATTAGAGAACGTATAATTATTATAAGATTCTTAAGTTCTTTTAGAGAAATAGGGATCAAACGTTATGTTAGTTCCTGCTGTTTGTGACAATTGTGGATCTTTCTTCCCTTCTGGTGTAGAAGTTAAGGATTCGTTCCATATAACATTCAAGGGTAATGTATCAGGACCTTGCCCTAAATGTGGAAGACTTGGCCATATCCCGGATGGAGTATATAATTTTATTGGAAATACTATCCAAATATTAAGTGGTCCTGAAAGGACCATATCTGAACTTAATCAATTAGCCGAAATACTAAAACATGCTAAAAAAGAAAATACTTCTACTAATGAAGTTAGAGAAAAAATTGAAGAAAAAGCACCAGAGTTTACTTCTATAAAAGATTTTTTTCCAGAATCTAAAATTGAATTATATGCTTTTATAACTATTATTTTAATGATAATTCAACTTATAATTGGTCAAATTAATATGGACCAAAGGCCTAATATAACAATAAATCAGGTTTTTAATATCCTTAACAAAGAAAATATTTTAACAAAAAAGGAAAAAAGAACTAAAGAAATTAAGAAAAAAAAAAGGCAAAAAATTGGGCGAAACGATCCTTGTCCTTGTGGGAGTGGAAAAAAATTCAAAAAATTCTGTCTTGGTAAAAGAAAATAAATTCTTTACTATAATCGGCCAGAAAATTGTTAATTAATAAAAAACTATGATTAATTCTGTGAAATCAAGCAGTGCAGTGCTTTTACAAGGCAACGAAGCCATGGTGGAAGGGGCCTTGTATGCGGGTTGCCGTTTTTTTGCGGGCTATCCCATCACGCCGGCTACCGAAATCAGCGAAATGATGAGCCGGCGCCTGCCGGCCCTGGGCGGCACCTTTATTCAGATGGAGGACGAAATCGCCTCCATGGGCGCGGTCATCGGGGCTTCTCTGGCCGGGGTCAAGAGCATGACCGCCACCAGCGGGCCGGGGTTTTCCCTGATGCAGGAAAACTTAGGCTTCGCCTGCATCGCCGAGGTGCCTTGCGTCATCGTCAATGTCATGCGGGGCGGGCCCAGCACGGGGCTTCCCACCCACGTGTCCCAGGGGGACGTGCAGCAGGCCCGCTGGGGCACCCACGGGGACCACCCCGTCATCGTCCTGGCCCCGGCCACCACCCGGGACTGCTTTGAGGTCACAGTCCAGGCCTTTAATCTATCCGAGAAATACCGCACCCCGGTGATCATTCTGTCGGACGAAATCGTGGCCCACACCCGGGAGAAAATCGTGCTGCCGCCCCCCGGGGCCCTGGAGGTGGTGGACCGGGTCACCCCCGCCATGCCGCCGGAATGGTACATCCCCTATGAGGACACCCCCCGGGGAGTGCCGCCCATGGCTCCCTTCGGCGCGGGCTACCGCTATCACGTCACCGGGTTGGTGCACGATGTGCGGGGCTTCCCGACGGAGCGGCCGGATGAGATTGTGCCCTTCCTGGACCGCCTGTTCCGCAAAATCAACCAGCACTTTTTCGACATCCAGATGGTGGAGGAGCATCTCACCCAAGACGCCGAAGTGCTGGTCATGGCTTACGGCAGCGTGGCCCGCTCGGCCAGGCGGGCGGTGATCGACGCCCGGGAACGGGGCGTCAAGGCCGGGCTTATCAAGCTCATCACCCTGTGGCCCTTTCCCCGGCGGCTTTTGGAGCCACATCTGAAAAGGGTCCGGGCCGTGCTGGTGCCGGAATTGAATATGGGGCAAATCTCCCGGGAGGTGAAACGCATCAACCAGGGAATGACAAGGGTTGAAACGCTGAACCGTATCGATGGGAGGCTGATTACGCCGGAGGAGATTTTGGAGCGGTTGGTGAAATTATAATAAATTTAGGGCGGGCACCGCCCGCCGCACAGAAGGAAATTTTATTCGGCGGGAGGCGCGGCGCTTTCCCGCCCACACAAAAACCATTAATAATATTAAGCATATGTATCGGTGGACAGTGCCCGCCCTGATACACACTGACGAATAATGATTCTTTTATTGGCGGGCAGAGCCCGCCCTACACTGCTGATAACTGACTGCTCAACCATGCCCGGTGGAGGATACCCGTGAAACTCAACGAACTCATTCAAGAAAAACGGGAAGAAATTTTGGCATTGGCCGCCAAACATGGGGCCAGAAATGTCAGGATTTTTGGCTCGGTGGCCCGGGGGGAGGCTGACACCGTAAGCGACCTTGATGTGCTGGTGGATCTGGAGCCGGGGCGAAGTTTGTTTGATCTGGGAGGGTTGCTTGATGATTTACGTCACCTGTTGGATCGGGAAGTGGATGTAGTTACCGAGAAGGGCTTGCGGCCCCGCATCAAAGAACGGGTGTTGAAGGAAGCGGTGCCCTTATAGGAACTGTGGTCGAATACTTACAGGATATTATCCAGGCAATCCAACGCATTGAGAAATATTCTAGGAGAGGACGGGATTTATTTAACACCGATGAATTGGTGCAAACCTGGATTATCTACCATCTGCAGATCATTGGAGAGGCCGCCCGCAAGCTGCCTGTCGATTTTAGAGCAAAACATCCGGAGGTTCCCTGGGCAAAGATTATAGGTATGCGTCATATTCTCGTCCACCATTATTTCGGGATTGATGAGGATGCCTCGTGGGTGGCCGTTGAGAAGCATTTACCAGAATTAAAAAATCAAATAGAAATAATTCTTTTAAAAATGAATTAAAGGATTCATTAATCTGCGCTCAATGTCCGCTGGGAAAAATGATTTTTTATGCGGCGGGAGGCGCTTCGCTTTCCCGCTCTACACGAAAAGCTTACCGCTTAAAGCTTACTGCTTAAAGCTTATAGCTAACTGCTGACTGCTGACTGCTAAAAAATGGCTGAAGTCACCAAACTCATCCACAAGTATCTGCGGCATGGAAAAAAGTTCCCCCACGTCTGGTGTCCGGGGTGCGGCAACGGCATTGTCTTGGGCGCGCTCATCCGGGCCATTGACCGCACCGGTTTCAGCAAGGACGAGATCGTCCTGGTCAGCGGCATCGGCTGCGCCGGGCGGATGCCGGTGTACGTGGATTTTAACACCCTCCACACCACCCACGGCCGGGCGTTGACCTTTGCCACCGGGGTGAAGCTGGCCAACCCGAAGCTCCAGGTCATTGTCATCATGGGGGACGGGGACGCCACCGCCATCGGGGGAAATCACTTTATCCATGCGGCCCGGCGCAACCTGAATCTTACGGCCATTATCATCAACAACAGCACCTACGGCATGACCGGGGGGCAGTATTCTCCCACCACGCCCTATGGGGCGTTGTCCTCGACCTCGCTTTTCGGCCACATCGAGCACCCCTTTTCCATCGCCGAGCTGGCCGTGACCGCGGGCGCCGCCTGGGTGGGGCGGGGCACAGTGTATCACGCCACCCTGCTCGATCAGCTCATCGAGGCCGCCATCCGCAAAAGGGGCTTTGCGGTGGTGGAGGTGATCAGCCACTGCCACACCCTGTTCGGCCGCAAAAACCGGCTGGGCGGCCCGGTGGAAATGATGCGCCGCCAGAAGGAACTGGCGGTCAGGGTGGAAAAGGCCAAGACCATGACCCCGGAGGAACTGGCCGGGAAAATCACCATCGGCGTGCTCACCGACCGGGACCTGCCCATTTACACTCAGGAATACCGCAAGGTCCGGGAGGCGGCTCGGGCGGCAGTGGAGGCAGGATGAGGATATTTGGGGGAGGGGGCTAAGGGCCGAGGGCCCTTTACCCCCTCCCCCAAGCCCCCGCCCCCAAACCCTTAATGGGTTGGGAGGGGGGGCTTGGGGGGAGGGCAGGAAGCCGCGCTCCCTGGCCCTCCCCCCCCAAGAAAAAGGAGCCACCATGTCGCAACGCACCGAAATCAGGCTGGCGGGCTCAGGCGGCCAGGGGCTCATCCTGGCCGGGGTCATCCTGGCCGAGGCGGCAGGGTTGCACGAAGGCAAATTCGTGGCCCAGACCCAGAGCTACGGCCCCGAGGCCCGGGGGGGGTCCTCCAAAAGCGAGGTGGTGATCAGCGACGCCGACATCGACTACCCCAAGGCCATCAAGCCCGATATCCTGCTGTGCATGAACCAGACCGCCTGCGACCTGTATATTTTTGACATCAAACCCGAAGGGACGCTGCTGGTGGACGCCAGCCTGGTGCACCATCTGCCCACCAGCCGGGCGGTGGCCCTGCCCTTCACCAAGATCGCCCGGGACCTGGGCCAGGAGATGATGGCCAACGTGGTGGCCCTGGGGGCCCTGGCGGCCCTCACCGGCATCGTCTCCCTTCAAAGCCTGGAGGCGGCGCTCCCGGGCCGGGTCCCCAAAGGCACCGAGGAGTTGAACAAAAAGGCCCTGCAGGCGGGGGTCGCGGCAGTTCGAAACTTTATGAAAAAGAAGACAACCCGGTCTGGAGTTTAGGCTGAAATCAGCGGGAGCCAGAAAAGGCAAGAGACCGGCAAGACCCGGTGCCTCTGTGCCGCAATTAAGAGGAAAGAAAGAATGTCATCACCCGGTCCGGTCAATATAAGTGGGATCATTGTCATCGTTCTGCTCGTCATAGTCCTTCTGTTTATTTTCATCTCAGCCATTTTAGTGTTCTTGCACAAAAAAAGACCTCAATTTGTGGCTCTGGAAGCCATCAAAGTGCATGAACTTGTCTCGCTCTGTATATCTATCCTGTATTTCATCACGGTCGTGGTTACTTTGGTCCTTCTCATCTTTCAGAATAAAATTATCAGCATGCAGACCAACTATGCCCTCCAATCCGTAGAAGGCAATGTCTTTGCCGGCATTACCAGCCAGACCCTGGCCCAAGACGAGATATTCATTAATCACCCGGAGTTGCGGCCTTATTTTTATGCCGGCAAAGAACTGGATCACAATGATCCCCTGAGTTCCAAGGTTAATGCCACGGCCGAATATCTCCTGGACTTTTACGATTCCCTGGAGGGCCAGTTAAAAAAATACCCTTATCTCTGGATCCACGAAAAAAAGACCTGGGAAGCCAATCTGATCGACATGTTTGCCTGGAGCCCGGTGCTCTGCCGGTATTTGGACGCCACCCAGGAGTGGTACAGCGAAGAACTGTATGCCCTGAAAAGAGCCGGGGAACAAAAAAGGCAGCAGGGGTTTAAACAGCAAATCATTCCCCGGCAGAAGCCTTAGGGGATAATTTTTCCACGAAAGGCCTTGCAGGCGGGCGTCACCGCCGCCAGGGAGTATATGCAGGACAAACACCCTAACCGCCTCAAGAACAATAACCTGACGCGGCGCGGCTAAGATTCCACCATGGAAATCCCCATAATCTTCGATCTGCTCATTGTTTATGCCTTGGCCATAGGGGTGATCTTCGTGTGCCATCGCCTGGGGATTCCTCCCATTGTGGGGTTTATCCTCACCGGGGTGCTGGCCGGCCCCCAGGTTCTGGGTCTGATCAACGCGGTGCACGAAGTGGAGATCCTGGCGGAAATCGGGGTTATCCTGCTGTTGTTCACCATCGGCATCGAATTTTCCTTTGCCAACCTCCTGCAACTGCGCCGCTCGGTGCTCCTCGGCGGCCCCATCCAGGTGGCGGTCACCGGGGTGGTCTTTTTTCTGCTGGCCCGGCAGACCGGTCTCGGGGTGGGCGAATCCGTGTTCATCGGCTTCCTGGTGTCCCTCAGCAGCACCGCCATTGTCCTCAAGGTCCTCCAGAGCAAAGCGGAGGTGGACACGCCCCACGGCAGCACTGCCATGGGGGTGCTCATTTTCCAGGACATCATCATCGTGCCCATGATGCTGTTCACCCCTTTCCTGGCGGGGGTGGGCGGCGGCCAAGTGGGCGGCATGTTCCTGGAAATGCTCGTCAAGGGCCTGGTCATCATCCTCCTGGTGGTTGTCGGCGCCAAATGGGTGGCCCCCCAGGTGCTCTACCAGATCACCCGCACCCGGGACCGGGAGATTTTTCTGCTGGCGGTGCTGGTCCTGTGCTTCATGGTGGCCTGGGCTACCGCCAAAGCCGGCCTCTCCCTGGCCCTGGGGGCCTTTTTGGCCGGCCTCATCCTGTCGGAAACCGAATACAGCCATCAGGCCCTGGGGAATATCCTGCCCTTTCGGGACATCTTTGCCAGCATCTTTTTCATTTCCATCGGCATGCTGCTCAATGTGGAATTTCTTCTCCAGGAGCCGCTGAGCATCGTCCTGATCACGGCCCTGGTCCTGGCGGCCAAGGCCCTCATCGCCGGGGGCGCGGCCCTGGCCCTGGGCTTCCCCCTGCGCACCACCATCCTGGTGGGCCTGACCCTGTGCCAGGTGGGGGAATTTTCCTTTGTGCTCTCCAAGGCCGGTCTGGCCCACAACTTGCTTTCCACCTTCAACTACCAGATGTTTCTGGACGTTTCGGTGCTCACCATGGCGGTCACCCCTTTTGTCATCGCCATGGCCCCCCGGTTGGCCGACGCGGCCATGCGTCTGCCTCTGCCGTCTCGTCTCAAGTCCGGTTCCTTCCTCCCCATGGCCCCGGATACGGAGAAGAAAGAAGACCACCTCATTATTATCGGCTATGGGGTCACCGGGCGTAACGTCTCCCGGGCCGCCCGGAGCGCCGGCATTCCCTTTGTTATCACCGAAATGAACCCGGAAACGGTGCGCGTCGAACGGCAGAAGGGCGAGCCCATTTATTTCGGGGACGCCACCAACCCGGAAATCCTGCACCACACCAACATCCAGGCGGCCCGCATCGTGGTGGTGGCCATCAATGACCCGGCCGCCACCCGGCGCATCACTGAAATGGCCCGGAAGCTCAACCGCACCGCCTACATCATCGTGCGCACCCGCTATCTTACCGAGCTCAAGGCCCTTTTTGAGCTGGGGGCTGACGAAGTGATCCCAGAAGAGTTTGAAACCTCGGTGGAGATTTTCACCCGGGTTTTACGAAAATATCTGGTTCCCAAAAGCGACATCGAAAAATTCATTCAGGAGGTGCGGGCCGACAGCTACCGCATGCTCCGGGGACTTTCCAGGGACTTTGACTCCTTGGAGGATCTGAAGTATTTCCTGAAAGACATGGAAATCAGCACCATCCGCCTGGAGCAGGGCGCGCCCCTGGCCGGCCGGACCCTGGCCCAGATGGAACTCCGCAAGGTCCACGGCCTCACCGTCCTGGCGGTGCGCCGGGATTCCCAATTGCTGTTCAATCCCGAACCGGATATGGAGCTGCACCCTGACGATGTGCTCATCGTCCTGGGCGCCCCGGACAAGCTGGCGGCCGGGTGTGTTCTTTTTGTCGGCGGAGAGGAGGGGAGGGAAGAGGGGCAGGGGAGCTGTAAGCTGTAGGCTTTAAGCTATAAGCTATAGGCTTTAAGCTGTGAACTCTGAACTTTGAACAGGTAAGCATCGAGGGGGATATGACACATCCGGCGCCGGCGGAGCACATCGAACTGGCCATCCTGGTGATCCGGGGGGAGAAGGTCATCCTGGACGCGAATCTGGCCGCCCTCTATGGGGTGGCCACCAAGGTTTTGCTCCAGGCGGTTAGGCGCAATCTAGAGCGTTTCCCGCCAGACTTTATGTTCCAATTGACCGGGGAGGAGTTTGCTCTCTTGAGGTCACAATCTGTGACCTCAAGAGGGTGGGGCGGAAGGCGTTTTCCCCCTTACGCCTTCACCGAACAGGGGGTGGCCATGCTCTCCAGCGTTCTCAAATCGCCCCGGGCCGTGCAGGTCAACATCGAAATTATGCGGGCCTTTGTGCGCTTGCGCCAATTACTGGCCTCCCACGCCGAACTGGCCCAAAAACTGGCGGACCTGGAAGCCAGATACGACGAACAATTCGCCGTGATCTTCGAGGCCATCAAGCAACTCATGACCCCGCCGGAGCCGAAACACCAGCGGATTGGATTTGGCGGTAAGATAAATAATACTTAACAATATTAACAAAATTCGGAGCGCGTTATGCTCAAAGAAGCCATTTACAAGGTAGTCACCCGGCAGGATTTGACCGAAGCGGAGATGGGGGCCGCCATGGAGGCCATCATGGAGGGGCAGGCCACCGAGGCCCAGATCGGGGCCTTTATTACCGGGCTGCGCATGAAGGGCGAGACCGTGGCGGAGATCACCGCCGCGGCCAAGGTCATGCGGGCCAAGGCCACCCGCATCCCCATGGGGAATAACCTGGTGGACCTCGACCGGGACGAAATCAACGTGGACTGGGAAACCATCGTGGACACCTGCGGCACCGGCGGGGACGCCACCCAGACCTTCAACGTCTCCACCACCACCGCGTTTGTGGTCGCCGGGGCAGGCCTTAGGGTGGCCAAGCACGGCAACCGGGCCGTGTCCTCACGCTGTGGCAGTGCCGACGTCATCGAGGCCCTGGGGATTAATCTAGCGCTCACGCCCGAGCAGGTGGCCATGTGCATCGTTGATGTGGGCATCGGGTTTCTGTTCGCGCCCCAACTCCACGGGGCCATGCGCTTTGCCATCGGTCCCCGGCGGGAGATCGGCATCCGCACCATTTTCAACATTTTGGGGCCGCTCACCAACCCGGCCGGAGCCAACGTCCAGGTGCTGGGGGTGTACGACCCCGGCCTCACCGAACCCCTGGCCCGGGTGCTGGGGAATTTGGGGACCAAGAGCGCCTTCGTGGTCTTTGGCGAAGGCTCCTTTGACGAACTCAGCATCGTGGGGCCCACCCGGGTGAGCGAACTCAAAGACGGCGCGGTCAGCACCTACACCATCGCGCCCGAGGACTTCGGCCTCCCGAGGGCGGCACTCTCGGACATCAAGGGCGGGGACGTCTTCGACAACGCCAAAATCGTCCGGCGGGTGCTGGCAGGGGAGGGGGGCCCCCGGGAAGACATGGTGGCCTTAAACGCGGCCGCGGCCTTCATCGCCGCGGGCTTGGCCCCGGATTTTCCCGGGGGCATTGCCCTTACCCGGGAAATCATCAAAACCGGCAAAGCCCTGGGCAAACTGGAGGCCCTGGTGTCCAAGAGCAAGAGCTTCGGGGAAGGGGGCTGAGAAAATTTGGATTTTTTAGCCAAAATTGTGGCCCACAAGCTCAAGGAGTCTCTCACGCTCTTTGAGTCAGGCAAGTTGGAGGCCTTCAAAGGGGCCATCGCCCAGCGGCCCCGGCCCGTAAGTTTAAAAAAAGCCCTGGACGAAGCCCCGGGCCGGGCCATTATTGCGGAAATCAAGCGGGCCTCCCCCTCCAAGGGGGAGCTGGCCATGGACCTGGACCCGGTGGACCTGGCCCGGATTTACGAAAAAAACGGCGCCGCGGCCATTTCCGTGCTCACCGAACGGGCTTTTTTTCACGGGGACCCAGCCTTTATCCAGGAAATCAAGCTTGAGGTGAAGGCCCCCGTTTTGCGCAAGGACTTTATCCTGGAGCCCATTCAGGTGTACGAAAGCGCCGCTCTGGGCGCGGATGCCCTGCTCCTTCTGGCCAACATCCTGGACCTGGGGCAGATTCGGGCTTTGCTGCTCCTCACCCGTTCGCTGGGCATGGAGGCCCTGGTGGAGGTGCACACCCGGGCGGAAATGGAGAGCGCGCTGGCCGCCGGGGCCGACCTCATCGGCATCAACCACAGGAATTTGCACACCTTTGAAATGGACATGAACCGGGCCCTGAAACTGGCCCCCCTGGCGCCTCCGGAGGTGACCCTGGTGGCCGCCTCGGGCCTCAAGAGCGCGGCCGACCTGGCCGCGCTGGAGTGGGGGGGCGTCCGCGCCTTTTTGATCGGCGAAACTTTGGTGACCTCCGGCGACCCTGGCGCCAAGTTGCGGGAGTTTTTGGGAAAAAACTAAGGGCGGCCCGCGGCCGCCGAAAATCGGCGTGCCTGGCACGCCCTATGCTGGCTGGGTTATGGTGAGAGTAAAAATTTGTGGGATTACTAACTTAGAAGATGCGCGATTGGCAGCGGACCTGGGGGCCCACGCCCTGGGGTTCATTTTTTACCCCAAAAGCCCCCGGTCGGTGGCCCCGGACGCGGCCCGGGACATCATCAGAGCCCTGCCGCCCTTTGTTCTGACCGTGGGCGTGTTCGTGGACGAAGAGGCCGGGGTGGTGCGGGACATTGCTTCCCAGGCTGGGCTGGACTGGGTGCAAGTGCACGGCCGGGAAAGACCGGATTATTGCAAATCCCTGGGGCGCCGGGTCATCAAGGGCTTTCGGGTTAAGGGCCAGGATATTTTTGAAAAATTGCAGCAGTATCAGGGCGCGGTCCAGGCCTTCCTCCTGGACGCTTACAAACCAGGGCACCCCGGCGGCACCGGGGAAACCTTTGACTGGGACCTCGCCCGCCGGGCCGCACAATATGGCCCCATCATCCTGGCCGGGGGTCTGACGGCGAACAACCTGGCTGAAGCCATCCGCATCGCCCAACCGGCCGCGGTGGACGTGGCCAGCGGCGTGGAGGCCACGCCGGGGAGGAAGGACCCGAAGAGGTTGAGGGCATTTTTCGAAGCAATAAGGAGTTAGCAGTTAGTGTTAAGCTATAGGCCTTAGGCTATAAGCTTTAAGCTTTAAGCAATAAAATCCATTATAAAACCGCTTTTTTGCAACCCTGGGAGCGGCGAACGGTTTTAAGGATTTTATTTTATGAGATTCTTCGCTTCGCTCAGAATGACAATTTGTAATTAAAGACCTCTGCAAAAATCATGTAGAACAGCCGCCCCCGGCTATATTTTGCAGGCGAGGGCGCCTGCTCTACAATATATTGATTTATTTGGAAAGCTTTTGGTTAAAGAAAGATTTTCGCAGAGGTCTCAATTATGGAGTTTTAAGAAAGATCGACGCGGTAAACCCAAAGCTTATAGCTTATAGCTTATAGCTTATAGCCAATAATCACTGGTCACTGAAAAGGGGGACACCTTGCAACCCGACAGACGTGGACATTTCGGCCCCTATGGGGGACGGTTTGTGCCGGAGACCCTGATGCCGGCCTTGTTGGAACTGGAAAAAGCCTACCGCCGCATAAGCCGGGAGCCGGAGTTTCGGCGGGAGTTGTCCTGGTATCTGGGCCACTACGTGGGCCGGCCCACCCCCCTTTATTGCGCCAACCATCTGACCGAAGCCCTGGGGGGACCGCGGATTTTCCTGAAGCGGGAGGATCTGGCCCACACCGGGGCCCATAAAATCAACAACACGGTGGGGCAGGGGCTGCTAGCCCGGCGCATGGGCAAAACCCGGCTCATCGCCGAAACCGGCGCCGGCCAGCACGGGGTGGCCACGGCCACGGTGGCGGCCCTGCTGGGCCTTGAGTGCGAAATCTACATGGGCACCGAGGACATCCGCCGCCAGCGCCTGAATGTCATGCGCATGGAGCTTTTGGGGGCCAGGGTGGTCCCGGTGTCCTCCGGCAGTTGCACCTTAAAAGACGCCATGAACGAGGCCATCCGGGATTGGGTCACCAATGTGCGCCACACCCATTACGTCATCGGCTCGGTGGCCGGGCCCCACCCCTATCCTATGCTGGTGCGGGATTTTCAGGCGGTGATCGGCCGGGAAGCCCGGGCCCAGGTGCGGCGCCTCACCGGGCGCCTCCCCCAGGTGCTGGTGGCCTGCGTGGGCGGCGGCAGCAACGCTCTGGGCTTGTTTTACCCCTTCCTGGATGAACCGGTACGCTTCGTGGGCGTCGAGGCCGCGGGCCACGGCCTGACAAGCGGCCACCACTCCGCGCCCCTGTGCGCCGGCACGGTGGGGGTGCTGCACGGCTCTCTGGGGTATCTGTTGCAGGATGCCTGGGGCAATATCCAGGAAGCCCATTCCCTGGCGCCGGGGCTGGACTACCCCGGGGTGGGCCCGGAGCATTCGTTTCTCAAGGACCGCGGCCGGGCCGAATACGTCTCGGTGACCGACGAGGAGGCCCTGGAGGGCTTTAAGCTCCTGGCCCGGACCGAAGGGATACTGCCGGCCCTGGAGAGCGCCCACGCCATTGCCTACCTGAAGGAACTGGTGCCGCATTATAAACGGGAAGATATTATCATCGTCAACCTCTCGGGCCGGGGCGACAAGGACGTGGAGGCCGTGGCCGAGGTGTTGGGCAGGAAAAAGAAGTGAGCTTGAGGGGAGGGCCGGGGGAGCAGCGGCTCCCCCGCCCTCCCCTCAAACTC
>JBGSLA010000084.1:0-23959 GCA_041740935.1 Desulfobaccales bacterium | reverse complement strand
TGGCCGCGGACCTGTGCACCGCCTCCCTGGGCTCCGACACCGGCGGCTCCATCCGCCAGCCCGCGTCCCACTGCGGGGTGGTGGGGCTCAAACCCACCTACGGGCGGGTCTCCCGCTTCGGCCTGGTGGCCTATGCCTCGTCCCTGGACCAGATCGGGCCGCTGACCAAAGAGGTGCGGGACGCGGCCCTGCTCCTCCAGGCCATCGCCGGCCACGATCCCCGGGACTCCACCGCGGCGCCGGAGCCGGTGCCGGATTATCTGGCGGCCCTGGGGAAAGACATCAAGGGGCTCAAAATCGGGGTCCCCAAGGAATATTTCGGGGAGGGCCTCGACCCGGAGGTGGAGGCCGCGGTGCGGGCCGCGCTCGCCACCCTGGCGGGCCTGGGGGCCGACCTCGTCGAGGTCAGCCTGCCTCACACCGGCTATGCGGTGGCCACCTATTATATCGTGGCCATGGCCGAGGCCTCCTCGAACCTGGCCCGCTACGACGGGGTGAAGTACGGCTTCCGGGCGCCGGGGGGAAATCTGCTGGAAATGTACGCCCAGACCCGCACCCGGGGCTTCGGGGCCGAGGTGCGCCGCCGCATCATGCTGGGCACCTACACCCTGTCCGCGGGCTACTACGACGCCTATTACCGGAAGGCCTCCCAGGTGCGGACCCTGATCCGGCGGGACTTTGACCGGGCCTTTGAAACCTGCGCGGTGCTGGCCGCGCCGGTGGCCCCCACCCCGGCCTTCCGCCTGGGGGAAAAAACGGACGACCCCCTGACCATGTATCTTTCCGATATATTTACGATTTCAGCCAACCTGGCGGGGATTCCGGGCATCTCGCTGCCCGCGGGCCTAAGCCGCGAGGGCCTGCCCATCGGGCTCCAGCTGCTGGGGCCGCCCTTCGGGGAGCCCAGGGTGCTCCAGGTGGCCCACGCCTTTGAGCAGGCCACCGATTTTCACCGGCGCAAACCGCCGCTTGCCTGACGATCGGTAATTGTTTCTCAAGTCAGGAAGAGGTAAAAAATCGCCCCTGACCCCAATATGGATCCCTCGAGCGATTTGGAATTGGTGGGCGGAGCCCACCCTACATTTTATCCTGGTTCCCCGGCTCCTGCCTGGGAACCGGCAGTGGATGCCAAGCTCTGTTTGGCCCCCCAGTCGCGGCGTGAGAACGGCGGGAGGCGCGGCGCTTTCCTGCCCTACGCCCTATTCCGGTAGGGTGGCCGTCCCTGGCCGCCAGAGGGTCCGGCGGGCACGGAGGCCCGCCCCACCGATTTTTGTGAATTAGAGAGAAGCACGCGCTCGTGTGCGACTGACTGGAAAGCTTAAGGCCCAAAGCCCAAAGCTCATAGCTCAAAGCTCATAGCTCCACCAAGGGGAATCGGCAGTGTTGACCAGAAACGGCATGGCGACAATGGCAGGCTTGGTTCTGACCCTTCTACTGATGCTGGCGGGGGTCGCCCCGGCCCCGGCCCAGGACTCCGGCGGCCGTCTGACCATCCAGGAGGCCGTCCAGCTGGCCTTGAAGCAAAACCCCAGCATCAAGGAAAGCAAGGAGCGGGTGAACGCCGCCCAGGACCAGATCGGCATTTCCCGGGCCGGGCTGCTCCCCCAGGTGAACTTTGGGAGCAGCTATTTTTACGGCACCGCGTTCGGGCGCAGCTCCGGGGTGTTCCCCTCCAGCAGCGCCGAAGGGATCTCAGGGAGTGGCGCCGGAGCCTCCTCGGCCGGCGGCGCCTCGCCTTTGTCGGGCAGCACCCCGGCGGTGGTGTCGAGTTCCCCCTTCGCGGTGGATTTGAGCCCGTTAAATTACTACAATTACCGTTTTACCATGAATCAACTGATTTTCGATTTCGGCAAAACCCCCGGCCAGATCGGCACGGCCAAGGCCTCCTTCCGGCAGGCCGGGGAAAACCTGGCCAATACCCGCCAGCAGGTGGCCCGGGACACCCGCACCGCGTACTACGGCTATCTGGCGTCCATGAAGGCCCAGAAGGTGGCCGAGGAAAACGTCCGCCAGAACCAGGAACTCCTGAAACAGGCCAAGGGCTTTTACGATGTGGGGCTCAGGGCCAAAATCGATGTCACCAAGGCAGAAGCCAACCTGATGAACGCCGAAGCCGACCTCATCAAGGCCAAAAATCTGGTGAACGTCTCCCGGGTTTCCCTGATGACCGTTTTGGGGCTCAAGACCTGGCCCTTCGGCACGGTGGAAGATATTTTGGAAGTGGAGCACAAGACCCTGAGCCTGGAGGAGCTAAAAAACCAGGCCCTGAATCAGCGGCCGGAAATCCTGGGGAACAAGTATCAACAGCAGGGGAACCTGGCCTCCATAAAAACCGCCCGAGCCGGCTATTTCCCCAATTTAAATTCCACGGCCTCGTTTGGCTGGCAGGGTTATGAATATCCTTTGAACGACTCCTGGTGGCTGGGGGTGTCCATGAATTTTCCGCTGTTCGAGGGCCTGTCCACCACCTACAGCTTCCGCCAGGCCAAGGCCAACCTGCGCACCACCCAGGCCAACGCCGAGGTGCTCACCCTGAACGTCAGCAAGGAAGTGGAGCAAAGCTTTTTGGACGTGCAGTCGGCCCGGGAGGTGATCCGGGCCAACCGCAAGGCCCGGGAGGCCGCGGCGGAAAACCTGCGCCTGGCCTGGGGGCGCTACAAGGCGGGGGTGGGGAACATCATCGAGGTCACCGACGCCCAGGTGCAGTTCGCCCAGGCGGATTTGAATTACGTCCGGGCCCTGTATGACTATAAAGTGGCCGAAGCCAACCTGGACAAGGCCGTGGGGCGGCCGTTTTAAGGGGATGAAGGGGGCGGATTTAAAAACCCGGGGGGAAATTCCGATACTTTGCATGAAAAGTTTTTCTAAATTAAGGTTCTCATTAAGCCCTTGTACGAATTTAACATCAAACCTAAAGCATTAGATATTTCCACATGCTTCGGGGCCAAAAATTTTTTGTAGCCGCAAGCTTTAGCTTGCGCCATAGGTTTCAGGTGGGAAAGAACGCCAGCGCAGGCTGAAGCCTGCGGCTACATTTTTTGGCGTTAGGGGGCCTGGAGAGCTTAGTTCCTTGCAACTCTGTCGTTGACGCAAAATTGGCCTTAATATAGTTCATGCTCCTGCAAAGACCGGATAAACTCAGGGGGCGTGGTGAATTGCCAGGCCCTGAGGCCCTGCTGCCGGGCGGCGGCGACAAAGGCCGGCTTATCATCCACGAACAGAGTTTGGGACGGGGGCAGGCCGGTTTCCCGGATGAGGGCCTGGTAAATGCCCGGCTCCGGTTTGCGGTTGCCCACCTCGAAGGACAGGATAAAGCTGCGGAAGTGCCCCAGGGCCTCATAGTTTTCCCGGATATGGGCGAAGTGCAGGGCGTTGGTGTTGGACACGAGATAAAGGGGATATGCGGCCGCCAGTTCGCGGACCAGCTCCGCCATGCCCGGCATGGGGGCGAAGATATCGTTCCACCAGTCGCAAAACTCGGCAAAAGGCAGGGCCACGCCGAAATGCTCCATGACCCTTTGGTGAAACTCCTCGGCGCTCAGGCGACCCGTGTCAAAGCCGGGTTCGAGGTTGGATTCGAAGACCCGGACATAGACCCCCTGGGGGGTGAGGCCCGCCAGGTCGGCCAGGCGGCGGCAGAAGCGCAGATGATCCACCCGGACCAGAACGTTTCCCAGGTCCAGGGCCAGGGCCCGAATGTCGAGGGGGGGCATGGGAGATCTCCTGGAGCGAACCTTTAAGAAAACGTATACCAAAAAGTATATAAAATCTGTTTCAAAATCTTCATTATGTGTCACCCTGAGCGCAGCGAAGGGTCTCAGGAAGGGTAAAAAAGCGAGATGCTTCGCTGCGCTCAGCAGGACCACTTCAAACTCTGTTGAATTTCACCAAAGGCTCGTTTAGCAAAAAATAACCTTACCATGAGCCCAGCTAAAGGGAAAGGGGAGATGAGCCAGGTCGCCAAAGCGCTGCGGGAAGATCTGATCTGGGCCGGGTTTCTTTTCTTGCTGTCCGTGGTCTTCGGGCTGGGATATCATTGGCCCCTGGTCAAAGTCGCTTGGCAGGGCAACCTGCCGGCCCATCTGGAAAAACTGGAGACTGAACGGCGGGCCCGGGAATTCAAGGGCATACCCACGGTCAAGCTGGAAAAGGCCCACGAGTTGTGGCAGCAGGGGGAAACGCTCTTTCTGGATGTGCGCAGCGCCGAGGAATTTGCCGACCTGCATGTGGCCCGGGCCCTGAACCTGCCGGAAGACAGACTGGAGCATCCTCAGGCCCTGAAGGATTCCGGCATTTTGGGGCTGCCCCGGGACCGGCGGATTTTGGTGTATTGCAGCACGGTGCGCTGCGATGCCAGTTTAAAAGCAGCCAAACATCTCCGCTCCCTGGGGTTTACCCAGGTGATGGCGTTTTTGGGAGGTTTTCAAGCCTGGGATGAAGCGGGATACGACGTGGACAGCAGTCGTTAACTGGCTCGCCTGCCTTTTGGGCCTGGCCCTGGGCGCGGCTTTCCTCTATTCCGGGGTTATGAAGCGCCTGGACCCGTACAAGTTCGCCGACGCGGTCCTGGCCTACGACCTTTTGCCCCAGTCCCTGGTGGGCCTGGCGGTCGCCATTCTGGTCTGGGTGGAGATCACTACCGGCTTCTTTCTGGCCCTGGGATGCCTGCTGGAGATCCCGGGCCGCGTCCTCAAGGGGATGGGTCTGGCGGCGGGGGACCGGCTGGTGGGCGGCATCAAGCGCCGCAGCTGCCTGCTCCTCATTGCCCTGATCCTGGCCGTCTTCCTGGTGGTGCTGGTCGTTACCCTGGCCCGGGGCCTCAAGATCGACTGCGGCTGCGGGCTGGTGGGGGACCGCATGGTGGGCTGGGGGGCCATCCTGGAAGACGCCCTGATGCTGGCGGTGGCCCTGTTTCTCTATTGGTGGGACCTGCCCGGAGCAGAGGAACCCCGGGTCGAGGTTGGGCGCCGGATCAGCGATTTTGAGGGAAAAAATTTTTTTCTGTCCAACTACGCCCCGGCCAGGGTGAGGCTGGACGGCCTGGAGTTCCCCACGGTGGAGCACGCCTACCAGGCCGCCAAGACCCTGGAGGCGGGGGCGCGGGAAAAAATACAGAGCGCCTCCACCCCTGGATTAGCCAAAAAAATGGGCCGCAAACTGCCCCAACGCCCCGACTGGTCCGAGATAAAAGTGGAAATCATGCGGGATCTGGTCCGGCAAAAGTTTGAGCAGCACCCGGAGTTGAAAAAAGCCCTGTTGGCCACGGGCGACGCCGAACTGGTGGAAGGCAACACCTGGCACGACAATTTCTGGGGAGATTGCCATTGCCCCCGGTGCGGGGCCTCCCCCGGACAGAACCGCCTGGGGCGCCTGTTGATGGAGGTGCGGCGGCACCTGCAAAAGGCCGGTTCAGGCTGAATCGCCTTTGGGCTTCACGGGCGGCTCGACATCTTGTCGCCCAGATTGTAGAATTTATCCCAAGCCTTGCTTGAAATAGAAGCAAGGCAATGCTTAACTATATGAATTTCCTAATTATTAATTCCGAAAACCGAAAACCCCAAACCGAAAACCGTACTTAAGTCATGTCGAAATTTTTCAATTTTTGGGACCCCCTGGAACGGCGCTACATCTTCAACAGCTTTCTCATCGTGGTCGCCCTGGTGGAGGTCCTCATCTTCGTGGTCACCGCCATCTGGCAGATCGACGAGGGCGTCCTGGGGGGGCCGGTGAAGGTGATCCCCTTTCCCTGGAAGGAATATCTCTTTACCGCGTTTACCGCGCCCCTGGTGCTTCTCTTCCTGTTCGGCATGATAGTCCGGGGCTTCCAGGCCTTCGGCCCCGAGCCCGGGGAGGGGGAAGACCAGCACCTCCAGGGGCGACCGACCCGGAGACGCCACCGCGTTCAGTTTTTTCTGGGGCTGGCGGCCTTCCTGGGCCTGCTCATCCTGTGGTTTTACGGCCAGCAGGTCCTGGGGTTGGCGGCCCTGTTTTTCAAGGCCCTGGGTTTGGGGGGCGCCTATCTGCTGGTGGCGGTCCTGGCCCTGGCGGCCCTCTACTTTCCCCTGCGGTTGATCCTGAATTACCGCTTGCAGAAAAAAGCCCTGGAATACCACTACCTGGAATATCTGGCGGAGCGCCATGGCGTAGTGCTCCAGAGCGGCCAGAAACTCCTGGCCCCCAGCCAGGAAGGGCCGGAAAAAAACTCATCGCCGGCCGGCGATCCGCCCCTGTTGGCCCCACCCCCGGCGTCCCGGCCAAACGGCTGAAAACCATGCCTGTTGGCCCCCTGTAAGCCGAAAAAAACGGAAAAAGTTCTAACCTAAGGAATTAATTTGTGAAAATTTTCCTTTACAGGCATAGGCCATATGAGGTATGAATTAGCATTTAACTAAGAGGTCAGAAATGTGTGCGTGAAGGGCAAAGGGGGTGAGAGCGCCAGGGCGGTAAGGGCTGGTAAAGCCACGATTTTTTCAGGAATCAAGGAACATCCAATTATCTAACCAGCAAGGAAAATCCAATCATCCAAAAGGAGGGTAGTAGCGGATGGATATTATGAGTTTTGCTTTGATTTGTGGTCTGGTAGGCATAGCCTATGGACTGTTCACCACCACCTGGGTCCTCAAACAGGATGCGGGGTCCGCCCGGATGCAGGAAATCTCCGACGCCGTCAAGGAAGGCGCCAACGCCTTCCTGAACCGTCAGTACAAGACGGTGGCCATGGTGGGCGCGGTCGTTTTCGTGCTCCTTTTCGGCCTGGGCAAATACACCGCCATCGGTTTCGTCATCGGCGCCGCCGGTTCGGCTCTGGCAGGTTATGTGGGCATGTACGTGTCGGTGCGGGCTAATGTGCGCACCGCCCAGGCAGCCTATACCAGCATGGCCCACGCCCTGAAAGTATCCTTCCGGGGCGGCTCGGTCACCGGCATGCTGGTAGTAGGCCTGGCCCTGTTGAGCGTGGCCGGTTACTACAAATTCTTGATGACGGCTGCTCCCCAGCATGCCATGCACGCCCTGATCGGTCTGGGCTTCGGCTGCTCCCTGGTGTCGGTCTTTGCCCGCTTGGGCGGCGGCATCTACACCAAGGCCGCGGACGTGGGCGCCGATCTGGTGGGTAAAGTGGAAGCCGGCATCCCCGAGGACGACCCCCGCAACCCCGCGGTCATCGCCGACCAAGTGGGCGACAACGTGGGTGACTGCGCCGGTATGGCGGCGGACCTTTACGAGACCTACGTCGTCACCGTGGTGGCCGCCATGTTGCTGGCCACCACCATTTACGGCCCCGACTCCAAGGCGGTTATCTTCCCGCTGGTCATCGGCGGTGTGTCCATCATCGCCTCGGTCATCGGCACCTACTTCGTGCGCCTGGGCAAGTCCGATTACGTCATGGGCGCCCTCTATAAGGGCCTGATTGTGGCCGGCGTCCTGGCCGTCATCGCCTTTTATTTCCTGGCCAATAAGTTCATGACCGGCGTGGCTGCCAAAGCGGCTGCCAAGGGCGCTGCGGGCTTTGTGATTCCGCCCTTTAACGTCTTCCTGCTGGCGGTCATCGGCGTGGCTTTGACCGGCCTCATCGTGGCCATCACCGAATACTTCACCTCCAAGAGCTTCACCCCGGTGAAGTCCATTGCCCTGGCCTCTACTACCGGCCATGGCACCAACGTCATCCAGGGTCTGGCCATCTCCATGAAGGCCACGGCGGCGCCGGTTATCGTTATCGTGGCGGCCATCCTGGCGGCCTTCCATCTGGGTGGCGGTCTGGCCCACCCGGGCACCGGCCTTTATGCCATCGCCCTCACCGCAGTGGCCATGCTCTCCATGACCGGCATCGTGGTGGCCATTGACTCTTACGGCCCCATCACCGACAACGCCGGCGGCATCGCCGAGATGTCGGAACTGCCGGAAGAAATTCGGAACATCACCGATCCCCTGGATGCGGTGGGCAACACCACCAAGGCTGTCACCAAGGGTTACGCCATCGGTTCCGCCGGTCTGGCCGCTTTGGTGCTCTTTGCCGAGTACTCCCGGTCCTTCCCCGGGGTCATGTCCTTCGAGCTCTCCGATCCCCGGGTCATCGCCGGTCTGTTCATCGGTGGTCTTTTGCCCTACTTCTTCGCCGCTCTCTGCATGGAGGCCGTAGGTAAGGCCGCCGGCGGCGTGGTGGAGGAAGTGCGGCGCCAGTTCCGGGAAATCACCGGCATCATGGAAGGCACCGCCAAGCCCGAATACGGCACCTGCGTGGACATCGTCACCAAGTCGGCTCTGCGCCAGATGATGGTCCCGGCCCTGATCCCGGTGCTGGCCCCCATCATCGTGGGCTTCACTCCGGGTCTGGGCCCCGTGGCCCTGGGCGGCATGCTCATCGGCTCCATCGTCACCGGGCTGTTCCTGGCCATTGCCATGACCTCCGGCGGCGGCGCCTGGGATAACGCCAAGAAGGCCATCGAAGACGGCCTCTATGGCGGCAAAGGCTCCGATGCGCACAAAGCCGCGGTCACCGGCGACACCGTGGGCGACCCCTACAAAGACACCGCCGGCCCCGCCATCAACCCCATGATCAAGGTGGTCAACATCGTGGCCCTCTTGATCGTGCCCTTGCTTGCTAAGTAAGAGCCTGCACCTAACCTGAAACACCAAGGCCGGCCCCTTATGAGGGGCCGGCTTTTTTTCTTTAATAAACGTCCAGGGGAAAAGTGTGCTAAGATATTTTTAGACAGCGTGAAGGATGATGGGAAATGGCTAGTTGGCAGAACCAATTATATTTCGGGGATAACCTGGAAATCTTAAGGGCCGGGCACATCCCCGTGGAGAGCGTCGATCTGATCTATCTTGACCCGCCCTTCAATTCCAACGCCACCTACAATATGTTGTTCAAGGAACCGTCGGGAGAGCAATCCGCGGCCCAAATCACGGCGTTTGAGGATACCTGGAAATGGGGGCCGCCGGCAGAGATCGCTTTAGATGAAGCAATCCTGGCCGGTCCGCCGCCCCTGGCTGAATTCCTCAAGGCATGGCGCCAAGTTTTGGGTCCCAGCAACATGCTGGCCTATCTCAGCATGATGGCGGTCCGTCTGGTAGAACTTCACCGGGTGTTGAAATCCACCGGCAGTCTGTTTCTCCATTGCGACCCCACCGCCAGCCATTACATCAAACTTATTTTGGACAATATCTTCAGCCCCAAGAACTTTCGCAACGAGATTATCTGGGAGCGCTCCCAGCCCAAGGGCCATACCAAGCTGCGATTTTCCCGCTGTCACGACACTATCTTTTTCTACAGCAAGTCGGAAAAATCCGTGTTCAATCCGACCTATAAGGAGCATGCCCCGGCCTACCTAAAGAAATTTTATCGATTTGTGGAGCCGGAGACCGGCAGGCGTTATACTTTAGACAATCTGTTGAATCCTCATAAAGAACGCCCCAACCTCACCTACGAATTTCCTCCGGGCAGCGGCATAGTAAGGGTCTGGCGCTGGACCAGGGAGCGCATGCTGCAGGCCTGGGAGGAAGGCCGAGTGATCATACCTGCGCCAGATGGGGTGGCGCGCTTTAAAAGATATTTGGATGAAATGTCCGGCACCCCCATCAAGGACATCTGGTACGACATCGAGCACTTGCATGGGTCCCATGGTGAATACATGGGATTCCAGACCCAGAAACCCGAAGCCTTGTTGGAGCGCATCATCCGGGCCGGCAGCAACGAAGGCGATGTGGTTCTGGATCCTTTTTGCGGCTGCGGCACCGCGGTGGCGGTGGCCGAACGCCTCAAGCGCCGCTGGATCGGCATTGACGTCACGTACCTGGCCATCGACCTGATCCGCAAGCGCTTGGAAGGTTTTAAAAGCGAGCTGTCTCCCTACGAGGAAATCGGCATTCCTCGGGATCTGCTTAGCGCCACGCGGTTATTCCAGCTCAACCCCTTTCAGTTCGAGTGTTGGGCCCTGGCCTCGGTGGGGGCCCGCAGCGCCCGGGAGAAAAGGGGCGCGGACCGGGGCATCGATGGGGTCATGCATCTGCGGGATGAATATAGCGGCGAGTATAAGAAAATTATCCTCCAGGTTAAAGGCGGCCACGTCACCGTCTCCCAAATCAGGGATTTGAAGGGCGTTTTGGACCGGGAGAAGGTGGAGATCGGCGTCTTTCTGAGCCTTAAGCGACCCACCCGGCAGATGCGCGATGAGGCGGCCGCCGCCGACCCCCTCATTGACCCCCAGTTTCCCCAGCATCGTTTTCCCCGTCTGCAAATTCTTACCATCGAGGATATCTTTAACGGCCAGAAGGTTGCTTTTCCTACATGGTGGTCACAGGATACTTTTAAGAAAGGACCCCGGAGACGGAAAACCAACCCGGAAGACGCCCAAAATAATTTGCTGAGAGAATTGCAGGAGCCGTATCATTCATAGAGGTCACACTCCGACCAAATATCCGGTCATAGAGGACTGCATGATATAAGCGGCCTTTGGAAACCGGGACCGATCCTCCTTTATTTTTCCTGCCTTGGTAAACTTGTCTGAGGCTTCCCTCAGCCTCGCCGCTCAATCAAGCGTGCACGGCCTGGGGTTGGGCTTGGGCCATGGACCTCAGGGCCTCCATCTCCACCCTGAGGCTATGGTTGCGAGGATCGAAGGGGTTAAAGGTGAGCGCTTGTTCATAAAAAGCAATTGACCGGTCCACCTCCCCCCGGTTCAGGCAGGCCCTGGCCGCCGTTTTATAGGGGTTTTCATTCGTATCATGGATGACTGCCTCTTTTCTGCCCGAGGCGTCCACCTGCCATTCCAGCCGCAGCCCGTCCTCCTGGTAGTAGCGCAGATCGTCCGGCGGGATGGCGCGCCCCTGCCATTTCTCATTGAAGTACCTGGAATTGTTTTCATTATGATCGAACCGGCCGGGGGTCATGCTCTCCAGATGGTACACCACGCTTTGCGGGTTATAGACGATGCGATACCCCGATTGTTTCAGCCTGAAGCATAGATCCACATCCTCAAAGCCGTTCTGGAAGTTTTCATCAAAGAGCCCCTCCTGGAAAAAGACTGATCTGCGGATCAGCAGGCAGGCCCCGGTAACCACCTGAAACTCCCGCCGCTTATTGACCGCCGGATGGTCCCGATGAAAATGCCGGTACAGGTGGTACACTTTGCCGGCCTGATTGATGGCCACCCCGGCATGCTGCACCGAGTCATCCGGGTACAGGAGCTTGGCGCCCACTGCGGCCACCCGGTCATCCCCCCCCAGGCCTTCCAGGAGGGCCTCGAGCCACCCCGGAGTGGCCAGGGTGTCGTTATTGAGCATGACCAGGAGTTCGCCCCGGGCGGGGCGGGCCCCCTGGTTGCAGGCCCTGGCATACCCGAGGTTCGTCGGGTTGGCGATGAGGCGGACCCTGCCGGCCGCGGCCAGGTCCTCCAGGAATTCGCCGGTGCCGTCTTCTGAGCCGTTGTCCACCACAATCAGTTCATAAAGCCGCGGGGGGGTGTGCTCCCAGATGGATTCCAGGCAATTTTGGGTAAGTTCCAGGTTGTTGTAAGTGGGAATGATAATGGAGACCGCAACTTGATCCGCAGGCTCCTGCAGGCCTTCCGGCGGAGAGGACGGCCCCGCGCTTTCGGTCTCCGGTGGTGTTTCCCTGCCGGGAGCGGACGGTTCTCCCTGTGAAGCCGGGCCGGGTGCCTGTCCTTTGGTCCCGCACAGATCCTTGAGTTGCAGCTGCCGGGCGGTTTGCCGGAGCTTGCAGGCTTCCCCGTGCCGCCTCTGCATGTCCAGCACGTCGGCCAGGACCAGATAGGGCTCCGGCAGGTCCGGAAAGGCTTGGTTGATTTTGACCAGATAAGCCTCCGCGGCCGGCCAGGCCTCGCGCTCCACCGCCTCCATGGCCCTGGCCAACAACTCCTCCGTGGTCAGCTCCGCTTCCGGGAGGCCGGGCACTGCCTGGCCAAAATGTTCCAGATATTGCTGCAGAAACTTCTGCTGCGCCTCCTTAACATAAGGTTTGCCCTCCAGGTGCGGGGCATACCGGTCATATATGATCTGCATGGTCCGGAAAAAATCTGCGGATTTGGCACTGGTCATGGTGCTGCCGTCTTCTCTCCAGGAGAATTCGGCGGTGATTTTCTTGATATGGAGGAAGTCCTCTTTGAGGGCCATGCGGATCCACAAATCCCAATCCTCATGAGTGGTCAGGCTTTCATCAAAGGTGCCGGCCTCCTCCAGACAGGCTTTCTGGTGCATCAGGCAGAGCACCGGGAATTGATTCGCCACCAGCAGACTATCCCGATGAAAATCATGGGAGAAAGGCAGGTCACGCTCCACGGTGGCATAGCGGCCGTGCTCCTGCACCTGGTGCGCCCGGTGGGCGTCGGTATAGGCCACCCGGTAGTGCGAACCCTCCAGGGCCGCCACCAGGGTTTCCAGGTGCTCGGGATAGAACAGATCGTCATCGTCCAGGTAGGCCAGATATTTCCCCCGGGCCAGCTTGATGCCGGTGTTGCGCGCCGCGGCCAGGCCCCGGTTGCGGTCGTGTCTGACATAGGTGATGTTCCCCTGCCGGTTCAGCCAACCGGCGATATTCTCCACCTCTAAACCGCCGTCGTTGACCACGATGATTTCAAAGGGTTGATAGGTCTGGTTCAGGACGCTCTCAAGGGTGGCCATCAACATATCGGGGCGGTTATAGGTGGGCACGATCACCGAGACCAGGGGGCCTTCGGAAGCGGTGATTTCCTGAACTTCGCCCTCCGGCCGGGCTTCCCGCGCTGCGGCCTTTTGGCGGGCCAACCCGGCAAAATGCTCCTGTTCCCGGCTTTGGCGGTGGGAGAGGCACGAGGCCGTAGCCCGCCAGCAATACAGCGGTTCGGCCAGGTTGGCCAGCTTGAATTGTTCCGACAGCCGCAGCCACAGATCGTAGTCCTGGGCGTAGGCAAACTCCTCGTCATAGCCGCCCGCCTGCCGCAGGGCCTCCCGGCGCAGCATGACGCTGCCGTGCCCGAACCAGTTCTGCTGGCGCAATCCGGCCCGCAGGTCCGCATCCCCGGTCAACACCTCGATCAGGGAGCGGATGCGGCCGTGCTCGTCAATCTGGTAATAAGAGCTCCCCACCAGGGCGTAATCCGGATTTTTTTCCAAAAACTCCAGTTGTCGCTCCAGCCGGTGGGGCAGGGACAGGTCATCCGCGTCCATGCGGGCGATATATTCCCCCCGGGCCGCGTTGCTGCCGATATTCAGGGACTTGGTCAGGCCCAGGTTGGACGGATTGGTGATCACCCGGATGCGGCAATCGTCAATTTTTTGCAGAATTTCCCCGGACGCGTCGGTGGACCCGTCGTTGACGATGATGAACTCAAAATTGGCATACGTCTGCTCAAGGATGCTCTTGATGGCCTCCTCCAGGTGGGCGGCGCCGTTGTAGACCGACATCACCACGCTGATCCGGGGCGCGTCGATCTCCCCCCGGGCATTTCGGGCGATGGGGAGGCCCGCATCCCACTGGCCGCCGTAAAACTGCCTTACCCGGTCATTGTGGCCCTTGAGATACACCAGCCCCCGGTCATCGATGAATTCATGGAGATGTTCGTTCAGGGCCTGATGATACAAAGGACTTTGGGGAATGCCCACAAAGACGTTGTGCCAGGTTACGGTGGGCTGGAGCTCGCTGATCAGGGCCTGGGTTTGCTGGAGGTCCTGGGGCGTTTCCCCGGGCGTGCCCACAATGACGCTGGCCGCGGTTTTGACCCCGAACTCCCGGCACCAGGCAAAGGCCTGCCGGGTCTGGTCCACGGTGATGCCCTTTTTCAGGCGATCCAAAACGGCCTGGGAACCGCTCTCCACCCCGAAATAAACCGCGGCCAGACCGGCCCGCCGCATCAGGGCCAAAAGCTCCCGATCCAGCGTATCCACCCGGGTTTCGCAGGCCCAGGTGATTTTAATGCCTTTATCAAGGAGCAGCCGGCAGAATCGTTCCGTCCGCTCCCGCTGGACGGTAAAATTGTCCTCCCGGAAATAAATGCCCCGGGCGCCGTAGGTCTTGATCAGAAAGTCAAGGTCGGCCACCAGGCGCTCGGCGCTAAAAAAGGTGTATTTGCGGCCCCAGATGGAGCCCACCGAGCAGAAGGCGCAGTGGAAGGGGCAGCCCCGGCTGGTGTTCATGGTGAACACCGGGCTGCCGTCAAACCAGTCGACCCCCCAGTTGTAGGGCTGGTGCGCAAAATAGTCCCAGGCCGGCATGGGGAGGTCATCCAGGTTGTCGATCCGGCGGCATCTGAGGACCCGCTCTGTCACCCGGCCCTCGACGATGTCCACAATGGCCTGTTCCCCCTCCCCCTGCACCACAAAATCGACGAATTCCGGGATGGTTTCCAGGGCCACGCTGGTGTGGGGCCCCCCCACCATGATCTTGCCCTGCCAGCGCCGGGTTTGCCGCAGATATTCCAGCCGGTGCAGCATGCGGCGGGTGTCCCTATAACAGATGGTGTTGGCGTAAATCCCCACAAAGTCGATGTCATGGCGCTCCAGATAATCGGTTTCCAGGAAATCGCTGGGGGCAAGATAATTGTCGATGAAAAAAACTTTGTGCCCCGCATCTCTCAAAACCGCAATAAGAAACCCCAGACCGATGGGGGGCCGTTTTTCGGTGGTGGAAAAGGGCGACTGCCCCGGCGCCGCGGAGGTGGTGAGCAGGACCTTTAAGCCCGAATCTTTCCTCGATTGCGTACCGGAAAAGGAATTTTTCGGGAAAGATTCTTTTATTGAGGAGCAACCTATCAGAGGCTCTGGTTTTTCCGGAGTCATGGGGCTTATCTCTGCGGTGGCCTGGATGTGAGGAACCTTTTGAGCCACAATAAAGACCAGGGGATTATCCGGCCCTTGTTGAAGATCAAAAGTTGTTACTTGAAAATATTGTCCCAAAATATCCTTTAATTCCTGCATGGGGTACTCATACAAATGATAAGGATTGCCGGAATGTTTGCCTCCCGGTAGAATAACCGGCACGGTTAATATAATGACGCCTTCGTCTTTCAAAATGCGATGCGCTTCTGATAAAAAATTCAGGCCGATATCCTTGGTGACATGCTCAAGGCCTTCGAGGCAAACTACATTGTCTATCTGTTTTGAAGTAAGTGGAATATGTTGCATATCTCCTACAATAAAGTCGCATCTGAAGTAATGTGATTGCCCGTACTCTACAGCTTCCCGGGAAATATCCAGGCCGATAACCCGGGTGGATTTCAACAATGAG
The DNA here is from genome assembly GCA_041740935.1 of Desulfobaccales bacterium. Taxonomy (GTDB): domain Bacteria; phylum Desulfobacterota; class Desulfobaccia; order Desulfobaccales; family 0-14-0-80-60-11; genus JBGSLA01. The sequence continues at coordinate 8,739 of JBGSLA010000084.1, read as the reverse complement.
GTTCCCCACCCGACTCCACACGGGATGTCAAGACTTACTCCCCCGGTGAGGTGTTGATTGGCCAGCCGGTAGCGTTTGAGCAACTGCTCCCGATATGGGCTGCCCTCGCGAAATCCCGGATCCTCTGGATGGGCTCTCTCGGCCATGGTCAGTTCCCCTTTCTCACCCCGATATATCGCTTGTATCGGTATGACCGTCTGCAAAAACTTTTTCTTTTTCCTTGCCCTGAAAATAATCAAGGTATCGTTTTCGGTCCTGAAATTCCCTTCGCTCTGGTCTCGATCCAGTTTAATTATTCGATAATTTCCTGGATAGGCATATCTATGTCGGTCAGTAAACTCTAGAAGATAACACTCACATTCACAAAAGCCGTTGCTCAGATAATAGTCAAAGTAAAAGGTCGGTTGAAATAAATAAAAACTGTGGTTGAAATAACCCTGACAAGGATTTATATGGATAATATTACCATCGACCTTTAATAGTTTTACCATGTTATGAAAACATACTTCTACATTAAAAATATGTTCTATTGTACCGCCGTCTAGAATTGTATCGTACCTATCATGATATTTACTATCTATTGGAAAGTTCAAATTGCATTGTATGGAGGCCTGGGGCGTCCCGTGATAATCGAGGGATTCCAGGCCAGCGGCCCCCAGGGAACGGCAGACTCCCTCGGCGCTCACCTGGGGTTCGGGGTGGGGTAAGGAAAAGATTTCTTCGTATTGATGGGGGGTGAGCACCACGGTCTGATGGCCGATGGTCAAGGTGCGGCCGGCAATGGGGAAATGGGCCGCCTGTTCTTTCAGAAACCTGATTAAGGCAGGAATCATCGCCATCTTAACACCGTCAAGGTTGGCAACAAATGGTGTGGTTTGACCCAAAATGGTGAACCCTGGATTCTCAGCCCAAACCTCCTTGCCTCGCCCCTAAGGAGTCTCTGCGGTTAATTTGCAACAAGCGGGCCATGTCTTATCTATTGACAAATACAAGGATTTTTAGGAAGCTATGGTGTGGTCCAGCCTGAACCTGGCAAAAATTTCCTGATACACAACCCCATGTCAGCCTCCCAATCCCCCGAAACCTCGGTCAGGCCCTCCCCGGCGGCCCGATGGCTGTATCCCGCCCTCCTTACGTCGGCGGGCCTGTTGTTGTTTTTCTGGCGTTTGGGCGAGCCCGGCCTCATGGACCCGGATGAGGGCCGCTACGCCGAAATCGCCCGGGAGATGCTGCTGCTCCGGGATTGGCTCATTCCGCACCTGAACCTGGCCCCCTATCTGGAAAAGCCCCCCCTGGTGTATTGGCTGACAACGCTTAGCTTTGCGGCCTTCGGGCAGAGCGAGTGGCCCGCCCGGCTGCCGTCGGCTCTGGCGGCCCTGGCCGGGGTGTACCTGGCCTACTGGCTGGGGCGGGTCCTGTGGGGGGAGCGCCAGGGCTTCTGGGGGGGCATGGTGCTGGCCACCTGCGGGGGCTACGTCGTCCTGGCCCGGATTCTCACCCTGGACATGGTCTTCAGCCTGTTCCTGAACCTGGGGCTGGCCCTGGGATATGTGGCCCTGAGCCGGGAGCGGCCTCGTCTGTGGCCCTGGGCCTATCTGGCCCTGGCCCTGGCGGTCCTGGTGAAAGGCCCCGCGGCCCTGGTGTTGGCGGGGCTCATCTGGGGGCTGGCGGCCCTCCGGCGGGGGCGGCAGGCCTGTTGGGCCCTGATTCGGCCGACAAGCTGGCTCCTGCTGGCCGCAGTGGTCCTGCCCTGGTTTGTGGCCGCGGCCTGGCGCTATCCAAACTTTCCCCGCTATTTTCTCTGGGAGCATCACGTCCAGCGCTATGTCAGCGGGGCTCATTTTCACGCCGAGCCCTGGTGGTATTTCGGGCCGGTGCTCCTGGCCCTGCTCCTCCCCTGGACGGCCCTTATGCCCTGGGTCCTGGGGCGCCGGGGCGCGCCGGACCGTGACGACCGCATCTTTCTGATGCTCTGGGCCGGGGTGGTCCTGGCCTTTTTTTCCCTGTCCCGGGGCAAGCTGGCGCCGTATATTCTGCCGGCCCTGATGCCCCTGGCGCTGTTGACCGGGAAGGCCCTGGCCGGTCTGCAGTCACGGAGTGACAGCCGGCGGGGCGCGCCGGGCTTCCGGATCAGCCTGTTCGTCTGGGCCCTGGCGGGCTGGACCCTGGTGGCCTTCTATGTTTGGCCTCCGGGGGCCTTGCGGCCGCTTTTGGCCCGGGCTGAATTCCTCCAGCCCATGTTAAGCCTCAGTCTTCTGGTCATAGCCCTGCTACCCGCCGCGGCCATGGTGGGGCGGCGCCTCGAGGTCCTGCTGGTGGGGGCCCTGGTGCTCGGCGCGCTCCTCCCTCTGGGGATGGAGCGCCTGGCCGGGCAGCGCTCCCCCAGGGAGTTGGGCCTGGCCCTCAAGGCCGCCTGGCGCCCCGGCGCCGCGCTGGTGGGGGCCTACCTCTACTCCCAGGGGCTGAGCTTTTACAGCGGCCAGGCTTTTCATCTCCTGGAATTTCGCACCGAATTAAATTTCGGCGACAGCCTGGTCAAGGAGAGCAGCCGCTTTCTGAAAAATCCGCAGGATTTGGAGGCCTTCGCGGCCTCCCGGGATCTGCTGTTTTTTTATGTGAAAAAACAGGACCTTCCCTGGCTCAAGAAAAGCCTCAGCCGGGATTATGAGATTTTGGCCCGACACCAGGATTGTCTTTTGCTCATTTCTCACCGAAAATGAGACAGCCAGGTGAGACTTCTGGGGGGAGGGCCGGGGGAGCAGGGGCCCACCGGCCCCTGGCCCCCTCCACCACATAAATAATTTAAGGGCGTCCCGACCATGCCCCGCATTCTGTATCGCTATTTGCTGGCGGAAGTGCTCTCGCCCTTTCTGGTGAGTCTGCTGGCCTTCACCCTCATCGTGTTTTCGGGGCGTCTCCTGTTCATCACCCGGATGATCCTGGTCAAGGGGATCGGCCTCTGGGACATCCTCAAGTCCACCCTGTTCCTGTTCCCCTATCTCATGGTGTTCACCCTCCCCATGGCGGCCACCGTGGGCATTATCCTGGCCTTCATGCGCCTGTCGGTGGACCATGAAATCATGGCCCTGAAGACCGCAGGCTTAAGCTATCTCCGCCTGCTGGCTCCCATTTTGGCCTTTTCGATTATGGTGGCCTTCGTGACCCTGCTGCTCAGCACGGTGGGCAGCCCCTGGGGGCAAAGGTCCACCCGGAAGCTGTTGGCGGAAGTGGGCCAAAAGCGGGCCGACGTGGGGCTCCAGGAGCAGACCTTCAATACCGACTTTCGCCACGTGATGCTCTTCGTCAATAAGGTGGCGCCCCGGGGCGGCAGCCTGGAAGGCATTTTTGTGAACGACTGGCGGGAGGAGGGCAATCCCCAGACCATTTTTGCGGAAAGTGGCCACATTTCCTATGATCCCGCCCAGGAGTCCCTGATGTTGCGGCTCTCGGAAGGGATGGTGATCCGCTGGGGGGCCGACCTGGGGAATCGGCAGACCGTGGATTTCAAGACCTATGAACTGCCCCTGCAGCTTTTCCGGTTCACCTCCCCGGGGCAGGTATCCGAGCGGGAGATGTCCCTGGGGGAGCTCCGGGAGGGCATCCGGACGGAGCCCCCCGGCTCCAGGCGCGCCGTCCGCCTGGTGGTGGAGCTGCACCAGCGCCTGGCCCTGCCCCTGGGGGCGCTGCTGCTGTGCCTGCTGGCCGTGCCCCTGGGGCTTGCCCCCCAGATTCATGGGCGCACCTGGGGGCTCATCGTGGGCTTGGCCACCTTTCTGATTTACTACATTGTGTTCACCGCGTCCTGGCGCCTGGCCTTCAGCACCAGCCTGAATCCGGCCCTGGCCCCCTATCTGGCCAACATCCTCTGCGCCCTGGTGGCCGCCTACTTCTGGCGGCGCACCCTCAAGGAGCTGCCCCTGGCGCCCCGGGGCTGGTCCTGGCCAAGATGGTTATCCCGGGGCGGAAGCTCCTGATTTCCACCAGGAAAAATCCAAAGCTTAAAGTACAAATCCACCTGAAAGAAGGGCAGGTGAACTGCCGACCCATAGCCCCCAAACTCCTCTGAATTACTCAGGGGCAACCTTGGCCCCCAGAGTTTTGTCCAGCCGCTAATTTTTTAACTCCAGAGGTTTTTTGTGTTTCATATTTGAAACAACGAGTTGCCGGTTTTATGGCGCCAGGGAATTTATTTCAAGAAATTTAGAGAGTTGGCAATTTGGCATTATGATTGCTAATCAATTTAGGGAGTTTGTATCGAGTCAGACAGGGTTGGTCTTACAGGAGACGATGTCGTGCGGGTGGTCATTCTGGCAGGCGGCAAGGGGGTGCGGCTGGCGCCCCTGACCGAGGCGATTCCCAAGCCCCTGGTCCCCCTGGGGGGGGTGCCGGTCATGGAGGTGGTCATCCGCCGCCTGGCGGCCCAGGGATTCAGCCGCATCACCCTGGCAGTGGGGCATCTGTCCGAACTTATCCAGGACTATTTCCAGGACGGCGCCCGCTGGGGAGTGGACATCGATTACTCCTGTGAACCCGAGCCCCTGGGCACCGCCGGGCCCCTCACCCTGATACCGGACCTCAGCGACACCTTCCTGGTGATGAACGCCGATATTCTCACCAATCTGGATTTTCGGGAGTTGGTGGAACATCACCGCCGGGAGCGCAGCATCGCCACCATCGGCGCCTATGAATGCCGGGTAAAAATCGACTTGGGGGTCATCATCAAAAACGGTCGGGGCCGCATCCGGGATTACCTGGAAAAGCCCACCAGCGCCTACCTGGTGAGCATGGGAATTTATGTTTTTGAACCCCAGGTGCTGGAATATATCAAAAACCGGACCTATCTGGACTTTCCCGATCTGGTGCAGCGTTTGCTGGCGAACCGTCAGCAGGTGGGCTATTACCCGTTTTCCGGGTATTGGCTGGACATCGGCCGCCATGAGGATTATGAGCGGGCCCAGCTCGAATTTGCCGAAAAAAAATCGGAATTTTTCGCGTAAAGGCCTTGCAATGAATGTTTAATTATTGTATATAGCACTTAAATATGTTCAAAAGGGAAAACTCGATTTTTCCTCCCCCTCGCCGGCAGGAACCTCCCCCATCTCCCCTCCCTCCTGCCGGTTTTTTTTGTCCTTTGTCCTGATGAGTCCCGGAATTTAGTCAGCTGGTAAAGAAAAATCAGGGGAAACGTGGTAAGGTATATCCGGAGTGGAAATATCTTGCCGCCTGGACCTTTATGATGGATTGGGCAAAAAAGCGCGTCCTGGTGACCGGCGCCGGGGGCTTCATCGGCAGCCGCCTGGCGGCCCGCCTGGTGGAAGCGGGAGCCCGGGTCCGGGCGGTGGTGCGCTATAATTCCCGCAATGACTGGGGTCTCATCGAGGTTTTGCCGCCCGAGGTCCGGTCTGCCCTGGAAATCCGTCCGGGGGACATCACCGACCCTTTCTGGACCCTGCGCCAGGTGGAGGGCTGCGAGGTGATTTTTCATCTGGCGGCCCTCATCGCCATCCCCTATTCCTACACCGCGGCCCGGCAATTCCTGGCGGTGAACTGCGGCGGCACCCTGAATCTCTTAGAGGCGGCCCGGCTCGTGGGGGTGGAGCGTTTTATCCACACCTCCACCAGCGAGACCTACGGCGCGGCCCAATACACCCCCATGGACGAAAAGCACCCCCTGCGGGGGCAGTCCCCCTATGCGGCCAGCAAGATCGGGGCTGACAAGCTGGTGGAGAGCTATCACCTGTCCTTCGGGGTGCCGGCGGCGGTCATCCGGCCCTTCAACACCTACGGCCCCGGGCAATCGGCCAGGGCCATCGTTCCCACCATCATCAGTCAGGGGCTGGACGGGGAGGTCATCCGCCTGGGACTGTTGACCCCGCGCCGGGATTTGACTTATGTGGACGACACGGTGGCCGGTTTTCTCAATATTGCCGCAGAGCCGGCCGCCATCGGCGAGGTGGTAAACGTCGGTTCGGGAGAGGCCGTGGCCATCGGGGAGCTGGCGGAGCGCCTCATGGCCCTGTTGGGGGGCGGCCGGCGGGTGGTGTTTGACGAAGCCCGGACCCGGCCCCCGGCCAGCGAGGTCATGGAATTGGTGTGCGATAACCGCAAGGCCCGCCGCCTCTTAGGCTGGCAGCCCCGGGTGAGCCTGGAAGAGGGCTTACAGGAAACCATCCGGTTCATCCGGGACCAGCGGCCGCGCTATAAGCCGGAAATTTACAATCTTTAGGATCAATTGCGCGGCTGGGGGCTTCTTTTGTAGCCGCAGGCTTCAGCCTGCGCAGAAAACCTTTTTCCCGGCCTGAAGCACACAACGCAGCCTAAAGGCTGCGGCTACAGATAAAAAGCCGTTTCGCTTATTTCCCCATCAGGCAATTTCCCCATGACCCACTGGACCGTGCCGTTGATGGACGTGAGCCTCGGGGCCGAGGAAATGGACGCGGTCGCCGGGGTGCTGCGCTCCGGCTGGCTCTCCATGGGTCCTATGACCCGGCGGTTCGAGGAGGACTTCGCCCGCTTCCTGGGCGCGCCTTTTGCCCTGGCGGTGGCCAACGGCACCGCGGCCCTGCATCTGGCCTGTCTGGCCCTGGGGCTGGGACCGGGGGACGAAGTGCTGTGCCCGGCCCTCACTTTCGTGGCCACGGCCAACGCTATTCTCTATACTGGGGCCCGGCCGGTGTTTGTGGATATCACCGGCCCGGAGGATGTGAATCTGTCCCCCGCGGACGCGGCCCGGAAAGTGACCCCCCGGACCAAAGCCGTCATGGCGGTGCATTACGCCGGTTACCCCTGCGATCTGGCCGGCCTCGGCGCGTTGGCCCGTGAGCATAACCTGAAGATCATCGAGGACGCGGCCCATGCCCCGGGCGCGGTGCACCGGTCGGCCGGGGGCGACCGGATGGTGGGCACCGTGGGGGATGTGGGCTGCTTCAGTTTTTTCGCCAACAAAAATCTGACCACCGGCGAAGGGGGCCTGGTGGTCTGCCGGGACCCGGACGTAGCCGAGAGGATGCGCGCCGCCCGCTCCCACGGCCTGACCAGCCTCACCTGGGACCGCCACCGGGGCCACGGCTTCGATTACGACGTCACCTGCCTGGGCTACAATTACCGGCTGGACGAAATGCGGGCGGCCCTGGGCTCGGTCCAGTTGGCCAAACTCCCCGCGGCCAATGCCCGGCGCCGGGAGTTTACCCGCCGTTACCGGCAGGAGCTTCAGGGCCTTCCAGGGATTACTCTGCCTTTTGTCCCGGAACTCACGACCTCCGCCTGCCATCTGTTCCCGGTGGTCCTGCCCCCCGGCGCGGAGCGCCCGGCCTTTATGGCGGCGCTGGCGGACAAGGGCATCCAGACCTCGGTGCACTACCCCTCCGTTCCCCATTTTTCGGCGTATCAGGGCTTATGGCCGCCAGATTTTGACCACGGCCTGCCCCAAACCGAAAAAATCGCGCCCCGCCTGGTAACCCTGCCCCTGTTTCCCAGCATGACCGACCAGCAGCTGGACCAAGTGGTGGCCGCGGTGCGGAGTTTCTTTCTCAACACCTGAGCTACTTTTTAACTGCCGGATGATCGAAAAAATTCCTTTTCTGTCACCCTGAGCGAAGCGAAGGGTCTCAACTAGTTAAAAATACGAGATTCTTCGCTACGGTCAGAATGACACCTTGAAGGATTTTGAGGCAATGCAAAAGCCTGTAAGCCCGATACATCCAACCGGCAGGCGCGCCCGTCTCCGCCGGGCCGGGGTTGCGGATTTAGGAAATTTTCAATACACTCCCTTACGGCCCCCGTTGAAGTTTCGGCCCGAAGCCGTCGATTTTTAAGGGGGATGCTGAATCAAACCCTCCGGGCGGAGGTCCGGCCGGCGCCCTGGGCGAAAGTACCTGGTGATGGGGCGGCGCCGGCGCCGCGGCCCCGGCAAACCCTGACATGGACAAAAAAACCGCCACCGCCTGGCCCGCGGGCGACTGGTTTGTGGACCAGGACAGCCCCGGCGATCTCATCGCGGTCAAAAGGGAAGAGGTGCTGGCCGCGGGCCGCACTGCTTTTCAGGAATATGAAATTTTTGTGAGCTCCCTGTGGGGCAAGGCCCTCATCCTGGACGGCCGCCTGCAGTCCGCCGAGCTGGACGAGTTCGTCTATCACGAAGCCCTGGTCCACCCGGCCCTGGCGGCCCACCCGGACCCCCGGCGGGTCCTGGTCCTGGGCGGCGGCGAAGGGGCCACCCTGCGGGAGGTGCTGCGCCATAGGCCTGTGTCTCGGGCGGTCATGGTGGATTTGGACGGGGAGCTGGTGGAGGTCTGCCGCCGCCAGCTGCCCAGTTTTCACGAGGGCGCGTTCGACGATCCCCGGACCACCCTGGTGGCGGCCGACGGACGGTTGTGGCTGGCGGACCAGCCGGACCGCGCCTTTGAAGTGATCATCTGGGACCTCCCCGAGCCCCTGGAGGCGGGACCGGCCAGCCTGCTGTTCACCCGGGAAATGTTTGCCCTGGCCCGCCGCAGGCTCGCCCCCGGGGGACTGTTGGCCGTACAGTCCGGCTCCGGCAATATGCACGGCCGCCTTATGGCCGATATCCACGCCACCCTCCGGGCGGTGTTTCCCCGGGTGACGGCCTACAGCGCCTTTGTCACCAGTTTCATGGACCTGTACGGCTTTCACGTGGCCGGCGGCGAAGATTTCCGCTGGCCCGACGCCGCCCAGACGGCGGCCCGTCTCTCGGCCCGGGGGGTGGCGGGTTTGCGCTGG
>JBGSLA010000083.1:0-5141 GCA_041740935.1 Desulfobaccales bacterium | reverse complement strand
GCAGTCGGCGCGCACGGCCCGGCGCAGGGCCCGCACCGCCGCGGGCGGTTGTCCCACGGGATAATCCGGCCGTTGGACAAAGCTGGCCGACGCGGCCACCAGGATCAGGCCGGCGGGGACCGGAAGCTCCCGGCTCAGGGCCTCCAACAGCAGCATCCCTCCCAGGGACCAGCCCACCAGCACGGTCTCGGCCAGGGGCAAATTTTGCAGATAAGCCGTGAGCCAGGAGACTTCCCAGGTGGGCAAGTCGGGGGCCAACACCTTTAGCCCCTGCGATGCCAAAGCCTCCACCTGGCCGCGCCAGATGCGGCCGCCGGCGCCCCAACCATGCAGAAAAACCAGGTTTTTCATCCGATCAGCCCCATATCCCGGCCCACCTCCAGGATGGCCTGCCGGGCCGCGGCCAGGTCCTCCCGGGAATGGGCCGCGGACAGGGAAAACCGCACCCGGGACCATCCGGGGGGCACCGTGGGCGGGCGCAGGGCCACGGCCATGAGCCCCCGCTCCCGCAGGCGGGCCGCAAATGCAAGCGTGGGGGCGTTTTCCCCCACCAGGGCCGGGATGATCTGGGTGGCGCTTCCCAGGTTATCAAAGCCCGCCTGGGTGAGCTCCCGGCGAAAGGCTGCCGCCTCGGCAAGGAGATATTCCCGGCGCTCCGGCTCCCGCTCCACCAGGTTCAGGGCCGCGCCGATGGCCCCGAGGACCGGCGGCGGCATGGCCGTGGAATAGATGAACGACCGGGCCCGGTTGTGCAGATAGTCGATGAGACGCCGGTCGCCGGCCACATAGCCCCCGAGGGACCCCAGGGCCTTGGAGAAAGTTCCCATGTGCACTTCGATGCGGTGGGCCAGACCCAGGGCTTCGGCCAGACCGGCGCCCGACGGCCCCAAAACCCCGGTGGCGTGGGCCTCATCCACCATCAGCACCGCGCCGTAGCGCTCTTTCAGTTCCACCAGGCCGCCCAGCGGCGCCAGATCGCCGTCCACCGAAAAAACCGAGTCCGTGACCATGAGCTTTTTCCCCGGCCCGGCCTTTTGCAGCAGGGTCTCAAGCCGGTTCAGGTCCCGATGGGGGTAGCGGGCCAGGGTCGCCCCGGAAAGCTTGATGCCGTCGTAAATGCTGGCGTGGTTGAGTTTATCGCAGAAAACCGTATCCCCCGGACCCGCCAGGGCGCTGATCACCCCCAGGTTGGCCATATAGCCGGTGCTGAAAATGACCGCGGCCTCAGCCTCCTTGAAGGCCGCCACCGCGGCTTCCACCTCCTCGTGCAGGGCCAGATGCCCCACCACCAAACGGGAGGCCCCGGCGCCCACGCCCCAGCGGGCCGCAGCCTCCCGGGCCGCGGCGATGAGGCGCGGGTCCTGGGAGAAGCCCAGGTAATCGTTGGAGGACAGGTTCAGCAGCACCCGGCCGCCCACCCGGATGCGGCCGCCGGGGAGAAGATCCTCCACCTGCCGCAAATGCCGGCGCAAATCCTGGGCTGCCAGGCTCTGGAGTTCCTGGGCCAACGCTTCCAGCATACTCAATCCCTGACCACGCATTCGACAAAGGCCCGGGCCGCACAGGCCTGGGACAGGGCATGGCACACCTGATCCAGGGCGGCCAGAAAGGTCTCTTTCCCTTCCGGGGAAAAAATATCCTGAATTTCCGGCACCTTCCCCAGGATGGGGACGTCGGTCAGCACGGCGATGACCTCCGGGTTGGTCTGTTCGGCCAGGTTCGGCCGCTCCGGATAGCGGTTGATGACCACCCCGGCCACCGGCGCGCCGGCGTGCTGGGCCGCCTTGACGGTGAGCGCCGTATGATTGATGGTCCCCAAGCCCGCCCGGGCCACCACGATGAGGGGCAGCCTCAGCCAGCGAATCATATCCAGGACCAGAAGATTGGTATCGGTCAGGGGCACATAGAGGCCGCCGGCCCCTTCGGTCACCAGGATGTCGTAGCGGCCGGCCAACTCCTGCCGGGCCTGGCTGATGCGCTCCAGATCCACCGCAACCCCCTCCCGGACTGCGGCCACACCGGGGGCCAGGGGCAGACGCAGGGTGATGGGGGTCAGGAGTTCCAGCGGCTCGTCCAGGCCCGCCAGTTCTCTGGCAAAACGGGCGTCCGTGGGCACCAGGCGACCGTTTTCTTCCGGACAGCCGCTCTGCACCGGTTTGAAATAGCAGGCCGACAGCCCCCAGCGGCGCAGCACCGCGGTCAACCCGGCGGCGATCCAGGTCTTGCCCACGCCGGTGTCCGTGCCGGTGACAAACACCCCTTTTACCCTGGCCAAACTCGGCAGATGCATAATATGGTTTTCGGTTTTTCGGTTTTTGGTGAAAAATATTTAAAAATGACAATGGCTTGGGCGTTTCATTTGTTTCATTTCAATGAGAAATTATTATTAAATCCCTTTTCTTTTTCTTTAGGGAGGGCCGGGGTATTGGTGGGTCCCCCGCCCTCCCCCTTTGACCGGGAGCACGGGCATCTTGCCCGTGACTGGACGGGCTGGAAGCCCGTCCTACCGAGTCCATGAAAGGGGTTGGGAAGAAGGAGCAGGGGTCCGCAACCCCTGGCCCCCTACCCCAGAGTCAATCTCCAATTCCAGCCCCACATCCTCCAGCATCAGGCGGTCGTCCTCGGGCAGACGCCCTTTGGTGGTCAGATAGTCCCCGGTCATCAGGGCGTTGGCCCCGGCCGCGAACATCAGCGGGGCCAGGGAGCGCAGGGTGGGCTGGCGGCCGCCGCAGATGATGATGGTCTTGTCCGGGAAAGACAGGCGGAACGCCGCGATGATTTTCAGGGCCTCCAGGGGCGCCAGCCTGGGCCGCTGGGCCAGGCGGGTGCCCGGCAGCGGGTGCAGAAAATTCAACGGGATGGCCTCGGGGTCAAGCTCCCGGATGGCCTGGGCCAGCTCCCAGCGCTGGGCCACGCTCTCCCCCAGCCCCAGGATGCCCCCCACGCACACCGACAGCCCCGCGGCTTTGGCCGCCTCCACCGTGGCCAGCCGCTCGGCAAAGGTGTGGGTGGTGCAAATTTCGGGGAAAAAGGAGCCCGCAGTCTCCAGATTGTGGTGGAAACGCTGCACCCCGGCGTCCCTCAGTTCGGCGAGAAAGGCGCGGTCCACAATGCCCAGAGAAGCGCAGATTTTGATATCCGCAGCTTCCCGGATGGCGGCCACAGCCTTCAGGATGCCCTCTTTCTCTTTAACCGAGGCGATCCCCCGCCCGGAGGTGACCAGGGAAAACCGGGCCGCGCCCGCGTCGGCTGCCGCCTGGGCGGCCTCCACCAGCTTGTCCCGGGGAAGGAGAGGATAGGTGGAAATCCCCGTGTGCGCCCTCACCGACTGGGAGCAAAAGGCGCAATCCTCGGAGCACTGCCCGCTTTTGGCATTGATGATGACGCACAGACTCACCCGCCGCCCGAACCGGGCCTCCCGCAATGCATCGGTCTCCTGCAGGACGGACCAGAAATCCCGCCAGGAACACCCGAAAAGCCTTTGCCAGTCAGAATATTGCATACCTGAAGGATGAATGCCCCAGATCAGTCAGCTTCCCACACTTGTCAACCTAATTACTATAATAAGTTGACAATCAAAAAGCAAAGCCAGAATCAGGCGCGAAACTGTTTATGTAATAATTTTTGTAAGGAAAATGGCAACTACCGCCGGGGAATGTAGACTTCCCTGGCCTTGAGGCCGTCCGAAGGCCCCACCAGGCCCTCCCGCTCCATGGTCTCGATGATGCGGGCGGCCCGGTTGTAGCCGATGCGCAGCCGGCGCTGGAGCATGGAAATGGAGGCATTCCGGGTTTCGGCCACCAGGGCCAGGGCTTCGTCCCATTTTTCGTCCCGGTCCCCGGCTTCCTCGTCTTCCTGGTCCCGCTCCTGCATTTCGAGGAGGCCGATCTCGTATTCCGGCGCAGCCTGTTCCTTGAGGAACTCCACCACCCGGATGACCTCGTCCTCCGAGACATAGGCGCCGTGAATGCGGGTGAGGCGGGAGGTGCCGGGGGGAATGAACAGCAGGTCCCCTTTGCCCAGGAGGCGTTCGGCCCCGCCGGTGTCCAGGATGACCCGGGAGTCGGCCTTGGAAGACACGTGGTAAGAGATGCGGGTGGGGAAATTGGCCTTGATGAGGCCGGTGATGACGTCCACCGAGGGCCGCTGCGTGGCCACCAGCAGGTGAATGCCTGAGGCCCTGGCCTTCTGGGCCAGGCGGATGAGATATTCTTCCGTGTCCCGGGAGGAAACCAGCATCAGGTCCGCCAATTCGTCAATGACCACTACGATGTAGGGCAGGAAGCGGGGCAGCGGCGCCTCGCTCGGCTCCGCCGAATCGGTCTTCAGGGTCTTGGCCTTCTGGTTGTAGCCTTCGATGTTGCGCACCCCCAGGTCGGAGAGCAGGGCATAACGCTTCTCCATTTCGGCCACGGTCCAGTGCAGCGCGGTGGTGGCCTCCTTGGGGTTCACCACCACGGGGTGCAGGAGGTGGGGGATGCCCTGGTAGGTGGACAGCTCGATGCGCTTGGGGTCGATGAGCAAAAAGCGCACCTCCTCCGGGGTGGCCTTGAACAGGATGGAGAGGATCATGGCGTTGAGGCCCACGCTTTTGCCGCTGCCAGTGGCCCCGGCCATGAGCAGGTGGGGCATCCGGCCCAAGTCGGTGACCACCGGGGTGCCCATGATGTCCTTGCCCAGGGCCAGAGTCAGGCGGGAGGCGGACTTCTGATAGGTTCCGTCCGCCAGGATTTCCTGCAGGGCCACCACCTGGCGCTTGGGATTGGGAATCTCGATGCCGATGACCGCCTTCCCCGGCACCGGGGCCACGATGCGGATGGACAGGGCCTTTAGGGCCAGGGCCAGGTCATCAGACAGGCCCGTCACCTTGCTGATCTTGACGCCGGGCGCGGGCTCCAGCTCAAAGCGGGAGACCACCGGTCCGGGGATGATGGCCGTGACTTTGCCTTCCACCCCGAAATGGCGCAGGGTGCTTTCCAGCTTCTCGGCCTGGGCCACCATCTGGCCTTCCTGCACCTGGTGGTCCCAGCGCTTGGGGGGGTCGAGCAGGTCCAGGGGGGGCAGGGTGAATTTCCCCTTAGCCGACGGGGCCCGCCGGGGCCGGGGGGCCTGGTCGGCGGGGGCGGCCGGCTCCGGGGGGA
>JBGSLA010000082.1:0-20327 GCA_041740935.1 Desulfobaccales bacterium | reverse complement strand
CCACCCCAACCCGGTAATTCGGTGGCACAGTTTGAAAACCGGTGCCACCGGGTGCGCCCCTATCGCTAGCCCTATCCCTAGCCCTACCTCTCTGTCCCTGCTCCCCCTTGCAGCCGCTCATGTTCCAGGAGCCACTTTTTGCGCGCCAGACCGGAGCTGAAGCCCCCGAGCCCGCCATTGGCGGCGATGACCCGGTGGCAGGGGACGATGAGGGGGATGGGGTTTTTGCCGCAGGCCCGGCCCACGGCCCGGGCGGCCTGGGGTTTCCCCAGGCACCTGGCCAACTCCTGGTAGGAAATGGTGTGGCCGAAGGGGATTTTTTGCAGTTCCCGCCAGACCTGGAGTTGGAAGGGGGTGCCCCTGAGGTCCAGGGGGACTTCGGCAAAATCCGTGGCTTGGCCGGCGAAATAGCCTTGAATGTCATCTATCGTGTCATTCACCTCCCCGATGAGGCGGTCGGGAGGTTTTTGGTCAGCGGTGCCGTGGATCAATCCGGGGATGAGGAAAGGGAAATCCTCCTCGGCATCGACCATCTCCAGGCCGCACAGTCCCTTGGCGCTGAAAGTGAGGTCCACAAAGCCCAGGGGGGTGTCATCGATGCGGATCAGCCAGAGATTTTCTTTTGTGCCCATATTTTCCTCAACAAGGCGCTGGGGAGAGGTTGTCGGCGACAAAGAGAACACAGCCTAAACCGCGCTTAGGCTAAACAATCATAGCCAATTTCGGCCACCCCCGAGGATGAAATAATGTGGAACAGCCGCGCCCGGCTGTTCTTTGAAAGAGCAGGCGAGGGCGCCTGCTCTACATTTGCCAGGGGTTTTTCACGGTAAAGTCAAAGGGTCATATGCCGGATAGGTCGGCGAGGGCATTGCGGGCCAACACCGTGAACCACATATTCTCATCCAGGACCGTCAGGGCTTCAAGGGGGGTGGCCTTCAGGGCTTCAAGAAAGCGCTCCGACTGGGTCCCCAGAATGCCTGAAAAGATATACCAGGTTTTGGTGAAAAATTCCGGGATCGCCAGAATCTCCAGCAGCACGTCCAGGTGGATGTTGGCCAGGGCCAGATCCGCGGGCAGATAGGCGAAAGCGCGGGCGTCCCCGTGGATCAGGAAAATTTGCTTTTCCCGGTGGTTATGCCGCACGTTCCGGGCCGCGGTATTCACCGCCAGGTCATTATATTCCACCGCCAGGACCCGCCGGGCCCCGAGCGCCAGGGCCGCCACGGCCAGCACGCCGGTGCCGGTGCCCAAGTCCAGGACCTGCGCGGGTTTGCCCAGGTCAAACACCTGGCGCAAAAGCCTCAGGCACAACCGGGTGGTGGGGTGATAGCCCGAGCCGAAGGCCAGGCCGGGTTCCAGGTGAAGGGTGATATCTCCCGGCTGGGGCTGGGGCTCCTCCCAGATGGGGCAGAGGTAAAAACCGGCCACCCGGGTGGGTTTTAAGGCCTGGCCCGCCTCCCAGTCGGCGTAGTTGAGGTCGGTGGCCGACAGAAACCGGCCCCGGGCAGGGTCTCGCGCCAGCCAGGCCTTGACCTCTGCTTCCTTGGGGGCGGAGAAAAAGAGATAGGAGCAGGTTCCTTCCCGCCAGCAGCCCAGGAACTCCGGTCCGGTGAGCTCCGGCGGCGGGTTCACCCGGCCTTCGATTTCATAGACGTAGAGTTTTTCAGGGGGCGGCATGGGTATCGGCCATAAGCTTCAAGGCCAAAGGCGGGAGGCGCTGCGCTTTCCCGCCCTTCGGCCTTTCTGGTGTAGGGACAGCCGCCCTCGGCTGTCCATTGAGGGCAGGCGAGGGCGCCTGCCCCTACACGTTACAAACTTTTCAGGACAGAAGAAAAAACCATGAAAATCCCGCGGCCCTTGAATTTTTTATCGTATTTCTGATAACATTGTTTGATTGATTTAAGGGGAACGTGACCATGGAGCTTACCGGCAGAGTACACAAGTTCGGGGACGATATCAACACCGATGAAATCATCCCGGCCCGCTATCTCAACACCTCGGACCCGGCGGAGTTGGCCCGGCACGTCATGGAGGACGCGGACCCGGATTTCGTCCATAACATGCGCCCCGGCGATTTTGTCGTGGGCGGCAAAAATTTCGGCTGCGGCTCCTCCCGGGAGCACGCCCCCATCGCCATCAAGGCCGCGGGGGTGGCTGCGGTCATCGCCGATTCCTTTGCCCGCATCTTTTACCGCAACGCCTTCAACATGGGGCTCTTGATTCTCGAGTCCCCGGAGGCCGCGGCGGAGTTGGCCGGCGGCGAGCGGGTCCAAGTCAACCTGGCCACAGGTTTGATCACTGACCTGGACACCGGCAAAACTTATCCGAGCCAACCCCTTCCGCCCTTCATGCAGGAACTCCTGGAAGACGGCGGTCTTATGGCGCATCTGAAGAAAAAACTGGAGGCACAACCAGCATGACCCATCGCATTGCAGTCATCCCCGGCGACGGCACCGGGCCGGAAGTGGTGGCCGAGGGCCTCAAGGTCTTAAACGCCATCGCCGGGCCGGCCGGCCTGAAATTTGACTTTGTTCACTACGACCTGGGCGGCGAGCGCTACCTCAAAACCGGCGAAGTATTGCCCGCGTCGGTGTTGGATGAGCTTCGCCAGTTCAAGGCCATCTATCTCGGGGCCATCGGCCATCCCGAGGTCAAGCCCGGCATCCTGGAAAAGGGCATTCTCCTCAGGGTGCGCTTCGAACTGGACCAATACATCAACTTGAGGCCCGTGGTGCTCTACCCCGGGGTGGACACGCCGCTCAAGGACAAGGGCCCGGAGGACATCGATTTTGTGGTGGTGCGGGAAAACACCGAAGGGCTCTATGCCGGGGCCGGGGGCTACCTGAAATACGGCACCCCGGATGAAGTGGCGGTGCAGGAGTCCATCAACACCAGGAAGGGCGTGGACCGCTGCCTCAAATTCGCCTTTGAACTGGCGCGAAAGCGCAATAAGGCCAAAAAATTGACGCTGGTGGCCAAAACCAACGTCCTCACTTTCGCTTCGGATCTGTGGGAGCGCGCCTTTCTGGACCTGGCCAAAGAGTATCCGGACGTGGCCACGGATTACGCCCACGTGGACGCCACCTGCATGTGGATGGTGAAAAACCCCGAGTGGTTCGACGTGTTGGTGACGGACAACATGTTCGGCGACATCATCACCGACCTGGGGGCCATGGTCCAGGGGGGTATGGGAGTGGCCGCGGGCGGTAACATCAACCCGGCGGGCGTCTCCATGTTCGAGCCCATCGGCGGCTCGGCCCCGAAATACACCGGCCTCAACAAGGTCAATCCCATCGCCGCCATCGCCGCGGCCCAGATGATGCTGGAATACCTGGGAGAGGCCAGGGCCGCCCGGGCCATGGAAGACGGCATCAAAAAGACCGTCACCCGGATGCAGAGCATGGCCGCCGGCCGGATGGGCTACACCACCACCGAAGTGGGCGACCTGGTGGCCAAAAACGCGGTGGAAGCGTTGTAGGGGTAGCAGTCAGCAGTCAATTGAATAAAAAATGGGGTAAAGAAACGATGAGCCGTGAATACAAAGTAGCGGTGGCGGGGGCCACCGGCGCGGTGGGCCAGCAGATGCTGGCCTGTCTGGAGGAGCGCAATTTTCCGGTGGCGGAGTTGAGGCCCCTGGCCTCGGAGCGCTCGCTGGGAAAAACCGTGACCTTCAAAGGCAAGGAAATTCCCGTGGAGGTCCTCACCCAGGACTCCTTTGCGGGGATCGAGATCGCCCTGTTTTCCGCCGGCGGCTCCATCAGCAAGGAATACGGGCCCGTTGCGGCGCAGGCAGGGGCAGTGGTGGTGGACAACTCCAGCGCCTGGCGCATGGACCCGGAGGTGCCCCTGGTGGTGCCCGAGGTCAACCCCCAGGATATTGCGCTGTACAACAAGACGGGCATCATCGCCAACCCCAACTGCTCCACCATCCAGATGGTGGTGGTGCTCAAACCCATCCATGATGCGGCCCGCATCAAACGGGTGGTGGTATCCACCTACCAGGCGGTGTCCGGCACCGGCCAGAAGGCGGTGGAGGAGTTGGCCGCCCAGGTGACCGCGCTGTTGACCAGCAGCGAGGTGGTGAAAAAGGTGTACCCGCACCGCATTGCGTTTAATTGTCTCCCCCACATCGATGTTTTCCTGGAAAACGGCTACACCAAAGAAGAAATGAAGATGGTGAACGAAACCCAGAAGATCATGGGGGACGACACCATCGCGGTGACGGCCACCACGGTGCGGGTGCCGGTGTTCTACGGCCATTCTGAGGCGGTGAATATCGAAACCGAGCGGAAACTCACGGTGGACGAGGCCAGGGCCATCCTGGCCAAGGCCCCCGGCGTCAAGGTGGTGGATGAGCCTGCCAAAAACAAGTATCCCATGCCCCTGGACGCGGCCGGGCAGGATCTGACCCTGGTGGGGCGCATCCGGGAGGACTTCAGCGTCAAAAACGGCTTGAATCTCTGGGTGGTGGCCGACAACATCCGCAAAGGCGCGGCCACCAACGCGGTGCAGATCGCCGAGATTTTGGTGAGAGATTTTTTAAAATAGGCTATAAGCTGTAAGCTATAAGCTATAGGCACATAGAAACATTCAAAAACCCGCTTGTTCTATCGCCCTGAGCGCGGCGACAGTCTCAACTATGTAAAAAGACGAGATTCTTCGCTTCGCTCAGAATGACAATATTTGAAAGCATGAAGTTCTGAGGTGTCTTGGAGACGCGTTCTACGTGCCGTTGTCGGTGCGGCAGACGAACCTTACAAGCCCATAGATTATTGCTTTAAGCTTAAAGCCTATAGCCTAAAGCTTAAAGCCAACAGCCCATCCCATGCGCATCATCGCCGGCGAGTTTAAGGGACGGCGCCTGGCCGCGGTCAAAGGCCGCATCCGCCCCACCAGCGACAAGGTGCGGGAGGCCGTCTTCAGCATTTTGGGGCCGGCGGTGGCCGAGGCCAGGGTCCTGGACCTCTTTGCCGGCACCGGGGCCCTGAGCCTGGAGGCCCTGAGCCGGGGCGCCCGGGACGCGATCCTGGTGGAGGACCAGGCCGCGGCCCTGGAGGTTTTGCGGCGCAACCTGGAAGCCCTGGGCGTGGCCGCGCGGACCCGGGTACTGCCCCTGCCCGTGCGCCAGGCGCTCAAAAAGCTGGCCGCCCGGGAAGAAAAATTCGACCTGGTTTTTCTGGATCCCCCCTACGGCCGGGGGCTGGCAAGGGCGACTTTGACTGATTTGGAACCTTTGGGCCTTCTTCGCCCGGAAGGCCGGGTGGTGGCGGAGCACAGTCACCGGGAGAGCCTGCCGGAGCGCCTGGGACGGTTGCGGCAAAGCGATATTCGGCGCTATGGCGACACCCAGGTGGCTTTTTACCAGGCCGGGGAAAATCTACAGCAACAGGAGTTGAGCGGCTGATGCCCGATTTGGCGATCTATCCGGGGACCTTCGATCCCATCACCAACGGCCACCTGGACCTCATCCAGCGGGGCCTGCGCATTTTTGACCGCATCATTGTGGCGGTGGCCGAAGGCTCTTTTAAAAAAAGTCTTTTCAGCGTGGATGAGCGGTTGGAAATGATTCGGGAGGCCCTGGCAGACACGCCCAACGTCATCATCGACAGTTTTCCGGGCCTGTTGGTGGAATATGTCAAAAGCCAAAACGCCCAGGTGATCCTTAGGGGGCTTAGGGCGGTCACCGATTTCGAATACGAATTCCAGATGGCCATGATGAATCGCCGCATGGAGCCGGACATCGTCACGGTGTTCCTCATGACCAGTCTGCGCTGGGTGTTTTTAAGTTCCAGCATTCTCAAGGAAGCCGCGGTGCATGGCGGCGACATCGAAGGCATGGTGCCCGAATTGGTTTACCGGAAGCTCCGGGAGAAATTCGGGCTGACCTGAGGAGAACAGGTGCGAATTTGCGTCATCGACGGGCAGGGCGGCGGCATCGGCGCGGCGATTATCAAGCGCCTCAAGGAAGTCTATCGGGAGGAGCATGAGGTCATCGCGCTGGGCACCAACGCGGTGGCCACGGCCCAGATGATGAAGGCCCGGGCCAACCGGGGGGCCAGCGGCGAAAACGCCATCGTGCGCACTGTGGCCAGGGTGGATGTCATCATGGGGCCGCTGTCCATCGTGCTGGCCAACTCCATGATGGGCGAGCTCACTCCCCGCATGGCCGAGGCCGTCTCCTCTTCTCCGGCCCCCAAACTGCTTTTGCCTCTGACCCAGGAAAAAGTGGAAATCGCCGGCCTGGTGCCCGAACCCTTGCCCCATCTGGTGGAAAAACTGGTCAGCGAACGTTTAAAGGAGTATATGCGTCATGTGTGAAGCATCGGCTTATTGGCTGAAAAACGGCCAGGAAGAACTGCTCATGAATGAAGTGGACAAAATCGAGCCCGAAGGCGACAATTTGCGCCTTGTCAGCATCTTCGGGGAACAAAAGGTGGTCAAGGCCGCCATCCACAGCCTGAACCTCATCAATCACAAGGTCTTGCTGGTGGAAAAACCTTAAGGGCCGGGGCGGGGTAATACGGTTTTCGGTTATCTGTTTTCGGTAAAGAATAATGAAAAAATCGAGCTTGTTAGTCGGTTGGTTATAACTCAATCCGAATTCGGTTTAAAATTCCCCCGCTCCCCTCATGCCAAGTTGCATTCACACGGTGGCACCGGCTTTCCAGCCCGTGCCGGTGCAGTTTAAACCTTCATGGCATCTAGGGGAACTCCCGGCAATGAGAATCTTTTTGTAGGGGCGGGGTTACCCCGCCCCTACAGGTGGATTTTCGCGGTAAAGCCTGCGGCTACAACAAAGACCTTTGAACGCACCTCGGTATTAACAACCCCCCGGCATTTCGGGTTGTCGGCAGCAGCGTAGAACGCCCCCGGCGCCGACTTTCCAGAGCGAATAAAGGAAAAAGGCAAGAGTCCTTGACCCTTGCCCTCTCCTCCTGATAATCTCGTCTGTCCCTTACTTGACCTGCACGTACTTGCCGTCTTTGATTTCAAACAGGTAAACGCCGGATTCGGCGCCGCTGCGGACCACGTCGTTGGTCTTATTGAAGGAGAGCTTGCCGGTGACGCCGTCAAAGTCCTTCAGTTCGGTGAGGAATTTCTTGATGCCTTCGCTCGTGGGGCCGTTTTTCTTCATGCCTTCCAGGGCCAGGCTGGTGGCGTCATAGAGCAGCGCGGCGAACATGATGTTCACCGGCTCTTTGGCCGCTTCAGCCTGCTTGAAATAGTTTTTCCGGAATTTTTTGTTCTTGGGGGTGTCATAGTTTTCGTCATATTCCCCGGCGATGAGGTGGCCCTCGGCGGCCTTGCCGGCCAGCTTGGCGTATTCCGGGTCCATGTCGCCGTAAACCCCGACGATGCGCTGGTTCATCCCCAACTGCCGGGCCTGGGCCGCGGCCGGGGCGGTTTCCGGGGTATAGCCGGGGATGAAAATCAGGTCAGGGTTGGCGCCCTTGATCTTGGTGAGCTGGGCTTTGAAGTCGCGGTCGCCCCGGTTGAAGGATTCCTTGGCCACTTCCTTGATGCCCAGGTCGCTGAAAAATTTGCCGAACACCTCGGCGCAGGCCTTGCCGTAGGGTTCATTGGAAAAGAAGACGGCTACGGTTTTGGGCTTATAGGTCTTGGCAATATAATCCGTCAGGGCCTTGCCCTGGGTGCCGAGCTGGGAGCAGCCCCGGAACAGATAGGGGCTGGCGCCGCTGACCTTGGGGGAGGTGGCGGTGGGGGTGATGAAGACCACCTTGGCCTCATCGGCGATTTTATAAGAGGCCAGGGTGGCGCCGGAGGTCATGGGGCCCACCAGGGCCACCACCTTGTCTACGTCGACAAGCTTTTTGACGGCGTTCACTGCGGCCGTGGGGGAGTCTTTTTCGTCCTCGAAGATAACCTCCACCTTCTGGCCGTTGAGGCCGCCGGCGGCGTTGAATTCATCCACCGCCATCTGGACCCCGCGCTTGGACGGGATGCCGTGCTCGGCGCCGATGGAGAGCCGCAGCACCGAGCCGATCTTCACCGGGTCGGCGGCCAGGCTGACGCTCGCGGCTACGAAAACCAAGGCGCACAGTAATACCGTAATTTTTCCTAACCTGCCCATAGATGTCCTCCTTCATCAGGGAAATTTCAAGAAATCCCGAGTTGTCGTCCCGGAAGTCCCTTGGGGGAAAATAATTCCAGCATCTTAGGATATTTCGCGGCCGAGGTAAATGAAAACTTTCACGTCCGGCTGAGGATGAGGGTTGGTAAGGGTTTTGAGTTTGCGGATCTGTAGTGCGGGCGTCTCGCCCGCCTCAATAAATCGCCTGATATGGAGCAAAGCAGAGCTTTGCTTCCAAGTGGGTTCCCAAGCGGGAGCTTGGAAACCAGAAAATCATTGGCCACTGGCCACTGGTCACTGATTACTGATTACTGGTCACTGGTTACTGATTCAACGGGAGCGCGGACCCCCCCCCCCGACCTCCCGACCCAGCCTTCAAGCTTCCCCCAATTCCCTTAAAGTAACGCGGGAATTGATCCCCAGGTGGTCCTGGAGGTGGCGCCGGACCTGGCGGCACAGCCCCTCCAGGGCCTTGATTTCATCGGAGAAAAAGTCTTCCTCCACAATGAGTTCCAGGTCCAGAATCTCCAGGCCCTCTTCGGTGTCCACCCGCCAGTGGAATTTGGGGGGATGGCCGCCCAGCATGTCTTCCAGCAGGCGGCGCACCTGGTCGGGGTGGACTTTGATGCCGCCCACGGAGAAAAGCTCGTCCACCCGGCCCCGGATTTCCCCCAGGCGCACCAGGGTGCGGCCGCAGGGGCAGGGGTCGGCGACCAGGCAGGTGCGGTCGCCGCTCCGGAAACGCACCAGGGGGAAGGCCACGGTGGAGAGCGTGGTGATGACCAGCTCGCCCTCTTCACCGGGGGGGAGCACCGCGCCGGTTTCCGGGTCAATGATTTCCGGATAGAAATGATCCGCGGAAAAATGAAAACCCAGGTCAGCCGGACAGCTGTAGGCCAGGCCCGGCCCCATGACCTCGGTGATGCCGTAGGCCGTGGCGATCTTGACCTGGAGGCGGGTTTCGATCTCCCGGCGCACGGCCGCAGCCAGGGGCGCGGCCACCAGGAGGACCTTCTTCAGGCTCAACTCCGCCGGGCTCAGCCCCATGCGGTCCATGACGGTGAGCAGATGACGGGCCAGGGGCGGGGTGGTGACCAGGACCGAAGTTTTATAGTCCCGCATGACCATGAGCTCTTTGGCGAAATTCAGGGTGGCGGGGGGGATGACCGAGGCCCCCAGATATTCGGCGCCGGCCATGAGGTCCCGGCGCCAGTTGGCCAAACCGGGGGGGATGACCAGCTGGACGATGTCTTCCGGGGTGACGCCGGCGGCGGTGTAGAGGCGGGCCAGGAGATCCAGCCACAGTTTGACGTCCTGACGGTCGTAGCCCACCACCAGGGGGCGGTCGGTGGTGCCGGGGGAGGAGATGATGCGCACGATGTCCTTTAAAGGCACCGCGAACAGACCATAGGGATAGTTTTCGGAAAGGTCCTCCCGGGTAGTGCAGGGGAACCGGGCCAGGTCCGCCGGGCTGCGCACGGACTCCGGGGTCAGGCCTGCCGCGTCGAAGCGTTGGCGATAGAACCTCACTTGGCGGTAGGCCCGGGTGAGGGTGGCCTGGAGTCGCTCCAATTGCAGGAGTTCCAGTTCTTCCGGGGTGATGGCCTCGAACTGGGGCTGGCGCATCCCTTACCTCCCTTCGGTGAATTCTTTATAATCCCGGCCCAGATAGGCCCGGGTCACCTGGCGGTCGGCCAGGAGGTCCTGGGCGTTGCCGCTCATGATAATGCGCCCGGTTTCAAGCACGTAGGCCCGTTCCGCTACCTTGAGGGCTGCCCGGGCGTTCTGCTCCACCAGCAATAGGGTCATGCCCTCGAATTTCAGGCGGCTGATGGTGGCCAAAATGTTTTCCACCACCAGGGGCGCGAGGCCCAGGGAGGGCTCGTCCAGGAGCAAAAGCTTGGGTCGGGCCATGAGGGCTCGGGCAATGGCCAGCATCTGCTGCTCCCCGCCGCTCATGGTGCCGGCTATCTGGGTTTGGCGCTCCTGGAGCACCGGGAAAAGCCCGAAGATCCGCTCCAGGTCGGAGGCGACCTCGCTTCGGGCGCGACGTCCGGCGCGCAGATAGGCCCCCAGTTCCAGGTTTTCGGCCACGGTCATGGGCGCGAACAGCTGTCGGCCTTCGGGCACCTGGGAGATGCCCAGCCCCACCAGCCGTTCGGGAGAGAGACCGCTGATGTCCCGGCCCTGGAAGGCGACCTCCCCTTTTTTGCGCACCAGGCCGCAGATGGCGTTCAGCAGGGTGGTCTTGCCGGCGCCGTTGGCCCCGATCAGGGCCACGATTTCGCCCTCTTTAATATGGCAGGTGACACCGCTGAGCGCGGTCACCGAGCCGTAGTAGGCGTAGAGGTTGCGGATTTTCAACATGGTAGCAGTCAGCAGTCAGCAATCAGCAGTCAGCAGTTAGTAGTCAGCAGTTAGTAGTTTGTTGTTAGTCAGTAATAGGTTTTTTGAATCGTTTTTCTGAAATAACTGCAGATATGAGGCCATTCAAAATTCGGCCTGTTTCCGCAACCATACCTGAGAGCTTTTGGAATTCTGGATCATCCAGATAATCGAGGTTGTTGGCAATAATAATCTGCGTTTCCACTTCCGCCAGGGATCCTCGGGCGTTTCCTAAAAATTGCCGAAATTCTTTTTCCGTTATTCTGCCCTGGCCCTCGGCAATATTGCTCGGGACCGAAACCGCAGCCCGGCGCAGCTGGGATGTGAGGCCGAAAATCTCTTCTTTGGGAAAATGTTGAGTAACCCGGTAAATTTCAGTAACCAAATCCATGGCCTTCTGCCAGACAACCAGATCTCGAAAGGTTCGAACCATGTTTTACACCATTATTGTTCTATAATATTTGATATATCAATGAGAATACGAAAGTAAGCTCATGTTTCTCACTGTAATATTTGTCTGGTAGATACGGTATCGTGCGCAGGCTAAAGCCTGCGGCTACATTTAAAATCTATGCGGGTTCATTTTTTTCTAACTGCTAACTGCTGTCACTCCCCTCATCCCTGCCAGTCGCTCCCCAGATACGCGGCGATGACCTCCGGGTGCTTCTGGATGGCCCGGGGGGTGCCTTCGGCCAGGAGTTCGCCGTAATTTAAGACCACGATCTCTTCGGCCACCTCCATGGTGAGGCTCATGTCGTGTTCCACCAGTAAGATGGTGAGGCCCTGGTCCCGGAGGGCCAGGATCATCTCCCCCAGGCGGTCGGTTTCGATCTGGTCCAGGCCGCTGGCGGGTTCGTCCAAAAGCAGCAGGCGGGGCTCGCTGGCCAGAGCCCGGGCGATTTCCAACAGGCGTTTGAGGCCCAGGGGCAAAATGGCCGCAGGCTGGTAAGCCCGGTCAGCCAGGCCGACAAAATCCAGGGCCTCCCAGGCCTTGGTTTTAATGTCGGCCTCTTCCCGGCGCATGGAGGGAGAGCGCAGCATACCGCCCATGAGGCCCGCGCGGGTGAGGCGGTGGCGCCCTACCATGACGTTTTCCAGCACCGTCAGATGGTCGAACAGTTGCACCAACTGAAAGGTGCGGGCAATGCCCTTGGCGGCCACGGCGTGGGCCGGCCGGCCCTGGATGGGCTCCCCCCGATAGACGATCTGGCCCTGGTCCGGAGTCAAAAAGCCGGTGATGAGATTGAACAGGGTGGTTTTGCCGGCGCCGTTGGGGCCGATAACGGCCTTAACGATGCCTTCCGGGACCCCGAAGCTGACGTGGTGCACCGCGGTGAGCCCGCCAAAGGCTATGGTCACTTCATGCAACAGCAGGAGCAGGTCAGGAAGCATGGGTTTTGGTTTTCTGTTTTCTGTTAGCTGTTTTCTGTAAAAAAACATTGGGAAAAATAAAGTTATGAGGCGATTCGTTGCCTGTGTCTCGCAAAAAACTTGGCATCAGGGGGAGTCCCCTCCTGCTTTTCTATAACGGCGCAGCTCCCAGAGGTCGAGAATGCCCCGCACCAGGCCCCGGGGCAGGAAAATCATCACCACCATGAGGATGCCGCCGAAGATGATGATTTCATAATCGTGGAACACGACCAAAATTTCAGGCAAAACGGTAAGGACCGCAGCCCCCAGGAGCGACCCCCAGATGCTGGCCATGCCGCCCACCACCACCATGGTGACCAGCTTGATGGAAAACATGAAGCCAAAGGAGGTGGGCGCGATGAAATTCAGGGTGTGGGCGTAGAGGCTGCCGGCCAGGGAGGCGTAAAGGGCGCTCCAGACAAAAATGATCATCTTGGCCCGGGCGGTGTTCACCCCGAGGGACTGGGCGGCAGGCTCGCTGTCATGCAGGGCCCGCAAGGCCCGGCCCAGGCGGGAATCCACCAGGTTGGCGCTGAGCAGCAAAATCACCCCGAGGACCGGCCAGATGAGCAGAAAGAGGCGGTCGGGGGTGTCCAGGGGGAAGCCCGCCACCGAGAGGGAGGGGATGCCGGAAAGCCCCGAGGGGCCGCCGGTCAACTCCTGGGTCTGATTGAAGATAATGTACACGATGATGCCAAAGCCCAGGGTGGCCATGGCCAGGTAATAGCCCCGGAGCTTCAGGGCCGGGACCCCCACCAGGAAGGCGGCAGCGCCGGCCACCACCAGGCCCGCAGGCAGGGCCAGCCAGGGATTGACGCCGCAGGTGGCGGTGAGAATGCCGGAGGTATAGGCCCCCAGCCCGAAAAAGGCGGCGTGCCCGAGAGATATCTGCCCGGCGTAGCCCAACAGGAGGTTCAGGCCCACTACCAGGATGGCATGGATGCCGATGATGTTCAGCAGGGTAAAATAATAATTGTTGGCCGCGGTGAAGCGCAGCACGACCACCCCGAGGGCGAACAGGAGCCAGGGGTTGGCAAACCGGCGGAGGTTCACCGGCGCCCTCCCAACAGGCCCTGGGGGCGAAGGAAGAGCACCACCAGGAGAATGAGGAAGGCCACCGCATCCCGGTAGCCGGAGGACAAGAGCCCGCTGGTCAAAGCCTCGGCCACGCCGATGAGCAGACCCCCCAGGACACCCCCGAGGATGCTGCCCAGGCCGCCCAGGATGGCGGCGGAGAACCCCTTGAGGCCCAACATGGACCCCATATCGTAAACCCCCAGGGTCAGGGGCGCCACCAGAATGCCCCCCACGGCCCCGAGGCCGGCGGACAACCCGAAGGAAAGCTGCACCATGCGGCTGACCGGGATGCCCACCAACTGGGCGGCCTGGCGGTTGTAGGCGCAGGCCCGCATGGCCTTGCCCACCAGGGTGAAGCGGAAAAAGCCCTCCAGGAGCAGCACCAAAAGGCCCCCCAGGCCGATGACCCAGAGATTCTGGGGAAGCAGGGTGGCGGACATGATATGCAGGGGGTCGCTGCCGGTGAAGGGAGGCAAGGAGTAGGCCTCCTTGCCCCAGAGCATCATGGCCACGCCCTCGAAAAAGACCGCGGCGCCCACGGTGATGATGATAAGGACTATGGGAGATTGGTCCCGGACGGGGCGCAGAGCCAGGCGTTCAAACAGGAGGCCCACCAGGGTCACCGCGGCCACCCCGGCCACAAAGGCCACCGGCAGAGAAGGGAAAATATGGTAGCAGCTGATGGCGCACATGGCCCCCAGCATGACCATCTCCCCCTGGGCAAAATTGATGATGGTGGTGGCGTTGTAAATAATGCCGAAGCCCAGGGCGATGAGCGCGTAGATGGCCCCGTTGGTAAGGCCGGAAATCAGATACTGGAGCAGAGGGGCCAGGGTTTCCAAAGCGGTAGCCGGTGACCAGCAGTCAGGGGTCAGCAGGAATGGTGCGCAGTCTCTTCAGTTGGAATGAGGAAAATCGCCGAGGCGATAACCAGGGAACAAATCACGAAGGCGGCCGGTGTCTCGGTTTGCTCGGGCCCGTCCACCGGCCACCTGTTGATGTTTATTATTTATTCCAGATACTTGAAATCACCCTTGTCGATTTTCACCATGACAAAGGCCTCGGGGGTCAGGCCGTTGTGGTCCTCGGGGCTCATGTTGAAAATGCCGCTGACGCCCACGTAATTTTTGGTGCCCTCGATGGCGTCCCGGATTTTGGCTTTGTCCATGCCGACTTTTTCCACGGCCATTTTCAGCATCTGCATGGCGTCATAGGCATAGCCGCCGAAGCTGGAGGCCGGGGCGTTGAATTTTTTGCGATACATGTCGTCGTAAGCCTGGCACACCTTTTTCTGCGGATCGGTGTCGGGCAGCTGTTTAAAGATGGCGAGCTTGCCGGCGGGCATAAGAATGCCGTCCGCGGCGTCCCCGGCCAGTTCAATGAACTTCTTGGACGCGGCCCCATGGCTCTGGATCAGGGGAATGGTGAAGCCGAGCTGCTTCATGTTTTTGGCCACCAGGGCCGGGGCCGGACCGGTGCCCCAGCAGATGACCGCCTGGGCGTTGGCCCCCCGGATCTTGGTAAGCTGGGGGGTCATGTCGGTGTCTTTTTCCCCGAAGACCTCGTTGGCCGCGATGGTGATGCCGTATTTGGCGGCCTGCTCCTCAAGCTGTTTTTTGCCGGAAATGCCGAAACCGGTGGACACGGTGAAAACGGCCACCTTGGTCAGGCCTTGTTTCTGCAAATACTGATAGATGCGGCTGACCGCCATCTGGTCGGTCTGGGCCGTCTTGAACACCCAGGCCCGGTCCTTGGCGGGAGAAGTGATGTCCACCCCGGCGGCGCAGGAAATGAGCGGCACCTTGGCTTTCTGGGTGA
Organism: Desulfobaccales bacterium; assembly: GCA_041740935.1. Lineage (GTDB taxonomy): Bacteria > Desulfobacterota > Desulfobaccia > Desulfobaccales > 0-14-0-80-60-11 > JBGSLA01. The sequence goes on along the minus strand of JBGSLA010000082.1, from coordinate 5,545 downwards.
CATCGAGGGTCGTCATGGAAGTGTGGGTCAGGCTGGGGCCGATGACGGCCAGGGCCTTGTCGTTGGTGACCAGCTTTTCGGCGTGCAAACGGGCCTTGGTGACATTGGCCTCGTCGTCATAGATCACCACTTTGACCGGCTGACCCTTGATGCCGCCCTTGGCGTTGAGGTCGTCCACCATCATCTGCAGGGTGTTGCGTTCCGGCTCACCCAGATAGGAGGCTGGCCCGGTGATGGAAAAAATGCCCCCCACCACCACCGCCGGTTTTTCGGAGGTGCAGCCGCCCAACAGCACCAATAGTCCCAGGCATACCGCCAAAAGAATTCCCACTACCACTCTGGCTTTCATAACTATCCTCCCTCGTGATTTCCCTTACAACCGGTAAACTTCTTCACCTTTATAAATGTGAATGCCTTCTTTTTGCAAAAGGTGAATGGCCTCGTCCAGATTGTCAAACCGGAAAATGATCACCGCGTTTTTACCGCTGTGCTGCACAAAGGCGTACATATACTCCACGTTGATGCCGGCCTGGGCCAGGATGGCCAGGACCGAGGCCAGGCCGCCGGGGCGGTCCGGCACTTCGATGGCCACCACCTCGGTTTTGCCCACGGTAAAGCCCTTCGATTTCAACATTTCCCGGGCTTCGTCAAACCGGTCCACAATAAGGCGGAGAATGCCGAAATCGGTGGTGTCGGCCAGGGACAGGGCCCGGATGTTGACGCCGGCCTCCCCCAGAACCCGGGTGACTTCGGCCAGGCGGCCGGCCTTGTTTTCCAGAAAGACTGAAATCTGCTCAACCTTCATGGGCTGCCTCCTTACTGTTGCCGCCGGTCGATGACCCGCTGGGCCTTGCCTTCGCTCCGGGGGATGGTCCGGGGCTCCACCAGCCGCACCTTTACCGAAACGGTGAGGTAATCTTTGATGCGGGCTTCGATGGTCTTGGCCAGTTTTTGCAGGTGCTTGACCTCATCGGAAAACACGGTTTCATCCACTTCCACCGCCACTTCCAGGGTGTCCAGGAGTCCTTCCCGGTCCACGATAAGCTGATAGTGGGGGGCCACCCCGGGGACGTCCATGAGCACCGACTCGATCTGGGACGGGAAGACGTTGACCCCGCGGATGATGAGCATGTCGTCGCTGCGTCCCTTGATGCGGCTCATGCGGACCATGGTGCGGCCGCAGCGGCACGGGGTGTAATCCAGGTTGGTCACGTCCCGGGTGCGGTAGCGGATCAGGGGAAAGGCCTCTTTGGTCAGGGTGGTGAACACCAACTCCCCGGTTTCCCCAGGGGGCAGGCGCTTGAGGGTGACCGGGTCGATGATTTCCGGAAGGAAGTGGTCTTCGAACAGATGCAGGCCCTGTTTGGCTTCCAGGCACTCCACTCCCACGCCGGGGCCCATGACTTCGGAGAGGCCGTAAATGTCCAGGGCGTCGAGGTGAAGCTGGGCTTCGATTTCCTGGCGCATGGCTTCGCTCCAGGGCTCGGCCCCGAAAAAGCCCACCCGGAGTTTGGTGTCCTTGAAATCCACCCCGATCTCCCGGCCCACTTCGGCCAGATAGAGCGCAAAGGAGGGGGTGCAACAGATAACGTCGGGAGCGAAGTCCTGGAGGAGCATGATCTGACGGCGGGTCTGGCCGCCGGAGACCGGGATCACCGCGGCGCCCAGGCGCTCCACGCCGTAATGAAAGCCCAGGCCGCCGGTGAACAGGCCATAGCCGTAGGCCACGTGCACGATGTCTCCGCGGTGGACGCCCCCGGCCGCCAGGACCCGGGCGATGAGCTCCCCCCAGGTGTCCAGGTCCCGGGCGGTATAGCCCACCGGGGTGGATTTGCCGGTGGTGCCGGAGGAGGCGTGGAGGCGCACCACCTGCTCCATGGGCACCGCGAACAGGCCGAAGGGATAATTATCCCTGATGTCCTGCTTGGTGGTGAACGGCAGATGTTCCAGGTCCGCCAGGGTTTGAAGATCCCCGGGTTTGAATCCCGCCTCGTCCAGGCGCCGGCGGTAGAAGGGGACCAGATGATAGACCCGCTCCAGCACATTCTTCAGACGGCGCACCTGCAAGGCCTCAAGCTCTTCCCGGGGCAGGGTTTCGGCGTACTGATCTCGTATCATGGGAAAAGCGACTCCATGTATGGCTATTAATCTGTGAACATTATCACGAAGAGGGAAGGGTGGTCAATGACATTATTGGGGCGCGGCTGGGACTCTGGAGGTTTTGAGGCGATGGGGCCGGGAAACTATTGGCAACAGCGGCGTGCGGCTGGGTCTGAAAAGCTCAGGGGATGGCGCCTGTTCACCATGGAGGAAGTGACCAGTAACCAGTAACCAGTGATCAGTAACCAGTGATCAGTGGTCAGTGCGTTTCACGCACCATTTCCGGCTTTTCCAGGGACAGGAGCATGGCAACCAAAAAATGAGTCCAGGCCGCCAGCCCTAATGGGAATGGCTGGATGCCGCGGTTTGGCCCGCCGGCTCCGCCGGGGTCATCCAACCCGGCTTGAGGAACCGGCCCTCGACCCGGTAGCGCACCGCGCTGGAATGACCCTGGTTATGGACCAGGATCCCGTTTTGCAAAAGTTTCTGGACATATTCCCAGGCGGTTTTCCGGTCCATGCCGAAATGGGTCTCAAAATCCCGCAGGCGAAACCAATTTCCCCCGGTGCCTTCTAAGAAATTTTTCAGTTTTTCCCGGTCCAGCTTCCGGTGGCGACGCTGGGGAATAAGCCCCGGAGTCTTGGCCAGAGCCTCGCTGAAGAGATCCTCCCGGAGGGAAGCGGAAGGTGAGGGCCGCAACGCCTGGGCCGGGATGGAGGGGGCTTTGGTGTGGCCGGCGTCAGCCAGCAGGGGGTAAATAACCGCAAACCAGTGGTCCAGACCCTGGGCCAGGGTGTGGAAGGAGGCCAACGGAATGCGGCCTGCCAGATGAACGGCCAGGGTCTTCCTCAGATAGGCCTTGAGGCGATGACACCCTGAACTTGGCTCCTCCACCAGGGCCGGGTGTTCGAGCATAACCTCCAGCATCAGGCCGGCCACCAGGGCCCGATTCAAGGAGTCCAGTTCCGGGTCCCCGGCAGCGGGAGACCCGGTGAGCCAGTGGCGGGGGGCGCCCCCCGGCGCCGGCGGGCTCGACCAATCCCGACGATGGTCCCGAGCAGCAAGAGAATTCTGAGGATCCAAAGTCATCAGGCTATCTCCTAAGTTATTCCCTTATTTTTACCTCAGGATTATCCCGGTAAGGAGATTCTGTTTCCAGTTCAAATAAGGTTTTTGTCACCATAATGGAGAAGAGATTTAGGGAGTACTGTAAATTTTTTATTCATTTCAAATAGTTGCAAACTACCTGCCAAACGGTGAAAAACAACTATCATATTGAAATTATTATTAAATTACTGGGGAGGGGAGGCAGGCGAATTGGCCCTGTCCCGTGACCTGTCACAGGACAGGGGGGCTTATTTCCCTGAGTATTAAAATGATTTTATCTGAAAATATTGAAGCGCCGGGCGCGGCGGTTCCACGCACAATCTTTTCAGAGGCAAAGGCGGGGGGCGCCGGGGTTTCCCGCCTTATGGCCGAATTACTTTGCCAGTGCGGCGATGATGGCCCGGAGAAAGGCCGGCAGGTCCTCGGGCTGGCGGGAGGTGATGAGATTGCCGTCCACCGCCACTTCGGCATCGATGAAAGTGGCGCCGGCGTGCTCCAGATCGTCCTTGATGGCGAAAAAGGAGGTGACGGTCCTCCCCTGCAGGACCTTGGCCGAAGCCAAAAGCCAGCCGCCGTGGCAGATGGAGGCCACCACCTTGCCGGCCAAGACCGCGTCCCGCACCAGTTTCACCATGTCCGGAGAGCGCCGCATAATATCCGGGGCGTAGCCCCCGGGGATGATCACCGCGTCAAACTCCGCCGCGGACACCTCCCCGGCCGACTTGTCCGCGTCGATGGGATAGCCGAACTTGCTGGTGTAAGTTTTGGCGCTGCCGCTCCCCACCACTGTTACTTGGGCCCCTTCTTCGGTGAGGCGATAAAAGGGGTGCCAGACCTCCTGGTCCTGATAGAGATTTTCCACCAGGATGGCCACGCGTTGGTTTTTGAGTTTCAAGCGACTCTCCTTCCTTTGAGGTGCTGTTCCCGCCAGGTATCTTCACAAATGAGGTGGGATTTGAATTAACCGCTTGTAATGTTTCGCCAAAATTCAGGCGCAGAAGCCGGGGTCCCTTTTTGTTGCATCATTTTACCATGACCGTGGGATCGGCCACTTCCAGGGGCGGGTGGATGGACCCCTTGCCGCTGGGCCAGCGCCAGTAGGGGCGCTGCCGGGAAAAGGGCATAATGATGAGGCGGAGCAACGAGTTGTCTTCGGGGCGCAGGTACCCCGGCACGCCGATGACGATTTTGTTCTGGGGGATGTTCAGCCGCAAGGTTTTATGAATATGGTCCCACCAGCGGAAGATGACGGAGTAGTTGGAGTTGGTTTCGGGGCCCACCGCGGAGTGGTGCACCCCGTGCATCCGGGGAGTGACGATGATGGTGTTCAGCCAGCGTTCCAGGGCGAAGGGCAGACGCAGATTGCTGTGGTGAAACATGGTGGCCAGGACAAAAATGAACTCATAAAGGAGATAGGTAAAGGGCATGATGCCCGCCACGCCCACCTGCACGACCCGGAACGCGGTGGAATAGAAGGTTTCAGCGAAATGGAAGCGGAACGCGGTGGTGACGTCCATGTCCGGATCGATGTGGTGCACGTTGTGGAAGCGCCACAACAGGGGATAGACGTGATTATACCTGTGCCACCAGTAAAAGGTGAAATCCATCCATAAAAAACCCAATCCGAACTGCACCCAGAAGGGCAGACCCGACCAGGGGAGAAGACCAACCCCCGCGGCTTGGACCCAGGAGGCCACTCCCAGGAGGGCCACCGGCCGCACCACGGCCACCCCCACCCCGAAGGACAGGGCGGTGATGACCAGATTCACGGCCAGACGTCGACTCTGGGGGCGTTTGCGCCGGCGCAGGGGTATCAGGTTTTCGAGGAGGAAAAGGAGAAAGAACAGTGCAATTACCGCAGCGGTTTCGGTTTTTAATGAAAAGGGCCAGTTCACGGATGGTTTACCTCGAAGTTTTGCTTCCAGGAGTAGAGACGTTTTTCATTCTATCCTGTCCTGAAAAGTCCAAGGTCCAGGGTCCAGGGTCAAAAACCAGTCTTTTCGTGATTTACGGGTGGACCGCAAGCCCACGAGGAGAGCGGTTATCATAAGGCTGCGCCCCCCTTGGCCACCTTATCCCAGAAAACCCAGGCCTTCAGGTCCCGGCCCTGGTGGTGGCGGATGAAGCGGCGCAGGAGGCTCAGGCTCTGACCCCGCTGCCCCGGCGGGAAGCGCAGGCGGTTTAATTTTTCCGGCGGCAGCTCCAAGGCCAGGCGCAGGAGCTTCCAGGCGCCTGGATTGAGGGTCACCAGGGGCCCGGGGTCGCCCTGGCCGCAGGCGCCGCAGAGCACCCCGCCCCGGGGCAGGCTCACCACCAGCGGCGGCTGGGGCTCCCGGCC